>JALHMO010000033.1 GCA_022844015.1 Reyranella sp. | reverse complement strand
CCCCTCCGCCCCCTTCGGGGGCACCTCCCCGCGCTTCGCGCAGGGAGGGCAATGAAACACTGTCAGGTATATCCTCCCCAACGCTTGCGTTGGGGAGGTGCCGACTTTTCGGTCGCCCCTCCCCAGCTTTGCTGGGGAGGTGTCCGCGTCATCGCGGACGGAGGGGTCATGGGCGACACACATGTCGAGCGAATATGCGTCATGTTCTTGCCAGCAGCCCGGAAAGACGCGGACGGATGCTTCGACTGAGGCTTTCGACCCCTCCGCCCCCTCCGGGGGCACCTCCCCGCGCTTCGCGCAGGGAGGATGATAAGGCCACAAAACAAAACGCATGCCGTCACCCCGTGACGGCATGCGTCGAGACAGTGGAGCCGTGCCTGACGGCACGAGCTACTTCTTGTCGGCCGCAGCCTCTTCCTCGGTCGCGGCCGGTGCTTCAGCTTCGGCCTCGGCGGTCTTGGCCTCGAACAGGGCCGCCGCCTGCGCGGCGGCGCGCTGTGCAGCCTCGGCGGCCTCGAGCGCGGCGCGCTCGGTCTCGGCGATCAGGGTGCCGCCCTTGGCGAGGAAGTCGGCCTCGTCCTGCGAGCGGGCCACCACCGCGGTGATCTCCACCGTGACCTCGGGATGCAGGTGGACCCTGATCTTGTGCGCCCCCAGCGCCTTGATCGGCTTGTCGAGCTCGACCTGGCTGCGCTGGAGCTTGACGCCTGCAGCATCGGCGGCATCCGAGATGTCGCGCGAGGTCACCGACCCGTAGAGCTGCAAGGCCTCGGAGGCCTGGCGGACCAGCGTTACCTTGAAGTTGGCCATCTTGGCGGCGACGGCCTCGGCGTCCTTGCGGCGCTCGAGGTTCTGAGCTTCCAGCGTCTTACGCTGCGACTCGAAGTAGGTGACATTGTCCTTGGTGGCGCGCAGCGCCTTCTTCTGCGGCAGCAGGTAGTTGCGGGCGAAGCCCGGCTTCACCTTGACGACGTCGCCCATCTGACCAAGCTTGGGCACGCGTTCCAGCAGGATGACATTCATCGGCATGGTCCGTCCTCCGGGCTAGGCGATGATGTAAGGCAGCAGCGCCAGGAAGCGGGCGCGCTTGATCGCCTGGGCGAGCTCACGCTGCTTCTTGGAGGATACCGCCGAGATGCGGCTCGGCACGATCTTGCCGCGCTCGGAAACGAAGCGCTGCAGCAGCCGCACGTCCTTGTAGTCGATCTTCGGCGCATTGGCGCCGGAGAACGGGCAGCTCTTGCGGCGGCGGGTAAAGGGGCGACGTTGTGCGCTCATTCTTCTTCTCCCGGTGCGGCAGCAGGTGCAGGGGCGGGCTCATCGCCGAAGCGCGAGCGCTCGCGGCGCGGCGGACGATCGCCCCAACGGTCGCCGCGATCGCGGTCGCCCATCGGCCGATCCGCCTTCTCGGCGCTGCGCAGCATGATCGCGGAGGGGGCCTCCTCGAGCTCGTCCACGCGCACCGTCAGGTAGCGGATGATGTCCTCGTTGATCGACATTGTCCGCTCGAGCTCCTTAACGGCAGCCGACGGCGCGTCGATGTTGAGCAGCGTGTAGTGACCCTTGCGGTTCTTCTTGATCCGGTAGGTCAGGGACCGCAGGCCCCAGTATTCCTTCTTGGAGACCGTACCGCCCAGGCTGGCGACCAACTCGGCGTACTGGGTCGTGAGGGCCTCCACTTGCGTCACAGCGACGTCCTGGCGCGCAATGAAGACGTTTTCGTACAATGCCATGTCGACTTCGGCTCCTTATGGCTGTTAGCGACCCGGAGTTCGTCGCATCCGGGGCTCGCTGAGCCCCGGCCCGACCGGCAACCTCCCGGATCTAGCCGGCACCTTGGCGTGCCAGGATGGCAGCGCGCTCGGACCGGCAAGGAGTTCGGGACCGGTTCAGGCCCCGAAGAGCGGCGGTTATACCGACAAATCTTCCGAAATCAAGGCGTTCCGGCAATGTCGCGGGTGCGCTATGAGAGGCCGCTTTGGGCCCAACCGGGCTGGGGGAAGCGGCCGATGACTCGTGCATTCGTGTTTCCGGGACAGGGATCCCAGGCCGTCGGCATGGGCGTCGACCTGGCCGGCGCCTTCGCCACGGCTCGCGACGTCTTCCAGGAAGTCGACGAGGCGCTGAAGCAGAACCTCTTCAAGCTCATGCGCGAGGGGCCCGAATCCGACCTCGTCCTGACCGAGAACGCCCAGCCTGCCCTGATGGCGGTCAGCATGGCCGTCGTGCGGATCATCGAAAAGGATGGTCGCAAGCCGTTTGCGGGGTTGGCCCGTCTGGTCGCCGGTCATTCCCTGGGGGAATACTCGGCGCTTGCCGCCGCCGGATCGCTGCAGCTCGCCGACGCAGCACGACTCCTGAAGCTGCGCGGCCAGTCGATGCAGAAGGCCGTTCCGGTCGGCGTCGGCGCCATGGCGGCGCTGCTCGGCATCGAGCTCGGGCCGGCCCAGGAAGCCTGTGTGGAAGCAGCCAAAGGCGAGATCGTGTCGGTCGCCAATGACAATGGCGGGGGCCAGGTGGTCGTCAGCGGCCACAAGGCGGCGGTCGAGCGCACCATCGAGACGGCCAAGGCGAGGGGCGCCAAACGCGGCATGATGCTGCCGGTCAGCGCTCCCTTTCACTGCCCATTGATGCAGCCGGCCGCCGACGCCATGAAGGCTGCCCTGGAAACGGTGGCGCTGGGAACGCCGCACATCGCCCTGGTCGCCAACGTGCTGGCCAGCGAGATCACCGAGCCGGGCAACATCACGCAGCGCCTCGTCGAGCAGGTGACGGGTCTCGTGCGCTGGCGCGAAAGCGTGCAATATATGAAATCGCAGGGCGTCGAGATGCTGGTCGAGTGCGGCTCGGGCAAGGTGCTGTCGGGGCTGGTCAAGCGCATCGACAAGGAGATGACCGGCCTTGCCCTCAACACGCCGGCCGATATCGAGACCTTTCTCAAGACGGCGTGAAGGAGCATCGGATGTTCGACCTGTCCGGCAAGGCGGCCCTGGTCACCGGCGCTTCGGGGGGGATTGGCGGCGCCATTGCCCGCGCGCTGCATGCCCAGGGCGCGGTGGTCACGCTGTCGGGAACGCGCGGCGACGCTCTGGCGGCGCTCGCGCAGGCGCTCGGCGAGCGCGCGCATGTCGTGGCAGCCCGCATGGACGATCCGGCGGACATCGACCGGCTGGCCAAGGAAGCCGAGGGCGCCATGGGCAAGCTGGACATTCTCGTGAACAACGCCGGCATCACCCGCGACAACATCTCGATGCGGATGAAGGACGAGGAATGGGACAAGGTCCTGCAGATCAACCTGACAGGAACCTTCCGGCTCACGCGGGCGGCCATGCGCGGCATGATGCGGCGGCGCTTCGGGCGCGTCGTGAACATCACCTCGATCGTCGGCGTCACTGGCAACCCGGGGCAGGCCAACTACGCGGCCGCCAAGGCCGGCCTGATCGGCATGTCGAAGTCGCTGGCCCAGGAGCTCGCCTCGCGCGGCATCACCGTCAACTGTATCGCCCCCGGCTTCATTGCGACGCCCATGACCGATGCGCTGACCGACGAGCAGAAGAAGACGATCCTGGCGCGCGTGCCGGCCGATCGCCTGGGGACGGCCGAGGAGGTCGCGGCAGGAGTGGTCTATCTGGCGAGCGACGAGGCAGCCTACGTCACCGGGCAGACGTTGCACATCAACGGCGGGATGGCGATGATATGAGTAAAGTGACCGCAAGTGCCTGATATTGTGGACTTTCCGGCGCTAGCCAATGGCCGGGCAGCTATGTATAAGGGCCGGAAATCGCCGTCCCCCCGGCGAGGCCGAGATTCGAAAGACATGGGAAGGACAAGATAATGAGCGACATTGCCGAGCGCGTTAAGAAGATCGTCGTCGAGCACCTGGGCGTGGAAGCGGCGCAGGTGAAGGAAGAAGCCAAGTTCATCGACGATCTGGGCGCGGACAGCCTCGACACCGTGGAGCTGGTGATGGCCTTCGAGGAGGAGTTCGGCATCGAGATTCCCGACGACGCGGCCGAGAAGATTCAGACCGTCGGCGACGCGGTCAAATTCATCGAGAGCAACGCCAAGTCCTGATCGACGCCAGTTCCTGCAGCGAGGAAGGCGAGCGATGAGACGCGTGGTCGTAACCGGCATGGGCATGGTGACGCCGTTGGGTGATGGCGTCGACGTCAACTGGCGCCGCTTGATGTCGGCCGAATCCGGCATCCGGTCGATTCAGGCCTTCGACACATCGGATCTCGCGACCAAGATCGCCGGCGAGGTGCCGTTGGGCGACAAGGCGAACGGGCATTTCAACGTCGACGCCTATCTTCCGCCCAAGGAGCAGCGCAAGCTCGACAAGTTCCTGATCTTTGGTATCGCCGCCGCCGATCAGGCGGTGGAGGATTCTGGTTGGAAGCCGCAGGACGAGGAGAGCCTCGAACGCACGGGCGTGATGATCGGCGCCGGCATCGGCGGGCTGCAGACCATCTACGAGACGTCGCTGACGCTGAAGGAGCGCGGCCCACGCCGGGTCAGTCCGTTCTTCATCCCGTCGGCCCTGATCAATCTCGCTTCCGGCCAGGTGTCGATCAAGTATGGGTTCAAGGGCCCCAACCATTCCGTGGTGACGGCCTGCGCCACCGGTGCGCATGCGTTGGGCGATGCGGCGCGGCTCATCCAGTGGGACGATGCCGACGTGATGATCGCCGGCGGCGCCGAGGCCGCGATCTGCCGCATCGGCATCGCCGGCTTCAATGCGTGCAAGGCGCTGTCCACCGACTTCAACGACACGCCGACGCAGGCGTCGCGGCCGTGGGACAAGAGGCGCGATGGCTTCGTGATGGGCGAGGGCGCGGGCTGCGTCGTGCTCGAGGAGTACGAGCATGCGAAGAAGCGCGGCGCCAAGATCTACGCCGAGATATTGGGCTATGGCCTGTCGGGCGACGCCTATCACATCACGGCGCCGTCGGAGGACGGCAACGGGGCGATGCGCGCCATGCGGGCGGCTTTGAAGCGCGCCAGGTTACCGCCGGACGAGATCGACTACGTCAATGCGCACGGTACGTCGACGATGGCCGACGTGATCGAGCTCGGTGCGGTCAAGAAGACGTTCGGCGACGCCGCCTACAAGCTTTCGATGTCGTCGACCAAGTCGGCAACCGGGCATCTGCTGGGTGCCGCCGGTGCGATCGAGGCAATCTACACCATCAAGTCGATCATCGATCAGGCGGTGCCGCCGACGCTCAATCTCGACGAGCCCGACGAGGGTTGCGACATCGATCTCGTTCCGAAGCAGGCCAAGCAGCGCACGGTTCGCAAGGCGCTCAGCAACTCGTTCGGCTTTGGGGGCACCAACGCGTCGCTGATCTTCGGCGCCGTTTGAAAGCGGGAGGCTGAGGAATGCTCAGCTACTTCCGCTGGGTCCTGCTCTTCATCGCGCTGCTCGTCACCCTCCTCGGGGGGGCCCTCTTCTTGGGCAACCGGCTGCTCGATTCGCCGGGTCCGCTGGCGCAGACCCGCAACGTCGTCATCCCGCGCGGCGCCGGGCCCGCGACCATGGCCAGGATCCTGCAGGAGGAAGGGGTCCTCGAGCATGGCCGGCTGTTCCGGGTCGCCCTGATGATCGATCCGGCGCCCAAGACCATCAAGGCCGGGGAATACGAGATCCCGGCCCGCGTCTCGATGCGGACGCTGGTCGAGCTCTTGCAGTCGGGCAAGGTCGTGCAGCGTCGCCTTACCATCCCGGAAGGCATGACGACGGCCGAGGTTCTCGACCTGGTACGCAGGACGGAGGCGCTGACTGGCGAGATCACGCTCGACGTCAAGGAAGGCGACCTGCTGCCCGAGACCTACTTCTATTCGCGCGACGACACCCGCGACGGGTTGCTCCTGCGCATGAAGGAGGCGATGGACAAGGTGCTCGACGAAGCCTGGCGCAAGCGCCTCGCCGGCCTGCCGCTCGCCAATCGCCGTGACGTCCTGGTGCTCGCGTCGATCATCGAGAAGGAAACCGGCGTCGCCGCCGAGCGGCCGAAGGTGGCGGCCGTCTTCATCAACCGGTTGCGCCGGCGCATGAGGCTCGAGAGCGATCCGACGGTGATCTACGGGTTGACCGGCGGCAAAGCGCCCTTGAACCGGGAGTTGACCCGCGCCGACCTGCAGTCGTCGTCGCCCTACAATACCTATCAGGTCGCCGGCCTGCCGCCGGGGCCGATCAGCAACCCGGGGCGTGCCGCCATCATCGCGGCGACCAACCCGGCGCGCGATCGATCGCTGTATTTCGTCGCCGACGGGCAAGGCGGCCATGCCTTCGCCGCCAACCTCGGCGAGCACAATCGCAATGTCGAGCGCTGGCGGCAGATCCAGCGCGAGCGCCAGGAACAGCAACAGCAGGGACAGCAGCAGCAAGGACAGCAGCAACCGGGACAGCAGCAGCAGCAGGGACAACAGCCTGTAGTGCCGACGATCACGGGTGCTCCGCCGCCGCCGCCTCGGACGCCGCGGCAGTGAGCGATGCCAGTCGTCATCCTGCTGGCCTTCATCGCGCTGGGGGCCATGGCTCTGGTCGTCTGGTGGCTTCTGCGCGCAAACCCATCGACGATCGCACGGGTCCTGCGTCCCTTGCTCGTGTCTGTCGGGCTTGTCGGCATCGCCGTCATGCTTGTTTTCGGGCTGCGCTTCGTGCCCGCCTTGTTGCCCGAGCTGATGGGGCTCGCCGGCATAGTCGCCACGGCGCTCATTGCGCGCGCCTTGAGACGGCGGCCTTCCGGGGGGTTCAGCTCGCCGGGCAACGCCCAGCGAACGGAGGTTCGCACGGCCTTCTTCGAGGCGTGGATCGATCACGGCACCGGCGATGTCGGAGGCACGGTGCTGTCCGGCCGCTTCGCCGGTCGCACCTTCGACAGCCTGAGCGACGGCGAGCTGCTCGATCTCCATGCCGAGTGCTCGTCGGATCCTGATTCGCGGCGCGTGCTGGAATCCTATCTCGACCGACGGATGGGAACCGCCTGGAACGCCGCCGGGCAGTCGCAATCGCAGCCGCCGCGCGGGCCGCGCACGGACATGACGCGCGAGGAAGCGCTCGCGGTGCTGGGGCTCGCCGAGGGGGCGACCGAGCAGGAAATCAAGGCTGCCCATCGCCGCCTCATCCAGCGCGTGCATCCCGACGTCGGCGGCAGCTCCGATCTCGCGGCCCGCATCAACCGGGCCAAGGACGTCCTGCTGGGGTGATTCCAGTTGATCTTGCCAGCCGCCGCGGCGCCATGTCATCACAACCAGATCACCGTTCTTCCAATACGATCAAGCCGCTGAATGAGGTGGATGAGCATGGCGCAGCGTGTTCGCAAAGCGGTTCTGCCGGTCGCCGGGCTGGGCACCAGGTTCCTGCCGGCCACCAAGGCGATGCCGAAGGAGATGCTGACGGTCGTCGACCGACCGCTCATCCAATACGCCATCGAGGAATGCCTGGCGGCGGGCATCGACGAGTTCGTGTTCGTGACCGGCCGCAACAAGGGCGCGATCGAGGATCATTTCGACTCCGCCTTCGAGCTCGAGGCGACGCTGCAGCAGCGCGGCAAGGCGCCGGAGCTCAAGCAGGCGCGCGATGCCGCGCTGAAGCCCGGCAACGCGGTGTTCACCCGCCAGCAGCAGCCGCTGGGGCTGGGCCACGCCGTGTGGTGTGCCCGTCCATGGATCGGCCAGGAACCCTTCGCGGTGTTGCTGCCCGACGAGCTCACGATCAGCTCGCCGAGCTGCACGGCTCAGCTCGTCGCCGCCCATGAGAAGACCGGCGGCAGCGTCGCCGCGGTGATGGAAGTCCCCCGCGAGCAGACCCGGAGCTACGGCATCGCCGCCGTGAAAGCCGAGAAGGACGGGCTGGCCGAGTTGACCGGCCTCGTCGAGAAGCCCAAGCCCGAGGATGCTCCCTCGACCCTGGCCTGGATCGGGCGCTGCGTGCTCGAGGCCGAGGTGTTCGATCACCTGGATCGGCACGAGACCGGTGCCGGCGGCGAGATACAGCTGACCGACGCCATGGCCAGGATGATCGGCAGGCGGCCGTTCCACGCGATGCGGTACACGGGCCGACGCTACGACTGCGGCAACCGGATGGGGTTCCTGGAGGCCAACGTGGCGATCGCCTTGCACCGCGTCGACACCGCGGCGGATACGCGCGCGTTGCTCGATCGTCTTCTGAAGGGCTGAGCCGATGCGCATCGCGATGATCGGTGCGGGCTATGTCGGGCTCGTCTCCGGCGCCTGCTTCGCCCAGTTCGGTCACGATGTCGCCTGCATCGACAAGGAAGCCGACAAGATCACGCGATTGCGCAAGGGCGAGATCCCGATCTTCGAGCCCGGCCTCGATCGGCTGGTTGCCGACAACGTGCGCGCCGGCCGCCTTTCGTTCGGCAGCGACCTCGGTCAGGCAGTGGGAAATGCCGACGCCGTGTTCATCGCCGTGGGAACGCCGACCCGCCGGGGCGATGGCCATGCCGACCTGAGCTACGTCTATGCCGCAGCCGACGAGATTGCCCGGGCGATTCGCGGCTACACGGTCGTGGTCACCAAATCTACCGTGCCGGTCGGCACCGGCCGCGAGGTGGCGCGCATCGTGCGGGAGGCGCAGCCGGCCGCGGAGTTCGACGTCTGCTCGAACCCCGAGTTCCTGCGGGAAGGAGCCGCGATCGAGGACTTCATGAAGCCCGACCGGGTGGTGATCGGGGTCGAGAGCTCGCGCGCCCGCGACGTGATGGCGGCGATCTACCGGCCGCTCAATCTCATCCAGACGCCGATGGTGTTCACCAACATCGAGACTGCGGAGGTCACCAAGTACGCCGGCAATGCCTTTCTCGCCATGAAGATCACTTTCATCAACGAGATTGCCGATCTGTGCGAGAAGGTCGGCGCCGACGTCCACGACGTGGCACGAGGCATCGGGCTCGACGGCAGGATCGGGCGAAAGTTCCTGCACCCGGGGCCGGGCTTCGGCGGCTCGTGCTTCCCCAAGGACACGCTGGCGCTCGCCTACACGGCCCGTGAGGCTCGTGCGCCGCAAACGATCGTCGAGCAGGTGATCGAGGTGAACACCCAGCGCAAGAGGCGGATGGCGCGCAAGGTCATCGATTTTTGCGGCGGGTCGGTCGAGGGACTCACCGTGGGGGTGCTGGGCCTCACGTTCAAGCCCAACACCGACGACATGCGCGACGCGCCCTCGCTCGACATCGTGCCGGCCCTGCAGGCCGCCGGCGCGCGCATCGTCGCGTTCGATCCCGAGGGCATGGCGGAGGCGGCGCGCATGATCCCGGGCATCGCGTTCGCCAGGACGGCCTATGAGGCGGCGACCGGCGCCGACGTGCTGGTCGTGATAACCGAATGGCACGAGTTCCGCGGTCTCGACCCGCGGCGCCTGAAGGAGCTGATGCGCCTGCCGCGCATCGTCGACCTGCGCAACATCTTCGACCCCGAGGAGATGCGTGGCCTCGGCTTCGCCTACGAGTGCGTCGGCCGTCCGCGGCGGCATACCTGATCTCGCGAGCTCGTCTCGCAGCGGAGGAGTGTGAATGACTGAAACGGCCCACAGGTTCGACCCGACCATCCTGCGTGAGTACGACATTCGCGGCATCGTCGGCGGCACGGTGCATGCCGCGGATGCGCGCGCCATCGGACGGACCTTCGGCACGCTGGTGCGGCGCAAGGGCGGCAAGCGCGTCGCCCTGGGCTACGATGGCCGGCTGAGCTCGCCCGAGCTGGCGGCAGCCTGCATCGCCGGCCTGACCGCGGCAGGCATCGACGTGATCGACATCGGTGTGGTCGCCACGCCCATGCTGTACTTCGCGGTCTATCACTTCGAGACCGATGGCGGCATCCAGATCACCGGCTCGCACAACCCGCCCGATTACAACGGCTTCAAGATGATGATGGGCAAGAAGTCGTTCTTCGGTGCCGACATCCAGCTGCTCGGCGCGATGGCGGCGGCCGGCGATTGGGAGAGCGGGCAGGGCCGGGTCGAGAAGCAGGACGTGCTCGCCGACTATGCCGCCCGCCTGCTGCGCGACGTCAAGCCGGGCAAGCCTCTGAAGGTCGCCTGGGATACCGGTAACGGTGCGGTTGGCGTGTCGATCCGCGCCGTAGTCGACAAGCTGCAGGGCGAGCATTTCGTGCTCAACGAGAAGGTCGACGGCACCTTCCCGGCCCACCATCCGGATCCCACCGTCCCCAAGAATCTCGAGCAGTTGATCGCCGAGGTGAAGAAGCAAGGCTGTGACCTGGGCATTGCCTTCGATGGCGACGGCGATCGCATCGGCGCCGTCGACGGCAAGGGCCGTATCCTGTGGGGCGACCAGCTCCTGGTCCTGTGGTCGCGCGACGTGCTGAAGCAGAGGCCGGGCGCCACGATCATTGCCGACGTCAAGGCGAGCCAGGTGCTGTTCGACGAGATCGCACGCGCCGGCGGCAAGCCGATGATGTTCAAGACCGGCCATTCGCTGATCAAGAGCAAGCTGGCGGAGATCGGCGCGCCGCTTGCCGGCGAGATGAGCGGCCACATCTTCTTTGCCGACACCTTCTACGGCTTCGACGATGCGCTCTATTGCGGCCTGCGCCTGCTCAACATCGTCGCCAACGCCGACGAAAGCCTGGCCGCCATGCGCGATGGGCTGCCGCAGCCGGTAAACACGCCAGAACTGCGCTTCGATTGCGCCGATGAGCGCAAGTTCGCCGTCGTCGAGGAGGTGAAGGCGCGTCTGCAGAAGCAGGAGGCGAAGTTCTCGGACATCGACGGCGTGCGCGTGAGCACGCCGGACGGCTGGTGGCTGCTGCGCGCGTCGAACACCCAGCCTGTGCTCGTGGCCCGCTGCGAGGCGGCCGACGAGACCGGGCTCGAGCGCCTCAAGTCGGCGCTGAAGGCTTCCCTGGCGGCGAGCGGCGTCGAGCTGCCCGACGACGCGTCCGGAGGGCACTGATGCGCTTTTTCTTCTACGGAACGCTGCTCGACACGGACGTCATGGCCCTGGTGCTGGGGCGGCGTCTGCCGCCGGCCGCCTACACGCCGGCGATCCTGCCTGGCCACGCGCGGCGCCGTGCCAAGGGCGCCAGCTATCCGGTTGTGGTGCGCGACGCTGCGGCACGGGTCCCAGGAGCGGTCGTGGGCGGGCTGAGCGCGCGCGATGTGGCGCGGCTCTCCGCCTTCGAGGGGCCGGGTTACCGGATCGCGACGCTGCGGGTCGTGCTGGCAGCAGGCATGACGACCGTGTCGGTGTTCGAGCCGGTCATGAGCAGGCTGCAGCCGGGCCCGCATCCCTGGAGCCTGCCGCTATGGCAGCGACGCGACAAGCGCGCCTTCGTTGGCCGGCTGAAGCGCGCGTTCAACGCGCGCCCGGCGTGTTCCACACGCTAACCTGGATCGCCGAGCAGTAGATCTTCCGCTTCTCGAGGCGCTTGCAGCCGTCGATCGCCTGGGCCTGCGACAGGTTGGTCAGGCGGGCGCGGTGAAAGGTCTTGTTGGCCAACTGGAGTTCCTCGACGGTGACCGCGCCGTTGCGCATTGTGTCGGGGATAACCGAAGCCGCGCGTTCCACCGCCTGCTGGGCGGCCTGCGGGTCGCCGAACGAGCCGACCTGGATCACCCAGCTGCCGACGGCGAGATTGCGCTGAGCCGCTCCCGGATCGGGCGCCGGGAGGGCGGGACCGGCGACGCGCTGATCGCCGGCCGCTCCAGGCATCGCTGCCGGAGCGACGGCCGTGGCGGCGGGGGAGGCCTTGGCCGCAGCCACTCTCGGCGTCGATTCTGGAATGATGAGATTCGGGTCGAAGTTGGCCGCGGTGTACCGCGCGGAGGGCGGCTTTCGGCTGTTGGTCCAAGGCGTCAGTCGCCCGGAGGCGAAGCCACGTTCCATCAGCTCGGCCATGATGCGGTCGCGCATGCCGGCCGAATTGCCGCCCATGACCACGCCGATCAGGCGCCTGTTGTCGCGCATCGCCGACATCACGAGGTTGAAGCCCGATGCCGCCGTGTAGCCAGTCTTCAGACCGTCGGCGCCCTCGAAGGTGCCGAGCATGCGATTGTGGTTCTCGAGAACGCGACCGCGAAAGGGATAGCTCTGGGCGGAGAAAATCCCGTAGTAGTGCGGGTAGTCGCGCATCAGCGCGTGAGCGAGCCGCGCCATGTCGCGTGCCGTGGTTATCTGCTCGCTGTTGGGCAGGCCCGAAGCGTTGCGGAAGACCGTCGAGCTCATGCCGAGCTGACGGGCTTTCTGGGTCATCTGCTGGGCAAACGTCGCCTCGTCTCCGGCCAGCGTCTCGGCGAGAGCCACGGCGGCGTCGTTCGCCGACCGTGTCACCAGGGCCATGATCGCGTCGCGCACCGCGATCCGGCCGCCGGCCGGCAGACCGACCTTGGTGGGGGGAGCGTTCAGGGCGTTGATCGACACCGGCAGGCCGTCACCGAGCGACAACCTGCCGGAGTCGAGGGCCGAGAACGTCATGTAGATCGTCATCAGCTTGGTCAGCGAGGCCGGATGACGAGGATCGTCGGGCCGGTCGGCATACAGTTCCTGGCCCGACGAGGCGTCGAGAATGAGATAGGAATCCTTGGCATTCACCAGTGGGTTGGGCACCCATGCCGCCGCGGCCGGGCGCGGGCGCGTAACGGCCTTGCCGCGCACCTTCACCTTTGCCGGCGGGACGGCCCGCTTTACCGAGGCGGCCCGCTTCACGGAGGTGGACTTGGCGTCTGCCTCCGTCGGCACCATGGCCGCCGCGACAAACAGGAATCCAACGGCCAGCCACGTCAGAATGGCCGCGATGAGCTTGAGGGAAAGTTTCATCGCCAAAACGCCATTACGCTCTATTGAATTTTTTTGAGCCCATCCAATAACTTATGGGCGATTTCTGCGATACTACTGGCAATTTTCGGGATATGCAATGCTCGTCCGCCGCGTTAGCGCCAAAGTTGGTTCCGAAACTGCATCGTTTGGTACCAGGAGAGCCACAAATGAGGACAGCGCTCACGGCGGCCCTTTGCAGCCTCGGCTTGGCGATGCCAGCGGCGGCGTGGGCCCAGCGGGCGGATCGCCTGGTCGATCCGCCGATCGTGCGCAGCTTCAACTGGTTCAGCTACGTCGGAGGCAACGATATCCGCGAGGCCTGCGGCCGGGACGGGCGGAACCGCCTGCGCCTGGTCTACAACGCGATCTACGATGAGCAGGTCAGGACGTACGAGTTGTTCCTGCAGCCCGACGGCACCGCCGGCCTCGACATCGGCGTGCTGGCGGATCAGGGCGCCGTCACCAACCTGCGTATCGGCGATGCCGGCGACGTTCTGGGACCGTGGCGAATGCGACGCGGCCAGAGGATCCTGACTCCGGGCGAGACGAGCGACCTGCTGGCGTCGCTGCAGGCGAGCGGCGCCTTCGGCCCGCCACGCGACGGGCTGCGGCTTCCCGACGTCGATTTCTGGTGGACGGTCGCCTCCTGCCGCGGGGGTGTCTGGGGTTTCCAGGCCTATCACCATCCGACCGATGGATTCGCGAACGTCGCGTTCGCGAGCCGGCTGTTCTCGCTCGACACCGTTCCCGTGCCGGTCAACCCGCCCCGCAAGCTCGTGCCCGCGGAGCTGCGACGCGACTGGAATGCGCCGCCGAACCATTGGAAGGCGAACCAATGGACTCTGACCGTCGGCAGGGACGGCTTGCGGCCGAGGTAGCGGAATCGCTGTGGCTGACTATATAATTGACGACTGGCATGGGCCCTTCAGGAGTGTGGTCTGGACGATGAGCTCTCTGCGTAGTGCATGCGAATGGTCCTTTCACGGCGCGCGACTGGGTGGTCCCGGCGAGCCGCCGGGAGGTCCGCCGGCACAGCCGCCCCGTCGGGAGAACGACAACGGCAATGGCGAAGGCGAGGGCCGCAGCGGCGCCCTGACCCTGACGCGCACGCGCACGAAGAAGCCGTCGATGTACAAGGTCCTCATGCTGAACGACGATTACACGCCGATGGAGTTCGTCGTCGATGTGCTGCAGCACATCTTTCAGAAGAATCGCGAGGAAGCGACCCAGATCATGCTGCACGTCCATCAGAAAGGCGTCGGCATCTGCGGCGTTTACACCTACGAGATTGCGGAAACGAAAGTGACGCAGACGGTGGACTACGCACGCAAGAATCAGCACCCTCTCCAATGCACGTTGGAGAAGGAGTAGTCGGGAAGGGTAGTTCGTTTCTCTGTCGAGGTGGTTTCGATGTCCATGCTCTCCAAGAACCTCGAGAAGTCTCTCCATCGCGCCTTCGGCCTGGCCGGCGAGCGGAGACACGAGTATGCAACGCTCGAGCACCTGTTGCTGGCGATGACCGAAGACGAGGATGCCGTGCCGGTGCTCAAGGCATGCGGCGTCGACATCGACCGCCTCAGGCATGATCTCGAGACCTTCGTCGACAACCGGCTGAAGGGCATCATCACGCAGAATCCCAGCGAGCCGCTGCCGACGGCGGGATTCCAGCGCGTCGTCCAGCGGGCCGCTGTCCACGTCCAGTCGTCCGGACGCAAGGAGGTCACCGGCGCCAATGTCCTGGTGGCTCTGTTCTCCGAGCGGGACAGCCATGCGGTGTCGTTCCTGGAGAACCAGGGCATGACGCGGCTCGACGCCGTCGACTACATCAGCCATGGCAAGGCCAAGGTCCCCGGCCGTACCCGCACCCGCCGGGTCAGCGGGTCGGAGGAGGAGAATGGCGGCGAGGCGGCGGTGAAGCAGGGCAACGAGGCGCTGGGTGCCTACTGCGTCGATCTCAACCAGAAGCACCGCGACGGACGGGTCGATCCGCTGATCGGCCGCGAGCACGAGGTCGAGCGCACCATCCAGGTGCTGTGCCGGCGCACCAAGAACAATCCGCTCTATGTCGGCGAGCCCGGCGTCGGCAAGACGGCGATCGCCGAAGGGCTAGCGCGCAAGATCGTCGAGGGAGAGGTGCCCGAGGTGCTGCGCGAGGCGGTGATCTATGCGCTCGACATGGGTGCCCTGCTCGCCGGGACGCGCTACCGCGGCGACTTCGAGGAGCGGCTGAAGGCAGTCCTCGGGGAGCTGAAGAAGAAGCCCCACTCGGTGCTCTTCATCGACGAGATCCACACCATCATCGGTGCCGGCGCGACGTCGGGCGGCTCGATGGATGCGTCGAACCTGCTGAAGCCGTCGCTGCAGTCGGGCGAGCTGCGCTGCATCGGCTCGACCACCTACAAGGAGTATCGCAACTACTTCGAGAAGGACCGGGCGCTGGTCCGGCGCTTCCAGAAGATCGACGTGCCGGAGCCCTCGATCGCCGACGCGGTGCAGATCATGCAGGGCCTGAAGCCGGTCTACGAGAAGCATCACCACGTCGCCTACACCGACGAAGCCATCAAGGCGTCGGTCGAGCTGTCGGCGCGCTACATCCACGACCGCAAGCTGCCCGACAAGGCGATCGACGTGATCGACGAGGTCGGCGCCGCCCAGATGCTGCGGCCGCGCGAGCAGCGCAAGTCGACCATCGACGTGCCCGACATCGAGGAGATCGTCGCCAAGATCGCGCGCATCCCGCCCAAGAGCGTGTCGAAGGACGACACCGAGATGCTTCGCAAGATCGACCGCGACCTCAAGACGGTGGTGTTCGGCCAGGACAAGGCGATCGACCAGCTGTCGGCGGCGATCAAGCTCGCGCGCGCCGGCCTGCGGGCGCCCGAGAAGCCGATCGGGTCCTATCTGCTGGCCGGCCCGACCGGTGTCGGCAAGACCGAGGTGACGCGCCAGCTCTCCCGCCTGCTCGGGCTGGAGCTGATCCGGTTCGACATGTCCGAGTACATGGAGCGCCACAGCGTGTCCCGTCTGATCGGCGCGCCTCCGGGTTACGTCGGCTTCGACCAGGGCGGCCTGCTGACCGACCAGGTCAACCAGCATCCGCATTGCGTAATCCTGTTCGACGAGATCGAGAAGGCTCATCCCGACGTCTTCAACGTGCTCCTCCAGGTGATGGATTACGGCAAGCTCACCGACCACAACGGCCGCACGGTTGATTTCCGCAACGTCATCCTGTGCATGACCACCAACGCCGGTGCCGCCGACATCGCCAAGCCGGCGCTGGGCTTCGGTCGCGAGGCACGGCACGACGAGGACGACGAGGCGATCAACCGCCTGTTCGCGCCCGAGTTCCGTAACCGGCTCGACGCGATCATCAAGTTCGCCAACCTCGGGCCGGAGAGCATGAGCAAGGTGGTGGACAAGTTCGTCGCCGAGCTCGAGGTCCAGCTCGCCGACCGCAAGGTCTTCATCGAGCTGAGCGATGGCGCGCGGCGCTGGCTGGCCGAGAAGGGCTACGACCGCCTGTTCGGCGCGCGTCCGCTCGCCCGCGTCATCCAGGAGCATCTCAAGAAGCCGCTGGCGGAGGAGGTGCTGTTCGGCAAGCTCGCCAACGGCGGCGGCACGGTGCGCGTCGACAGCGAGGGCGAGGGGGCCGAGGCCAGGCTCGTCTTCACCTTCCTGCCGCCGGAGCGCGGCGCCCTGCCGCCGGCAGCGCAAGAGCCCGTGCTGGCTGAGTGAAGGCATTCCGCCCGCTCCTGCTGGCCCTGCGCGCCGCGCTGCTCGCCACCGCGGTGTTCTGGGTGGCGCTGCAGGTCGTCGACAGGCTGGGCTGGCAGGCGCCCTTGGGAGCGACCGAGCTGGCGATCTTCTTCGTCGTGTTCTTTTTCGGCCTGCTGATGGCCGGGAAGGGGTGATTCATGCACCTCCCCAGCTTCGCTGAAGCGAAGCTGGGGAGGTGTCCGCGCCTGCGCCGAGCCCAGCCAAAGCGTCATCGCGGACGGAGAGGTCATCATGAGTCTTCCGGACCGCGAGCGTCCCGCTCGCTCAAGCTCATGAGCGAGCGGGACGCTCGCGGTCCGGAAGACTCATGGCCCCTCCGTCGCCGTGACATGGCGATGTCTCCCCAGCCTCGCTGAAGCGTCGCCGGGGAGGAATCCGAGCTACCCGTCGCCTTCCTTGCGGAAGGGAGAGTACTCCTGCAGTCCCTCGATCTCGCGCTCGACGGCAGAGCGCTCGCGCTTCAGGTAGTCGTCGACGGCGCGGCGGAAGCCGGGATCGGTGATCCAGTGCGCCGAGTAGGTCGCGACCGGCAGGTAGCCGCGCTGGATCTTGTGGTCACCCTGGGCACCCGCCTCGACGCGCTGCAGGCCGTGGGCGATCGCGTATTCGATGGCCTGATAGTAGCACGCCTCGAAGTGCAGGAAGGCATGGCTTTCCAGGCAGCCCCAGTAGCGACCGTAGAGCGTGTCGTCGCCCTTGAGGTTGAGCGCGCCGCCGACCGGGCGGCCATCCGACTCGGCCATAACCAGCACGACCTTGTCGGCCATGGTGGAGCCCAGGATGTCGAAGAACGCCCGCGTGAGGTAGGGCGAGCCCCATTTGCGGCCGCCCGTATCCATGTAGAAGGCGAAGAACGCATCCCAGTGACGAGGCTCGATTTCCTCGCCGCACAGGGCGCGCACCACCAATCCCTCGCGGCGCACCGCTTCGCGCTCCTTGCGGATCGCCTTGCGCTTGCGCGATGCCAGGGCCGCCAGGAAATCGTCGAACGTGCGATAGCCGCCATTGTGCCAGTGATACTGCTGGCCCAGGCGCTGCAGCCAGCCGTGCGCGCCGAAGCGCTTCCAGTCGGCCTCGGTGCAGAAAGTGACGTGAACGGAGCTGATGCGGTTGTCGCCCGCGATCTTGGCCAGCATGTCGATCAGGGCGTCGCGCACGCCGTCCTCGAACGGACCGGGTCGGGCGAACAGGCGCGGACCGGGCACTGGCGTGAAGGGGACGGCGACCTGGAGCTTGGGATAATAGCGCCCGCCGGCGCGCTCCAGGGCCTGCGCCCAGCCATGGTCGAACACGTACTCGCCCTGGGAATGCCCCTTGACGTAGAGCGGCGCGGCGCCGAGCAGGGTGCCGTCCTCTGCCTCGGCCAGCAGATATTGCGGTTGCCAGCCGGTGCGCCGGCCGACCGACTTCGAATCCTCCAGCGCCTTCAGGAAGCGATGGCTGAGGAACGGGCTGCCGGCCGAGCCCGGCGCCAGGGCGCAGGCATCCCACTGGGCCTCGTCGACCGCGGCGAGCGCTTCGACGACCCGCAGCGCGATGGTCGGTGTGTCGTCCGGCATGCCCCGAGCATAGCGCGAATCGTGCCAGGAGTTGCGACGTGAAAGAGGCGGCGGATTCTACTCGGCAGGCTTGTGCGAACGCGCAAGCTCGTCGGCCGAGCGGCTGAAGCGCGCCTTCCCCCACTGGCCGATCCGGTCGATATAGACCAGCACCACCGGCACGACCACGAGGGTGAGGAGCGTCGAGCTGATGAGGCCGCCGATCACCGCATGCGCCATCGGTGCGCGCTGGCTCGCCCCTTCGCCGAGGCCGAGCGCGAGCGGCATCATCCCGAACACCATGGCGAGCGTGGTCATCAGGATCGGCCGCAGACGGATCGTGCCCGCCTCGATCAGGGCGTCATGAGCGGTGGCGCCGCGGGCCCGCGCCTGGTTGAAGAAATCGACCAGCAGGATGGCGTTCTTGGTGACCAGGCCCATCAGCATGATGAAGCCGATCGCGCTGAAGATGTTGAGCGTCGTGCCGGCGATCAGCAGGCCGAGGAAGACGCCGATCAGCGACATCGGCAGCGACATCATGATGGCGATCGGCTGCAGGAAGCTGCCGAACTGCGAGGCCAGGATGAGGTAGATCAGGATGACCGCGAGCAGCAGCGCCTGGCCGGCATAGGCCGCGCTCTCGGCCATGTCCTTGGTCGAGCCGCCGAACACGAAGCGGTAGCCGGGCGGCAGCGGCGTGTCAGCCAGCAGCTTCTGCAGGTCGCTGCTGACCTCGCCGGACGACCGGCCCGAGACGTTGGCGGTGATCCAGACCTCGCGATTGAGGTCGCGGCGATTGATCTGCGAGGCCCCGACATCGCTCTCGATGTCGGCGATCTGGGCGATGTGCACCATGCGAGGCAGGCCGTTGGGCTCGGTGCCGGCGGTGAACCAGATGCGCTGCAGGTCGGCAATGCCCGTGCGATCGTCCGTCGGCAGGCGGACCATGACGGTGTAGTTCTCGCCGTCCGGCGCGCGCCACAGGCTGGTCTCGTCGCCGGCGAACAGCGGCCGCAGCGACTGGGCGACCATTGCCGAGCCGAGCCCGAGGTCGGAGGCCGCGTCGCGCCGCAGGCGCACGGAGAGCAGGGGCTTGGCGGCCTTGAGGTTGCGGTCGAGGTCGACCAGGCCCGGGATCTCCCGGGCACGGCGCATGACGTCCTGCGACAGGCGGTCGAGCACGGCGGTGTCGGATCCCTGGAGCGACAGCTGAAGCTGCTTCTGCACGCCGCCGCCGGGGCCGCCCGGGATGTTGATCGAGACCAGGATGCCGGGAATGCTCGCAAGCCGTTCACGGATCGGCTGGGCGAGCTGCTCGGGCGAGCGCTTGCGCTCCTTGAGGGGCTTCAGCCGCAGGTAGAGGCTCGCCTGGTTCTTGCCATTGGCGTAGCCGGTATTGACCGTGCCGTAGGCGTACTCCACCTCCGGGAACTCGCGCACCGCGGCGTCGACCTGGCGCAGCTTGGCCTCGGTGTACTCGAGCGAGGAGCCGACCGGCGTCTCGATGCTCACCACCTGCTCGCCGAGATCGGCTTGGGGGACGAACTCGAAGCCGATGTACTTGGGCAGGGCGAAGCTGCCGAGGAAGCTCGCCAGCGCGATCAGCAGCGTGACCTTGGGCCAGCGCAGCGACCAGCCCAGCACGCCGCGATAGAGCCGGTTGGCGTGCTCCTGGGCGCCGTTGACGATGCGGGCGAAGCGGCCGGTCCCGTGGGCCTGCGGGTCGTACCACACCGACGACAGCATCGGGTCGAGCGTGAACGAGACGAACAGCGAGATCAGGACGGCGGCCGACACCATGACGCCGAACTGGAAGAAGAAGCGCCCGATGATGCCGCCCATGAAGGCGACGGGCAGGAATACCGCGACGATGCAGAAGGTGGTGGCCAGCACGGCGAGGCCGATCTCCTCCGTGCCGTCGATCGCGGCCTGCCGGTGCGACTTGCCGAAGCCGATATGGCGCATGATGTTTTCGCGTACCACGATCGCATCGTCGATCAGGATGCCGATGGCGAGGCTGAGCGCCATCAGGGTGAGCACGTTGAGCGTGAAGCCGAAGGCCGCCATCACCATGAACGAGCCGAACACCGAGATCGGCAGGGCGAGCCCGGTGATCACCGTGCTGCGCCACGAATGCAGGAACAGGAAGACGATGGCGATCGTGAGGAGGCCGCCCTCGATCATCGTCTGCTGGACGTTGTCGACCGAGTTCTGGATGCCGCGCGAGCTGTCGCGGACGATCTCGAGCTTGACGTCCGGGGGCAGGGACGCCTGCAGGTCCGCCACGGCTTTCCGCACGCCGCGGGCGACCGCGATGGTGTTCGAGCCCTGGGTCTTGACGATGTCGATGGCGACGGCGCGCTCGCCGTTCAGCGTCGCGACGTTCTCGCGCTCCTGCTGGCCGTCGACCACGGTGGCGACCTGCCGCAGGTAGACCGGCGCGGGGCCGCGACGGGCGACGATCAGGTCGGCGAAGCTGCCGGGCTCGGCGATGCGGCCGGTGACCTCGATCAGCCGGTCGTCGTTGCCGCGCGCGACGTTGCCGGCCGGGAAATTCTGGTTCTCCTCGCGGATCGCCGCCATGATGTCGTTGACGCCGACGCGCAGCGAATGCATGCGTCCGGGATCGAGCTCGATGTTGATCTGGCGCTTGACGCCACCGGCGATGGTTGCCCGGCCGACATCGCGTACCGTCTGCAGCCGCTTGACGATGACCTGGTCGGCGAGCGTCGTCAGGTCGCGCACCGAGCGGATGTCGGAGCGTACGGCGATCGACACGATCGGCTGATCGTCCGGGTTGAAGCGCTGGATCAGCGGCTCCTTGACCTCGGGCTTGAAGAGGGCGCGAACCTGCTGAACCTTCTCGCGCACGTCCTGCATGGCGACCGGCGACGACACCGACAGCTCGAACTCGGCGATGACGATCGATTGCCCCTCGAGCGAGCGCGAGGTCAAGGTCTTCAGCCCGGCGATGGCATTGATCGATTCCTCGATCTTGCGGCTGATCTCGGTTTCCACCGTCTCGGGCGCCGCGCCGGGATAGTTCGTGGTAACCACGACCACCGGGAAATCGACGTTGGGAAACTGGTCGATGCCGAGCTGGCGGTAGGAAAACAGCCCCATCACCAGCAGCGCCACCATCATCATGGTGGCGAAGACCGGGTTGTCGACGGCGATTCGCGTGAGCTTCATCGAGCAAGGCCTAGCGCGCTTCGATGATCTTCACGGACTGGCCCGCCTCGAGGCCCGGCAGCGGCGCTGACACGATCGTCATGCCCGCTTCCAGCCCCTTCACCTCGACCAGCTCGCCGCGCGACCATGTGCGCACCGCGCCCACCGGCTTTCGCACGAGCATACCGTTCTCGACCGCGAGCACGAAGTCGCCTCGATCGTCCTTGCGCATGGCCGACACGGGCACGGCGAGGGCGTGACCCTTCTCCTGCACGACGACGCTTCCGGTGGCGAACAGGCCGCCGCGCAGCGCGTCGTGGCGGTCGATGATCTCGACATAGACCGGGATCGACCGCGATCCGGGCTGAGCGGTCGGGCTGATGCGCGTGATGCGGCCGTCGAACACTCGTTCGCCGAAGCCTTCCAGCGTCACCCTGGCGGGCTGCCCGACCTTGAGGCGCACCACGTCGGCGGCCGGCATCTGCGCCGTGACCTCGACGTGACTGGTGTCGAGGAGGGCGAGAATCTTGCCGTCGATCGGCAGCGATTCGCCCTGGTTGGCGATGCGCTCGCCGACCACGCCGTCGAACGGGGCCTGGACCACGGCGTCGGCCAGGTACTTCCGGGCGATCTCGAGCTGCGCCTCCGACACGGCGACCATCGAGGCGCGGTTCTCGGCGGTCGAGCGCGCCTGGTCGACGGCCGACTGCGAGACGATGTTGCGGGTCGCGAGCGTCTCCTTGTCGGCGCGATCGCGCGCGGTCCAGCGTGCCTCGGCGCGCGCGGCATCGACCGCCGACTGGCGCTCGTTGACCTTGGCCTGCAGTTCCGTGGTCTCGAAGCGGGCGAGGACCTGCCCCTTGGCCACCTTGTCGCCTTCGCGCACCAGCACCTCGGCGAGACGGCCGGCGACGCGCGCCTTGACGATGGTCTGCTCGACAGGCTGTGTCGTGCCGGTGAAGCGAACCCGGTCGACCAGCCCGCGCGGCTCGATCGTGTGCACCTCCGCGGCGATCAGCTCCAGGGTCCGGTCCGACGCGGGCTGGGCGGTGCCGGCGGGAGCATTCGGGGCGCCATTGTCTTTGCCCGCCTTCCATGCGAAGGCGCCGGCGGCCAGCATGGTGCCGACGGCGAAGACGGCGAGCAGGACCTTGAGCTTGCGGGTCATGGACGCAACCCCTTCAGGACGAAGTCGAGATAGGCGCCGTAGAAGCGGTCGCTGTCGGCAGGCAGCGACTCGTCGTAAGGGGCGAGGGAGCGCAGCCAGACCGAATGCATGGCGAGCGGTTGCGCCAGCAGGATGGCCGACATCTCGATGTCGGCGACGGGGCGGAACTCGCCGCGCGCGATGCCGCGGCGCAACACCTTGGCGAACAGGTCGCGGCCGCGCCGGTCGAAGTTGGAGCAGTAGAAGCGCGCGACGTCCGGAAAGTTTCCGGCCTCCGCCAGGATGAGCTTGATCACGCCCCCCAGGGGACTTTCGGCGAACTCGCGGAACTTCATCACCAGCTCGCGCAGCAGGTCCTCGGTGGCGCCGTCGAAGGAGTCTACCAGCTCGTTGGCGCGGATCAGCGGCTCGCCGATGGCCTCGACGATCACTGCCTTGAAGAGCTCCTCCTTGCTCTTGAAGTACAGGTAGGGGAGGCCTTTGCTGACGCCGGCGGCACGGGCGACGTCCTCGAGCTTGGTGGCGGCAAAGCCCTTGGTGACGAACAGGTCGAGCGCGGCGCGGGCAATTTCGGGGGCGCGGTCCTCCGGACGGCGGATGCGGCCGGGAAGCTCGGTTGGCCGCGGCGGCGCCTCCATAATGACTGAATGGTCAGTATCCATATTCCGCGATGTAGTCTGAACAGGGGCGACCATCAAGGGCAAAAAAAGTCCGGCAGACCGAGGTCGCCGGACTCGTGCTCAGTTACGCCTTTCCACCCCCGCTGGCGGGGTGTCGCATTGGCATTAGACAAATAACACTAGAAGTGGGCTTCCGGTGGGGCCGTGAGGGTCCCACGCGGAAGCCGAAAGGCGTTAGATTAGAGGGGCCAAAGTCTGACTTTGGCTTGTTTTGCCCTTCCTTCTTTACTGCTTCTTCTTCTTCGCAGCTTTCTTCTTCGCAGCCTTCTTCTTAGCAGCCATGACTGTCTCCTATGGTTAGCTTTGAGGCACCCAACCGCTAGGGCCCCGGGTTACGCAGGTACGCGTGTCGCGCATGCTCAACTGCATCCGGTGGTACCGCCGCAGGTCGTGCACTTGAGGCACGTCCCGTTGCGGACCATGGTGAAGTTGCCGCATTCCGGGCAGGCATCGCCCTCGAACCCCCGGAGCTTCGCTTCGAGAGCGAAACCGAGAGCCGAGGTGGATGCCTCTCCGTGCGCGACGCCGACGACGGCCGCCTGGGCGTTTGACGCCTTAGCGACGGCTGGGCCGTTCGTCAGTTCCGTGGGCGGGTGGCCGGCCGCGATCGCCTCTTCGGCGAGGGCGACATTGCCGGCCATCCGGCCGTTCAGGATGTAAAGGTTGCTGCGCGTGTAGCCGACGCTGGCGATGCGGTTTACCGCGGCGGCCGCAGCCTCTGCCGCCTCGGTGCCGGGTGCCGGCAACTCGCCCTGGTTCTCGCCGCGGCCGACGCCGTCGGGCCGCAGATCGGCCTGCTCGACGTGCGCCAGGTCGCTGCGCCCAAGATAGGAGATCGCCAGCTCGCGGAATATGTAGTCGATCAGCGAGGTCGACATCTTGATGGCGTCGTTGCCTTCCACGATGCCCGACGGCTCGAAGCGCGTGAACGTGTAGGCTTCCACGAACTCCTCGAGCGGCACGCCGTACTGCAGCCCGATCGAGATGGCGATGGCGAAGTTGTTCATCAGGCTGCGGAAGGCGGCGCCTTCCTTGTGCATGTCGATGAATATCTCGCCGACCCTGCCATCCTCGTACTCGCCGGTACGGAGATAGACCTTGTGGCCGCCGACGATTGCCTTCTGCGTGTACCCCTTGCGCCGCTGCGGCAGGCGTTCGCGGCCAGCCCGCACCTCGCGCTCGACGATGCGTTCGACGATGCGCTCGGCAATGACCGGGACCCGCGCGAGGGGCGGCAGGTCGAGGTCGTCGTCATTGGCCGCCAGATCGTCGCCCAGGACCATCGCCGACAACGGCTGGGAGAGCTTCGACCCGTCGCGATAGAGGGCGTTGGCCTTCAGCCCGAGCCGCCACGACAGTTCGTAGGCGTCGCGGCAATTCTCGACCGTCGCCGAGTTCGGCATGTTGATGGTCTTGGAGATCGCGCCCGAAACGAACGGCTGCGCGGCCGCCATCATGCGGATATGGCTCTCCGCCGACAGGAAGCGCGTGCCTTCCCGACCGCACGCGTTGGCGCAGTCGAACACCGCCAGGTGATGGTGCGCGAGATCGGGAGCGCCCTCCAGGGTCATCGTCCCGCAGGCATGCCGGTTCGCGGCTGCGATGTCGCTTCGCGAGAAGCCGAGGCGCGCCAGCACGTCGAGCCTGGGATCGGCGAACGCGGCGTCGTCGAGGCCGAGGATGTCGCGACAGAAGGCATCGCCGAGGACGTGGCGCGAGAAGGCATACCGAATGTCGAAGGCGGTGACGATCGCCTTGTCGATACGGTCGATCGTCGACCTGTCGAAGCCACGCTCGGCCAGGCTGGCGTGGTTGATCGCCGGTGCGGTTGCGAGGGAGCCGTGGCCCACGGCATGGTCGACGATGCGCGTGATCGCGGCCTCGCCATAGCCCAGGCTCCGCAAGGCGAGGGGAACCGTCCGGTTGATGATCTTGAAGTATCCGCCGCCCGCGAGCTTCTTGAACTTGACCAGCGCGAAATCGGGCTCGATGCCGGTGGTGTCGCAATCCATCACCAGGCCGATCGTTCCGGTCGGAGCGATCACCGACACCTGAGCGTTGCGATAGCCGTAGCGTTCGCCCAGCATCAGGGCGTCGTCCCACTGGCGCCGGGCGGCTGCGGCGAGCTCCGGATCGGGACAGTGGCGAGCATCGAACGGAACCGGCGTGATCGACAGCCCTTCGTATCCGGATGCCTCACCGTGCGCGGCGCGCTTGTGGTTGCGCACGACCCGGAGCATGGCGTCGCGGTTGGAAGCGTAGCCAGCGAACGCGCCGAGCAGGCGTGCCATCTCGGCCGACGTGGCGTAGGCAGCTCCCGTCATGACGGCGGTCACAGCGGCCGCGATTGCCCGGCCGGCGACGCTGTCGTAAGCCAGTCCCGACGCCATCAGGAGGGCGCCGAGATTGGCGTAGCCCAAGCCCAGTGTCCGGTAGCGCCAGGACAGCTCGGCGATCCGGCGGGACGGGTATTGCGCCATCATCACCGAGATTTCGAGCACCACGGTCCACAGCCGGACCGCGTGCTGGAACGCCTCGACGTCGAACGGCCCGTCGGCGCGCCGGAACCGCATCAGGTTGATCGACGCGAGATTGCACGCCGTGTCGTCGAGAAACATGTATTCCGAGCACGGGTTCGAGGCGTTGATACGTCCCGAGGCCGGGCAGGTGTGCCACTCGTTGATCGTCGTGTCGTACTGCACGCCCGGGTCGGCCGATTGCCATGCCGCCTCGGCGACGCTCTGCCACAGCCTGCGCGCGCCGACGGTTCGCGCGGTCCTGCCGGTCGTGCGCTCGGTCAAGGCCCACGGCTGGTCGGCCCCGACGGCACGCAGGAAAGCGTCGGTGATGCGTACCGAGTTGTTCGCGTTCTGGCCGGCGACGGTAAGGTAGGCCTCCGACTCCCAATTGGTGTCGTAGATCGGGAACTCGATCTCGCGATAGCCCTGGCGGGCGAACTGGATGACCCGCTGGACGTAGCTCTCCGGCAGCATCGCCTTGCGGGCGGCCGAGATTTCCCGGCGCAGCGCCGGGTTGCACTTGGGATCGAAGGCCTGATCGCCGGAGAGGCTGCTGTCGACGCAGGCACGCATCACCGCGTTGAGATGGCGGTTGGCGAGCCGCGACCCGGCGACCAGCGCGGCGACCTTCTGCTCCTCGACCGTCTTCCAGGCGATGAAATCCTCGACGTCCGGATGGTCGATGTCGACGCACACCATCTTGGCGGCGCGGCGGGTCGTGCCGCCGGACTTGATGGCGCCGGCCGCGCGATCGCCGATGCGCAGGAACGACATCAACCCGGAGGATCGGCCGCCGCCCGTAAGCCTCTCGCCCGCGCCGCGCACGCGCGAGAAGTTGGAGCCGCTGCCCGAGCCGTACTTGAAGAGCCTGGCTTCGCGGACCCACAGATCCATGATGCCGCCCTCGTTCACCAAGTCGTCGGCAACTCCCTGGATGAAGCAGGCATGCGGTTGCGGCCGCTCGTAGGCGGACGAGGAGGGTCGGGCGACGCCATCCTGATGATCGACGAACCAATGGCCCTGGCCCGGGCCGTCGATGCCATAGGCCCAATGCAGGCCCGTGTTGAACCACTGCGGGGAGTTGGGTGCGCAAACCTGCGTCGCCAGCATGTGGCAATGCTCGTCGTGGAAGGCGCGCGCATCGGCCTCGCTGTCGAAATAGCCGCCGCGCCAGCCCCAATAGGTCCAGGCGCCGGCCATGCGATGGAACACCTGGCGCGCGCTGGTCTCGCCGACGAAACGATCGGCCTCGGGCAGATGCCCGAGCGCGGCTTCGTCGGGAATCGAGCGCCACAGCCATTGCGGCATATCGGGCTCGGCCACCCGCGTCGTCCGCGCCGGAATGCCGGACCGCCGGAAATACTTCTGGGCGAGGATATCGACGGCAACCGCCGACCAGTCCGCCGGTACGTCGAGTCCCGACATCTGGAACACGATCGAGCCATCGGGATTGCGGATCTCGGAATCGGCAGCACGAAACGCCACTCCTTCGAATGGCGATCTTCCTGCTTGCGTATACCGACGCTCAAAGCGCATCGACGGTCCCCCGTGCCCATTTCCCGTCTCTTGAAGTCGTTTGCGGGAGGTGCTCTGTCGCTTTCGAGCACACACATGTGGGCACTGATTGATAGTAAATTACAAAATCTTGTGTGCGCAACTACATTTTGTAGAGCAAGGTGTTGATGGTACTAGATGATGCAAGCGCGCAACAGGGGGCAAAAGCGATGCGGTTTCTCGCCGTCGGACGATGTGACTGTCGCCGCCAGGACAGTCGCGTTGCGCGCTTCCTGGCCTCCGCGTACAAGCGGCGCGGTAACTTTCGAAGCATGGGTTGCGCATGACCATCGGCACGTGGCTGTTCACCAAGAGACGCGGCGAGCTCGTTGGCACCGATGCCGAAGGCAACCGCTATTTCCAGGACAAGCGCGTCGTTGCGGGGCAGCGGCGCAAGCGCTGGGTGATGTACAACGGCGTTGCCGAAGCCTCGCGCGTTCCGCCCGACTGGCATGGCTGGCTGCACTACACGACGAACGAGGTGCCGCCGCCCGGCGGCCTGCCGCGCAAGACGTGGCAGAAGGAGCACGTGCCCAACCTCAGCGGCACGGCCGGCGCCTACCGCCCGCCGGGTCACACGCTTTCCAGCGGTGAGAAACCCAAACCGCCCTACGAGGCGTGGCGGCCGGGCTGACGCCGCTGCTGGTGGGGAAAGGGCGTGGGTCGCAATATCGTCGAGACGATCGTGGGTGCACTGGTGCTGCTGGTGGCCGGCGTGTTCGTCTTCTACGCGTTCGCCAAGTCGGACCGGAGATCACCCGATGGCTACGAGGTCATCGCCCGCTTCGACCGGATCGACGGCCTCAAGCGCGGCGCCGACGTGACGGTGAGCGGCGTGAAGGTGGGTGCGGTGACGAGCTTCGAGCTCGACCGCAGCACCTACCAGGCGATCGTCCGCATGATGGTGTCGGCAGGGCTCGATCTGCCGGTCGATACGCATGCCAAGATCGTGAGCGAGTCGCTGCTGGGCGGCATGGTCGTCATTCTTGAGCCGGGCAGCGACAGGACCATGATCAAGCCGGGTGGCGAGATCGACAAGACTCAGGGGGCGATCCCCTTGTCGGAGCTGATCGCGAAGTTCATGTTCGGAGGCACAGGGTCCAAGTGATGCACGCCCGTTCCAAGCTCCCCCCGACCTGGCGCCAACCCGACGGCAAGCCCGTGTCGTGCCTCGAAAAGATCAAAGTCCTCAACCAGAACATCCAGGAAATCGAATCGCTCTGCGCCGACGCGCTGGAGGATGGAGTCCTGATGGGATGCGATGCCGATCAGATCAAGGCTGCCCTGCACGAGCTGATCGACGGGCTGGAGGTGCCCTGCACCGGCAAGCGCTGAGCGTGCGAGCGCTCCTGGTGCTGGCGGCATCGGTCGCGGGTGTGGTCGCGATCGCAGTGCCCGCGCTGCCGCAGCAGCGGCTCCAACCGCAACCGCGCGCGGCCAGCGCCAACCTGCGGCCGATACCGGACGGGCCGGGCAGGCGGGTTGCCGAGCTGCAGGGCCTCGACAAGGTCACCGCACGCACCCAGCGCTTCGTCGCCCCGGTCGGCGAGGCGACCCGCTTCGGCACCCTGGAAATCTCGGTCGGCGACTGCCTGGTCAACGTTCCGGAGGCGCCGCCCGAGGCGGTGGCCTATCTCACCATCGTCGATCACAAGCCGGGCCAGCCGGAGGAGAAGCTGTTCGCCGGCTGGATGTTCGCCTCGACGCCGTCGCTGTCGGCGCTCGACCACGGCGTCTACGACGTTCGCGTGCTCGCCTGCACGATGGCGCAGGGGTCGGCGCCGTCCAGGTCGCGCTGAAACTCCGCCGGCTGCTCGATCGCTGCCGACAGCAGCGGTCGGAACTCCTCTCGCGCGATCTCGACGGCGCCGAAGCCGCGCAGGTGCTCGGTCATGAACTGGCAATCGAGCAGGCGGAATCGGCCGACGATCAGCCGCGCCACCAGATGGACCAGGGCCACCTTCGAGGCGTCGCGCTGGCGCGTGAACATGCTCTCGCCGAAGAACGCCGCGCCGACCGAGACGCCATACAGGCCGCCGACGAGCTGGCCGTCGGTCCAGCATTCGACGCTGTGGGCGTGGCCGCGGCGATGCAGCTCGGTGTACAGCTCGACGATCGGGCCGTTGATCCAGCTCTCGGGATGACCCGGCCGCGGCTCGGCGCAGGCCCGGACCGTCTCGCTGAAGGCCGTGTCGGCGGTGACCCGAAAATGGCCGGCGCGGATCGTGCGCGCCAGCCGATGGGGCAGGTGGAAGCCGTCGAGCGGCAGCACGGCGCGCCGCCTTGGATCGAGCCAGTGGAGCTTGGGATCGTCGCGGCGCTCGCCCATCGGGAAGACGCCGATCCGATAGGCCTGCAGCAGGAGGTCGGGCGTGATCTCCATCGCCGGCACGCTACCTCTTCAGGCCGACCAGCTTCTCCAGCCAGTGAATGTCGTACTCGCCGTCGATGAAGCTCTGCTCGCCGACGATGCGAAGATGCAACGGGATCGTCGTGTCGATGCCGCCGATCACGAACTCCTCGAGCGAGCGGCGCAGGCGCATCAGGCACTCGTTGCGCGTCCCGCCGTTGACGATCAGCTTGGCGACCATCGAGTCGTAATAGGGCGGCATGACGTAGCCGGTATAGAGGCCGGAATCGACACGGACGCCGAGGCCGCCCGGCGGGTGATAGTCGACGACGCGGCCGGGGCAGGGCACGAAGGTCTCGGGATGCTCCGCGTTGATCCGGCATTCGATGGCGTGGCCCTGGATCACGATGTCGTCCTGGGTCATGCCGAGCGGTGCCCCGTTGGCGATGCGGATCTGCTCGCGCACCAGGTCGATGCCGGTCACGGCCTCGGTGATCGGATGCTCGACCTGCAGGCGGGTATTCATCTCGATGAAGTAGAACTCGCCGTCCTGGAACAGGAACTCCAGGGTGCCGGCGCCCCGGTATTTCAGCTTGCGGACGGCGGCGGCGGCCAGCTCGCCGATGCGCTGCCGCTGCTCGGCATTGAGGGCCGGCGACGGCGCCTCCTCCAGAACCTTCTGATGGCGCCGCTGCAGGGAGCAGTCGCGCTCGCCGAGATGGATTCCCGCGCCCTTGCCGTCGCCCAGCACCTGGATCTCGATGTGGCGCGGTCGCGCGAGGTATTTCTCGACGTAGACGGAGTCGTTGCCGAAGGCGGCCTTGGCCTCGGCCCGGGCGAGCGAGAAAGCCTCTGCGGCGGCCGCCGCGTCGCTCACCACCTTCATGCCGCGCCCGCCGCCGCCCGCCACCGCCTTGACCAGCACCGGCCAGCCGAAGCGTTCACCGAGCGCCACCACCTCGTCGCGCGTCTCCACCGGCCCCGGCGAGCCGGGCACCAGCGGCAGCCCGAGCGCGGCCGCGGTCTGCTTGGCGATGATCTTGTCGCCCATCATGCGGATGTGCTCGGGCGTCGGGCCGATGAAGGTGAAGCCGTGCGCCTCGACTGCCTCGGCGAAGCGGGCGTTCTCGGACAGGAAGCCGTAGCCCGGATGAATCGCGTCGGCCCCGGCAATCGTCGCGGCCGCCAGGATCGCCGGGATGTTGAGGTAGCTGTCGCGCGCCGGCGGCGGACCGATGCAGACCGATTCGTCGGCCAGCCGGACATGCATGGCGTCGCTGTCGGCAGTCGAATGCACGGCGACGGTCTGGATGCCCATCTCGCGGCAGGCGCGATGGATGCGCAGCGCGATCTCGCCGCGGTTGGCGATCAGGACCTTGTCGAACATCGCGGCGGCGGCGTCCCTATTCGACGACCAGCAACGGTTCGTCGTACTCCACGGGTTGGGCATTCTCGATCAGGATGCGCGTGACCGTGCCGGCCTTGCGCGCCTTGATGGGATTGAAGGTCTTCATTGCCTCGATGATCAGCAGGGTCTGGCCGGCAGCGACCTCGTCGCCGACCGACACGAAATTCGGCTTGCCGGGCTCGGGTGCGAGATAGGCGGTGCCGACCATGGGCGATTTCACGGCGCCCGGATGCTTGGCGAAGTCGCTGGCCGCGCCGGCCGGGTCGGTCGAGGCCGCTCCTGCCGGTCCGCCGGCCGTTGCCACCATGGGGGCGGCGGCGACCGTCACCGTGGGCCGCGCGATGCGGATGCGCCGGTCGCCATCGGCCAGCTCGATCTCACCGAGGCCGGTCTCGTGGAGGATCTGCGCCAGCTTGCGGACGAACTCGGTATCCATCTCGAACTTTGCCATGGGGCCGGTGCTCCGCGATGAAGGTCAGCGTGCCAGCAGGCGGGCCAGCGCCTGCAGGGCCAGAAGGTAGCCGTGGCTGCCCAGCCCCGCGATCACCCCGACCGCAGCCGGGCTGATATAGGAATGGTGGCGAAAGCTTTCACGCTTGTAGATGTTGGACAAGTGGACCTCGATCACCGGCAGCTCGGCGGCGTTCAGGGCATCGAGCAGGGCGACGGAGGTGTGGGTGTAGGCGCCGGCGTTGATGACGATTCCGGCGTTCTTCTCGCGCGCCGCCTGAATCCGGCCGACCATGTCGCCTTCGTGATTGCTCTGGACGAACTCGAGATTTATCCCCAGGCGCTCCGCTTCCCTGCGGCACGCTTCCTCGACATCGGCCAGGGTTTCGCGACCGTAGATCTCGGGCTGCCGCTTGCCGAGCATGTTGAGATTGGGGCCATTGAGCACGAGGACCGGCTTGGCGGCCGCATCCTGCCGGGCGTCCTGTGCGGCCAAATCTCCCTCCCCGTCCTGCAAAAGCGCCGCGGGTTATAGCATGGCGAGTCCGAGCGACAAGGCGGGCTCAGCCGCCGTCTCGAAGGGCCCTGGCTCGGGCGAACAAGCGCTCGGTCAGGGCGTCGAAGCTGCGCCGCTCGTCGGGGTCGAGGGCCTCGTAGAGCCGCTCCTGGTATGCCAGGGCCAGCGGCACGATGCGGGCATGCATGACGCGGCCGCGGGCGCTCAACCGCAGCGAGGCGCGCCGGCGGTCGCTGCGGTCGGTGGCGCGCTCGATCAGGCCGCGCTCCATCAGTCCGGCGACGGCCCGGCTGACCGCGACCTTGTCCATGACGATCCGCTGCCCGACCTCGGAGGCCGTGAGGGGGGCGAAGCGGCCCAGCGCCGCCATCACCCGCCACTGGGTGACCGTCAGGCCGAAGGGCGCGGCATAGAGATCGTGCAGCGATTCGGAAACCAGCTGCGCCAGCACCGACAGCCGGTAGGGCAGAAAATTCTCCAGCTCGAGGGCTTGCAAAGCGGCGGACATAATAGTTACATATGAAACTAATTCGACAGCGAGGTCAACCGGGAGGTCGCATGGCAACCGTAGAGGGCTCCGCCGCAGGCGTGGACGAGGTCAACCCGATGGGCACCGACGGCTTCGAGTTCGTCGAGTACACCGCACCCGATCCGGCGGCGCTAGGCGCGCTGTTCGAGAGCATGGGCTTCGTGCGTGTCGCCCGGCACCGCTCCAAGGACGTCTCGCTGTACCGCCAGGGCGACGTCAACTTCATCGTCAACGGCGAGAAGGAGAGCTTTGCCCAGGGCTTTGCCCGTGTGCACGGGCCCAGCGTCTGCGCCATCGCCTTCCGGGTGAGGAACGCGGCCTTCGCCTACAAGCGTGCCCTCTCGCTCGGCGCCTGGGGGGTCGAGAACAAGGTCGGCCCGATGGAGCTCAACATCCCGGCGATCAAGGGCATCGGCGATTCGCTGATCTACCTCGTCGATCGCTACGGCGCGCGCGGCACGATCTACGACGTCGATTTCGAGTTCTTGCCCGGCATCGAGCATTCGCCCAAGGGCGTCGGGCTGACCTACATCGATCACCTGACGCACAATGTTCATCGCGGGCGCATGGCCGAGTGGGCCGACTTCTACGAGCGGCTCTTCAACTTCAGGGAGATCCGCTACTTCGACATCGAAGGCAAGCTCACCGGGCTCAAGAGCAAGGCCATGACAAGCCCGTGCGGCAGGATTCGCATCCCGATCAACGAGAGCACCGACGACAAGTCGCAGATCCAGGAATACCTCTCGGCCTATCACGGCGAGGGCATCCAGCACATCGCCCTCGGCACCAGCGAGATCTTCGACACCGTCGAGGCACTGAGGGGCCGCGGCGTGCCGTTCCAGACCGTGCCCGACACCTACTACGAACAGGTCGACAGTCGCCTGCCGGGCCACGGCCAGGATGTCGGCCGCCTGGCCGCCGATCGCATCCTGATCGACGGCGCGCCGACCGAGGGCGGCGGTCTGCTGCTGCAGATCTTCACGCAAACGGTGATCGGGCCGATCTTCTTCGAGATCATCCAGCGCCGCGGCAACGAGGGCTTCGGCGAAGGCAACTTCCGCGCCCTGTTCGAGTCGATCGAGCTCGACCAGATCCGGCGCGGCGTCCTCAAGGCATAGAACGAGCGGAGGGAACCATGAGCAAGAACTGGATTCCGTTGCGCCAGGTCGAGGGCATCGCCTCGCGCCAGGCCCACGTCCGGCTTCCCGAGGGCACCTACGAGCGTGAGATCGGCAAGGAGGGCTTCTTCGGGCCGTCGGCGCAGTTCCATCATCGGCACAAGCCGACCGACTGGATCGCGTTCGACGGCGCCATCCGGCCGCGCGCTTTCGATCTCGGCAAGCTCGCCGCCGCGGCGACGAGCCCGTGGCAGGCGCAACTGGTGATGACCAACCCGCACCTGCAGATGCGCATGTGGCGGCTCGATGAGCCAATGAGCGAGCTGGCACGCAACAGCGACGGCGACCAGCTCCTGTTCATTCACGAGGGCGAGGGCGCGCTGTACTGCGACTATGGCCATCTCGACTACCGTGACGGCGACTACATCGTCGTGCCGCGCGGCACGATGTGGCGCCTGTCGCCGGTCAAGCCCACCCTGACCCTGATGGTCGAGGCGACCAACGAGCACTTCACGCTGCCGGAGAAAGGCCTGGTCGGTCGCCACGCGATCTTCGACACGGCCATGCTCGACACGCCCCGGCTCGACGACGCCTTTCGCGCCCAGCAGGACGAACGCACCTGGCGGGTCTCGGTGAAGCGCCGCAATCAGCTGTCGACGGTAACTTTCCCGTTCAATCCGCTCGATGCGGTGGGCTGGCACGGCGATCTCAGCGTGGCACGCATCAACTGGCGCGACCTGCGGCCGCTGATGAGCCATCGCGCCCATCTGCCGCCATCGGCCCACACCACCTTCGTGGCCGGCCGCTTCGTCGTCTGCACCTTCGTGCCGCGGCCCTTCGAGAGCGACCCCGAGGCGCTGAAGCTGCCGTTCTTCCACAACAACGACGACTACGAGGAGATCATCTTCTACCACAAGGGCAGCTTCTTCAGCCGCGACAACATCCACCCCGGGATGATGACGATCCATCCTTCCGGCTTTACGCACGGCCCCCATCCCAAGGCTTTCAATGCAGCCACCAAGGGCGGGCGGATGGAGACCGACGAGGTCGCGGTCATGATCGACACGCGCGATGCCGTCGATGTCGCGGCGATGCCGGCCGGCATCGAGTTCGAGGGCTACGTGAAGTCGTGGCGCCCTCCGGTACTCGAGCAAGCGGCGGAGTAGGCGGCGATGAAGCTCGCTTCACTCAAGGAAGGCGGCCGCGACGGCACGCTGATCGTCGTCGACCGCGCGCTCCGGCGGGCGGTTCGGGCGACCGGGATCGCGCCGACGCTGCAAAAGGCGCTCGACGACTGGGCGGCCGTGTCGCCGAAGCTCGCCGAGCTGGCCGGGCGACTGGCCGAGGGCAAGGCACCCGGCGCCTTCGACCTCGACACCACGGCGCTGGCGGCGCCGCTGCCGCGCGCCTTCCAGTGGGCCGATGGCTCGGCCTACGTCGTGCATGTCGAGCTGGTCCGCAAGGCGCGCGGCGTCGAGATGCCGCCGTCCTTCTGGACCGACCCCCTGATGTACCAGGGCGGCTCGGACTCCTTCATCGGCCCCCATGACGACATCGAAGCCGGGGACGAGGCCTGGGGAATTGATTTCGAGGGGGAGATCGGGGTCATCGTCGACGACGTACCGATGGGCGTGTCGGCCGAGGCGGCGCGCCGGCACATCAGGCTGGTGACGATCCTGAACGACGTGTCGCTGCGCAACCTGATCGTCACGGAGCTCGCCAAGGGCTTCGGCTTCTTCCACGGCAAGCCGGCGACGGCCTTCGCACCGGTGGCGGTGACGCCGGACGAGCTGGGCGAGGCCTGGGACGGCGCCCGGCTCGGCCTGCCGCTGATCTCGACCCTGAACGGCAAGGAGTTCGGCCATCCCGATGCCGCGACCGATCTGACCTTCGACTTCGGCCAGCTGATCGCCCATGCCGCCCGCACGCGGCATCTCGAGGCCGGCACCGTCGTCGGCTCTGGCACCGTCGCCAACCGCGACGCCGGGGTCGGCTGCTCGTGCATCGCCGAGCGCCGGGTGCGCGAGACCATCGAGGGCGGCAAGCCCGTGACGCCGTTCATGGCCTTCGGCGACCGAATCCGGATCGAGATGCTGGACCGCGCCGGCCAGTCGATCTTCGGCGCCATCGATCAGAAGGTCGTGCGCTACGTGCCGCCCGGCTGAGCGCACACGGATGACGGCAAAGGTCCCTCGCTAAGCTCGGATGTCGACGAAGCCGTCATCGCCGGCGTAACGCGGGACCGGTCCTTTCTGCCGAGGGCGATCCAGAAAACATTGTCAATGAACTGGCAAACCCTAAGGTAGCTGAGGAGGCGACCATGAAGCTGATCGGCTATTTCCGTTCGTCGGCGGCGTTTCGCGTCCGCATTGCCCTCAACCTCAAGGGGGTGGCCGTCGAGCATGCGTCGCGCCACCTGCGCAAGGGCGAGCAGGCAGCGCCGGACTATGTCGCGCTCAATCCCCAGAAGCTGGTGCCGGCGATGGTGCTCGACTCGGGCGACGTCCTGACTCAGTCGCTGGCGATCCTCGAGTATCTCGAGGAGGTTCATCCGGAGCCGCCGCTGCTGCCCGGGGATCCGGCGGATCGCGCCCGGGTCAGGGCATTGGCGCTGATCTGCACGGCCGACATTCATCCGATCCAGAACCTGCGGGTGATGGCTTATCTGCGGGACAATTTCGGGCAGAGCGAGGAGAGTGCCTTCGCTTGGTCGCGTCACTGGATCGATACCGGCTTCGAGGCCTACGAGGCCTCGGTTGCCGGCGACCGCAAGACCGGCACCTTCAGTCACGGCGATCGCCCGACGATGGCCGATCTTTGCCTCATTCCCCAGGTATTCAACGCCGCCCGCTTCAAGGTCGACATGAAGAAGTATCCGACGATCCAGCGTATTTTCGAGGCCAGCATGAAGCTGCCCGCCTTCGACGCCGCCCAACCGTCCCGGCAGCCGGATGCGGAGCCATGAGGAAAGGCATCATCGCGGGCCTGGTGCTGCTCGGCCTGATCGGCATCTGCCTCGCCGCCGTGCCGCTCGTCCAGATCCAGATCGCCGACCTGCTGAAGGCCGAGATCGAGCGCAGCGGCACCACCAAGGTTGGCACCGTCGAGGTCGCCCTGTTCGACCGGCAGGTCGTCCTGCTGGACGTCAAGTCCACGCGCCCTGCCGGCGAAATGACCATCGCGCGCATCGATGTGGCGGGGCTCGACTGGCCGATCGGGGAGCTGCTGCAGGGGCGGACGCCGCTCCAGGGAATCCAGTGGGGTGACCCGCTGCAGGCCAAGCGTCTCGAGGTGAAGGACTTTCGCGCCGTCGATCGGATCACTCAAGTGAGCCTGGCCTCCATGGTCGTCGATGACTTCGACCTCGACCGGTTCGATCCTGGCGAGGGCGGCCCGCATGCCGATCGGCAGCGCGTGACGCGCGCCCTGGCGGCGCTCGAGATCGGTCGGCTGGAACTGCGTGCTCTCGCGATAGACCAGCGTCAGAAGGGAGACACGTTCGGTCTCGCGTCGTTTGTCGTCGAGCGCTTCGACCGGGGCAATCTCGAGCGATTGACGATCAATGGCATGGAGGCGACGACGAAGGGAAAGAAGGCCGCCGAGGTCAAGATCGACGACGTCGATGTGCATGGCCTGGACGTCGCCCGACTGCTCGGCGCCCTCGGTTCCAGCGACTGGGAACCGGGAATGCCGATGGGGCGCATCCATCTGGTCAGCGGCCGCATCTCGGGTTTCAGCGGCGATGCCTTCTCACGTTACGGCATCTCCCTCGGCGCCATTAACGTCGAGACCGTGCACGAATCGCACGCCGTCAGCCGCACGCGTACCCGTATCGAGGGCTTCGTGCTCGCGCCTCCGTTGCGCAGCCTCGAAGCCCTGCAGCTGCGCATCGCCCTGCAGTCGATGGGACTGAAGGAGATCAAGCTCGATCTCGACTGCTCGGGCCTCGAGGATCGCAGCAAGGGGGTGCTCGCGGTCGAGCAGTGCGCCCTCGTCGGGCCGGGATTGGGCGAGATCGATTTCTCGGCGCAGCTCGTCAACGCCGATGCGGCCTTCTGGCAGGCGATCGACGAGGGCGATCTGGACGGTCTGCAAATGTCCTCCGCCGCACTCGGCTCGGCCAAGCTCGTGGTTGCCGACAAGAGCCTGCTGGAGCGCAGCCTCAAAGCGCTGTCGACGGTGACCGGCCAGCCGGTCGCCAGGACGCGGGCAAACCTGGCAAACGAGATCCGGCGCTATTCACCCCCCGGCGTTCTCATCTCGGAGAGCATGACCAGGCTGCTCGACACTGTCTCGCAGTTCATCGAGCGCGGCGGCACGCTGACGATCGACGCCCGGCCGGATCCGCCGGTCGATCTCGACCGCTTCACTTACTTGATCCGACCCGACGCCGACCTGGTGAGTGGCCTCGGTCTGACCGCAACGCTGTCGAAGTAGCTTCCTCAGCCGGCCTTTCGAGCGTCGGCGATGAGCCTCTTCAGGGTCGCGGCATCGACGGCGCCGGGCACGAACTGGTTGCCGATCACGAACGCCGGGGTGCCGCGCACGCCGAGAGCGGCGGCGAGGGCGAGGTTGCGATCGATGATCTGCTTCAGCTTCGGATCCTGCATGTCCTTCTCCAGCTGGGCGCGGTCCAGCCCGGCCGAGACGGCAATCTCGAGGATGCGGTCGCGATCGAGCTTGCCGCCGTGATCCATCAGCGCATCGTGCAGGGCCTGGTGCTTGCCCTGCCGGGTCGAGGCAAGGGCCGCCAGGGCGGCGATCCGCGACGCCTCGCCGAGGATCGGCAGATCCTTGTAGATGATCTTCACGTTGCCGTCGGCGGCGAGGACCGACATGACCGCCTGGTGCGCCCGCTTGCAGTAGGGGCACTGATAGTCGTTGAAATCGACGATCACGACGTTTCCGTTGGGGTTGCCGCCGATCGGGCTGTCGGGATCGCGAAACAGCTCGGCCTGGTTCTCCTGTACGCCCTTCTGGGCAACGGCGTCGCGCTGGCTGTCCTGCCGGCGCTCGAGTTCCTGCATGGCCTCGACCAGGACCTCGGGATTGGTGAGGAGATATTCACGGATGCTCCTGCCGAAGGCGCTGCGGTCGGCGGCCGGCGAAGCCGCCGTGCCGGGGCTGGCGAGGCGCGCCGGCGGCGTCGCCAACGCGGCGACGAGCGCGCCGACCGCCACCAGGCCGGCGGAGATGACGACAAGGACTGTTCGCATGATCGGTCTCCGGGACTAGCGGCGTCCCGCCGGCCGCGTGTTGATGTAAGCCTTGATGTCCTGCGCCCGCTGCCAGGCTGGTGTTCCCGCCTGCAGGTGGCGCGTGGCGGTGTCGGCATGGGCCTGGGCCTCGCTGCGCTGGCCGCGTAGCACGGCCATCTCGGCTCGGGCGAGCGATGTCATGCCGGGGTTGTTGAGCTTCGAGTAGCCGGCCGCCATCAGGCGCCACAGCTCGAAGCTGCCCGATTCCTGCTGCATCGCCTGCTCGAGGTTGCGAACCGCTTCGCGGTCGTTGTCCGGCGCATTGGTGTCGAGCAGGGCGCGGGCGTAGTCGATCTTGAGGATTGCCGCACTCGGTAGCAGCTGCGCGGCGCGACGGTAGGAGGCCACCGCTTCGGCGGCCCGGCCGTTCTCGTAGAGCATCTGGCCACGCACCTCGTGGAAGTACGGGTCGTTGGGATATTCCTTGAGCAATCCGTCGATCGTCAGCAACGCCGAGCCGAGGGCCCCCTTGCGGTACCAGGCGATCGCGCGGGCATATCGGGCCGGCACGGCGCGATCGGCCTCGCTGAAACGCGAGAGCGCGGTGTCGGGCGTGATGAAGCCCATCAGCTTGGCGACCATGCGATGGTGCATGTTGAGTGCCTGTGCCGAGTCGGGCGTGTTGGCGTAGGGCGAGCGCTTTACCGCTTCCTCGAACGTGGTGATGCGATCGGGCGTCAGCGGATGGGTCGACAGATACGGATCGCGGCGATTGATCTGCAGGCGCTCCTCGCGCTGCAGGATGCGCAGGAACTCGACCGAGCCCTTGGGCGATTGCCCGGTGCGCTGCAGGTAGGTGATCGCTGCCTGGTCGGCCGCACTCTCCTGCGTCTGCGTGTAGTGGAGGAACGACAGCAGGGAGCCCGGGGCCCGCGGTCCACCCACACCAGTGGTCGGTCCGCCTCGCCCCGACGAGCCACCCGACAAGGCGCCGGCGGCCATTGCGCCGCCGCCCAGGATGGCCTCCAGAATCTGCAGGGTGGTCAGGCTCCGGAGCTCCTCCTGCATGCGTGCGAGATGGCCACCGGCAATGTGCCCGCTTTCGTGCGCCAGGACCCCGATCAGCTGGTTTGGCGTCTCGGTGCGCATGATCAGCCCGGTATTCAGGAAGATGCGCTGGCCGGCGGCGACGAAGGCGTTGAGCGAGTGGTCCTGGACGATCATGATCTCGACCGCGTTCGGGTCGAGGCCGGCGGCACGCCAGATCGGTATCACCAGCGTGCGGATGGTGCTCTCGATCTCGGCGTCTCGAATCAGATTGAGACGTTGATTTTGCTGGGCGTTCGCGGCACCAAACGGCGGCAGCGCGAGCAGCGCGAGGCAGAAGAGGGTGATGATGCGTCGAAACACGGGCGGCACGAGGTCCTGGCAGGCTAGGAACGCGCGTTGGCCGCGTCAATTGCGCAACCTGGCGCTGGTTGGAACGGTTGTGATGGTCGCTTGTGGCTGCAGTGAGGCGGACCGTGAGTCCGATCGCGCCGCAAACACCGCCAATCCAGCCGGCAGATCGCCTGGAGGTCAAGGACTATCTCAAGTCCTCAAGTCCGGATCTTTCTCCGCCGTATCCGCCGACGAGAGCCGGGCGGCCGAGGTCGGCCGTGACATCCTGCAGAACGGCGGCAACGCGACCGACGCCGCCGTCGCCATGTATTTCGCCTTGGCCGTGACCCTGCCTTCGGCGGCGGGCCTTGGCTCCACCGGGGCCTGCATCGTCCACGACGACAAGACCAAGGGAGCAGAGGCCTTCGTGTTCCCGCCGGTTGCGGCGCCCGGACCCGTTGCCGGGCAGACCTTCGTCGTGCCGTCGAGCGTTCGCGCCCTCACGCTGATGCATATCCGGCACGGCCAATTGCGCTGGGAACAGACCGTGGCGCCGGCCGAGCGCATGGCGCGGTTCGGCGTGCCGGTGTCGCGCGCGCTGTCGCGCGACTTGCAGGCCGGGGGCTCTCTCCTGCTCGCCGATCGCGAAGCACGAAGGATCTTCGGCAAGGGCGGTGGCATGATCGGCGAAGGCGACACCTGGGTACAGGCGGACCTCGCGGGTACGCTGGGCAGCATCCGCCAGCGCGGCGGCGGAGAATTCTTCCAGGGGACGCTGGCACGCACCCTGTCGGAGCAGATTTCCCAGCTGGGCGGCAGCCTGCCGCTCGACGCGCTGCGCGGCACCGTGCCGCAAGCCGGCACGCCGACCACGGAGGGCTACGGCCGACGTCGGGTCTACGTCGCGCCGGCCCCGGCGGCCGGCGCGATGGCGCTCGCGGGTTGGAAGGGACAGCCGCCGGGTGGACCGGTGCCGACCGATTCGAACGGTTTCTCTGGCCTCGTCGCGGTCGACAGCAAGGCGGGCGCCGTGGCATGCACCTTGTCGATGGGGCAGCTGTTCGGCACCCGTGTCGTCGTTCCCGGCACCGGCGTGTTGTTGGGCGCAATGACCCCGGTCGCCGGCTCGGTCAGCCCGATGATCGTGGCCAATCCGAACAACGGCGAGTTCGGCTTTGCCGGGGCAGGCGGCGGCGCGCCGACCGCCGCACAGGCCACCGGCATGATCGCCTATTCGGTGCTCGAGAGGGATCAGACGGTGCTGACGGCGCTCGGTGCCCAGCGCGGACAGGGCGGCTGGGTCAACGCCATCGCCTGTCCGTCCGGCCTGCGCAGCAGCCCGGCGTCGTGTCAGAGCGGCATCGATCCGGCGAGTGCCGGGTTGGCGCTGGTTGCCACGACACGCTAGGCAAGGCGCATGTCGGGCAAGCTCTCGCGTCGTGGCGGCGCGGTCGATCCTTTCATCGTCATGGATGTCATGGCCGCGGCGGCGGAGAAGGAGGCGGCGGGCGATACGGTCATACACCTGGAGGTCGGCCAGCCCAGCACGCCGGCACCGAAGGCCGCGTTGGCTGCCGCCCACGCGGCGCTCGATTCCGACAAGATCGGCTATGTCGCGGCCCTGGGCATCCCGCCGCTGCGCGAGCGCATCGCACGTTACTATCGCGAGACCTATGGCGTCGACGTGTCGGCCGACAGGGTGATCGTGACGACGGGATCGTCGGGAGGCTTTCCCCTGGCGTTCCTGGCGAGCTTCGACGCCGGCGACCGGATCGCCTTGGCCGCGCCGGGCTATCCGGCGTATCGCAACATCCTGACGGCGCTGAATCTCGAGGCGGTCGACCTCCCGACCTCCGCGGCCGATCGTTTCCAGCCGACGGTCGCGGCCCTCGAGAAAGCCGGCCGCATCGATGGCCTGATCGTCGCAAGCCCGTCCAATCCCACTGGCACGATGGTCGGCCATGGCGAGATGAAGGCGTTGGCCGAATGGTGCGACCGCAAGGGCGTGCGGCTGATCTCCGACGAGATCTATCACGGCATCGTCTACGAAGGGGACACCGTGTCGGCGGTCGAGGTGTCCGACAGCGCCATCGTGGTCAACAGCTTCTCGAAATACTTCTCGATGACCGGCTGGCGCATCGGCTGGCTGCTCGTGCCGCAGGATCTCGTCCGGCCGATCGAGCGCCTGACCCAGAACTTCTTCATTTCCGTTCCTACTCTCAGCCAACATGCCGCGCTGGCGGCGTTCGACGGCAAGGACGAGCTCGACGGCCATGTTCGCCGCTATCGCGCCAATCGCGACCTGCTGCTGTCCGGCCTGCCGGCGGTCGGTCTCGACCGCTTCGCCCCGGCGGAAGGCGCGTTCTATCTCTATTGCGACGTCGCCCATCTGACCAACGACAGCCGTGAGTTCTGCCGGCAGATGCTGCGCGAGGCCGGCGTGGCGACGACGCCGGGCGTCGATTTCGACCGCGCCCGCGGCGCTGGCACGCTGCGCATCTCCTTCGCCGGGTCGACGGCCGAGATGGAGGAGGCGGTGCGGAGGTTGAGAGCCTGGAGGCGGTTGTGAGCTTCCTCGTTTCAGGTCCCTGCGAGGTCGTCATTCCCTACGATCACCTGCGTGCGCACTTTCGGCCCGGCGGCCCGATCGTGCGGTAGACGGGTTCTTCGACGGAGCGGCGAGGCGTGGAAGGGTCAGTGCAGCTTCCGGCGATCGTGTGCCGAGGCCATCGTCGGAGAGGCGGCCGGCTGGGCGATCTCGATCGAAGGCACCGGACCGGAATGATGGCCGATCAGGCGCCAGCCATCGCTTTGCCGGGTGAAACTGTTGGTTGCCATGAGCTGGCCTTGCGGCAGGATCTCGCGGCACACGACGAGGGCCAGGCCTGGCCGGCCAGTCACCCATTCGCCGACGCAGCGAACCCTCGGCGCTTCCGGATGGCGCATGATGGCGCGCCAGCTCGCCATGATCTCGGTACGATCCAGCAGTGGAGACTGGCCCGGATGGAGACAGATGACAGCGCCGCTCGTCGCCCAGATCCGATCCATCGCCTCGACGTCGCGATCGCTGAAGGCACGATAGAAGGCGCGGTTCGCGGCGAGCACCGCGTCGCGCTCGTCGTCGTCGAATTCCGCCAGGAGCGGCGGCAGGCGGGGTGGACGGCGGGGCATTCGACCCTCGAAACTCCGTGGTTGCGTCGCCAAGCATAAGCCGACAGAGAAGAGGCCTCCAACCATCGAGACGACGATGTCCATACCCAAGCTCGAGTTCCCGCCGTTCCATCTGCCGCCCGAGGCCGAGGCGCTGCGCAGCGAGGTGCGGGCGTTCCTCGGCGAGACACTGCCGAAGCTCAAGACGGAGGATCGCTTTCCGAGCTGGAACACGCGCTCCGCCGAGTTCAGCAAGGCGATGGGCAAGAAGGGCTGGATCGGCATCACGTGGCCGAAGAGGTACGGCGGCAGCGAACGCAGCTTCCTCGACCGCTACGTCATCACCGAGGAGCTGCTCGGCAATGGAGCGCCGGCGGGAGCCCACTGGGTCGCCGACCGGCAGTCGGGACCGCTACTGCTGCGCTTCGGCAGCGAGGAGCAGCGCGAGGCGATCCTGCCGCGCATCACCGCCGGCGAATGCTACTTCAGCATCGGCATGAGCGAGCCCGACTCGGGCTCCGATCTCGCCTCGGTGCGTACGCGCGCCGAACCGGTGCCGGGCGGCTTCCGGGTCAACGGCACCAAGGTCTGGACGTCGGGCGCGCATCACAATCACTACTGCATCACGCTGGTGCGCACGTCTGGTCAGCACGGCGATCGCCACAAGGGCCTGAGCCAGCTGCTCGTCGACCTGAAGACACCGGGCGTCACCATCCGCCCGATCATCAATCTGGCGGGGCGCCACGACTGGAACGAGGTCACCTTCAACGACGCGTTCATTCCGGAGAGCTGCCTGATCGGTAACGAGGGCGACGGCTGGCTGCAGGTCACCAGCGAGCTCGCCTTCGAGCGCAGCGGTCCCGAGCGCTTCATGCAGAACTTCTACATCCTGCGCGAGCTGGTGCGCGTGCTGGGACGCCAGCCGGCCAAGCGGGCCAGCGCCATCCTCGGTCGCCTTGTCGCCCGGCTGTGGACCCTGCGCCAGATGTCGGTCGCCGTCGCCGGCATGATGCAGGGCGGCAAGTCGCCGGCGATCGAGGCGGCGCTGGTCAAGGATCTGGGCACGATCTACCAGCAGGACCTGCCCGAGATCGCCCGTGCGATCGCCGAGTCGGATGCAACGACCGAGGAGGACATGGCCGATTTCCTCGATGTCGCACAGTACGCCACGATGATGGCGCCATCTTACACCATCCAGGGCGGCACGACCCAGGTGCTGCGCGGCATCGTCGCGCGCGGCCTCGGTCTGCGCTGAGGGAGAAGCCGATGGACCGCGAGACCCGCGACATGCTGCTCGAGACCGCCGACCGCTTCTTTACGGATCGGTGCGGCCGCGAGATCGTCAACAACGTCGAGAAGGGCGCCTGGCCGGCGGAACTCTGGCAGGCGATCGAGGAGATGGGCCTGCCGCATATCGCCGTTCCGGAGGAAAAGGGCGGTTCTGGCGGTACGATGGCAGACATGCTGGCCTTGTTGCGGCTCGCCGGCTCCCATGCCGTTCCTGTGCCCCTCGCCGAGACCGCGCTGGCCAATCTGCTGATCGCGGCCGCGGGCGGCGAGCCCAAGGCTGGCCCGGCGACTCTCGCCCTCGGTGCCCTGTCGCTGAGCGGGCGCCGCGTGACGGGCCGCGTGGAGCGCGTTCCGTTCGCCATGGTCGCCGACCGCTTCGTGACCGTCGCCGGCGACAAGTTGGCCGTGGTCGGCAAAGGCGGCGCGAGGTGCGAAGCCACGCCCAGCCATGCCGGTGAGCCCTACGGCACCGTGACGCTCGATGGCACCGCAGTGGAATTCGTCGGCGATGCGCCGGTCAGCGCCGAGCGTGCTGTCGAGCTGGCGGCGGTCATGCGTGCGATGCAGATGGCTGGAGCAGCCGACAAGGTGCTGGCGATCGCCGTCGAGTACTCCAAGCAGCGCGTGCAGTTCGGCCGGCCGATCTCGACCTTCCAGGCGATCCAGCACATGCTGGCGGAACTGGCGAGTTGCGTCGCCGCCACCATCGCGTCGGCCGAGGCAGCCGCGCGCGATGCCGACGAAGGCGGGCTGGTCGACGGCGGCCGCTTCTCGATCGCCGCCGCCAAGAGCCAGGCCTCGGAGTTCGCCCACCGCATCGCGGCAATCTCGCACCAGTCCATGGGTGCCATGGGCTTCACGCACGAGCACGTGCTTCACCACTACACGCGCCGGCTGTGGGTGTGGCGCCGCGATTTCGGCAGCGAAAGCTTCTGGGGCGAGAAGATCGGCTCGGCCTGCGCCAAGGCGGGACCGCAGGCCCTGTGGGCCTCGATGACCGCGAGCCGGTACGCCCAGCCGGCGTAGAACGCGGCGGCGCACGCCTGGCACTGCGCGCGCTCCGTTGTGGCGGTCTCTTCGCTGGCGACCTACTATCGGGTTGGTAAGACCAGGAGAGGATTCGTCTGATGAGAGTAACGCGTCGAAAGCTTGCCCCGGCTGCAGCGTCAATGGCGGCATTGGCAGCCACGTCAGCGGCCTTCGGTCAGCAGACCAGCGAGAACGTGAAGTGGCGACTGACGTCGAGCTTCCCCAAGAGCCTGGACACGCTGTTCGGCACGGCGCAGACGATCTCGCGCATCGTCGGTGAGATGACGGATGGCAAATTCGTCCTGCAGCCCTTTGCTGCCGGCGAGATCGTGCCCGGGCTTCAGGTGCTCGATGCGGTGGCCAACGCCACGGTCGAGTGCGGGCACACCTATACCGGCTACTACATTGGCAAGAATCCGTCCTTCATCTTCGACGGCTCCCTGCCGTTCGGCTTCACGCCGCGCCAGCACCAGGCCTGGGTGATGTTCGGGGATGGCCGCAAGCTGATGGACGAGATCTATGACAGTTTCGGCGTCGTCGCGCTGCCGGCCGGGCAGACTGGCGGCCAGATGTTCGGCTGGTTCCGCAAGGAGCTGAAGACGCCGGCCGATTTCGTCGGCTTGAAGATCCGCACTGCCGGGTTCGGCGGCAAGGTGTTCGCCAAGCTGGGCGCGGTGCCGCAGCAGATCGCCGGCGGAGAGATCTATCCGGCGCTCGAGCGCGGCACCATCGATGCCTGCGAATGGGTCGGCCCGTACGACGACGAGAAGCTGGGCTTCAACAAGGTCGCAAAATACTACTACACGCCAGGCGTGATGGAGCTGGAAGCGACCAACCACCTGATGGTCAACAAGGCAGCCTGGAACTCGCTGCCACCGCGGTATCAGGCCATTCTCCGCTACGCCTGCAACTACAGCCAGACGGAGATGATGGCCTCGTACGACGCCAAGAACGCCAAAGCGATCGCCCGTCTCGTTGCAGCCGGCACTCAGCTGTCTGTCCTTCCCGAGGAGGTGATCAAGGCCCTTCGCGGCGCGCTCGAGACAGTGCTCGACGAGGAAGCGGCGCAGAACGAGCAGTTCAAGCGCATTCTGGCGAACTGGCGTCAGTTCCGTGCCGAGCAGCATCGTTGGTTCTCGATCGCCGATACGCGGGCAGAGCTGGCCGTCTACCGCAGCGAACGGTAGCGGGAGGGCTGTTCCCCCGCGATGCCGGCGCTGGCCGGTTTTCCAGCGTGAGCGATCTCGCGACGCGGTGAATGGCGCCGGGAGCGCAGGGCGCGTCGTTCGAGACGCCCTGCGCTTCACCTCGGGACAGCTGTGCTTTCGAATATGGCCAATGTTTCCCGTCATCCCGAGCGGAGCCGTCCGAAGGACGGCGCAGTCGAGGGACCTTTCTTGCTGGCATTGCCGGCGCGGTGAATGGCGCCGAGAGGGCAGGGCGCGACGTTCGCGCCGCCCTGCGCTTCGCCTACTGGACGGCTGGGCTTTCGAATATGGCCAATGTTTCCCGTCATCCCTCGACTGCGCCGTCCGTAGGACGGCGCAGTCGAGGGACCTTTCTTACTGGCATTGCAATATGAGAGGTCCCTCCACTTCGCCTCGCTATGCTCGGCTCCGGTCGGGATGACGGATGTGCGAATGCGTCGCCTCGGACTGGGCGGGGCGCCGCTAACGCCTCGCGCCGGCGAGGCCCTACTACCGTCGCCACCAGCCGCGACGCGGCTTCTCCGGGGGCGCCGTGATGACGGGAACCGGCGGTAGCGTCGGCTCCGCAACCGGCGTCGCCGCCTGCGGCGCCGGCTCGAATACCGGCGGAAGCGGCGGCGGTTCGGGCAGCGCAGGCGCGGCCTCGAGCACCGCAACCGGTTCCGGCTGGCTGTGCCTGGGAACGGTCTCGACCGCCGGCAGGACATCCGGCGGCGGCGCGGCCGAATGCGGAGTTGGCGTCGGTGGGGGCGGCGTGGATGCTTCGATGTTCACCGGCGGGCCGGGATCGAAGGCTCTGCTCTCGGCCTCCAGCGGGGTTGTCTCCAACGGCTCGGCGTGACTGCGCTCTTCCGGGACGCCCTCGGCCGGCGGTGTGTCGGGAGAGCTGCCTTCAAGATGATCGCTCTCGCCTTCGCCGTTCTCGCGCCGACGGCGGCGCCCGCCCCGACGTCCGCGGCGGCGACGTCGATCGCCTCGTTCCTCGTCGCCCTGCGGCTCATCGGCGAGTTCGGCGCTTCGCTGATCCGGCTCTCCGTCGTCGGGGCGTTCCTCGCCGGCACGCTCGTCGCGCTCGATCGTCACGTCGCCGTCGTCGGCGTCGCCCGCCGCGGCCACTGGCTCGAGGCCGTCGACGGTGGTCTCGCCATTCGGCCCATGCTCGCCGACGCCATCGTGCTCGCCGCCCAGATCATGCTCGCCGTCGAGCTCGTCGCCCGCGGCTTGGGGACGGTCGGCCGACTCGCCGTCGCCGTCGCGGCGGCTGCGCCGGCGGCGG
>JALHMO010000032.1 GCA_022844015.1 Reyranella sp. | reverse complement strand
TGGGCCTCGGACGGTGGCGCAGGCGCCATGATCGCGACGACCGCCAGCACGGCCACGGCCGCCGGTGCGGCGCGGCCGATTCGCACGGCGCGCCCCAGCAGGCCGCGCAGCCACAGGGCGATGAAGATGTCGGCCAGCAGCAGCAGCAACGCCGTCAGCAGGAACCAGCGCGACAGGTCGGTCTCGCCGCCCTCGGACAGCCGGTCGGTGCTGACGCCGCCGGGCAGCACCAGCGGCTTGGGCTCGCCGACATGGCCGCCGATGTTGAAGGCGACCTGGGCATTCTCGTCGCCGTAGAGGCCGGGCGGGGTCGTCGGCCTCGGCTTGAACGTCTCGACGGCGTCGGCCGGCAGGATCTGGGCGCCGGCCGGCGGCGCGCCGAGGCGGCCGAAGCCGTCGAGGGTGCGCCACGGCTTCAGCGCCTTGTTGACGCCGTCGCCGGCGACGCCGCGCGACAGGGTGACCAGGCGTTGCAGCATGTTCACGAACAGGCCCGAAAGGGCGAGGTTGCTCCAGCCGGTGTTGGCCGTGGTGTGAATCAGCACGAGGTAACCTTGTCCGCGCTTCTCGGCAGTGACCAGCGGCGTGCCGTCGGCCAACCGCGCCCACGTCTTGTCGGCGAGATCGGGCGTCGGCTCGGCCAGCACCTGCTGGGAGATGCGCACGTCCTTGGGAATCGGGATGCCGAGGAAGGGGCTGTTGGCCGGGAACTCGGCGAGCGCGCTGGGCTGGCCCCAGCTCATGACGCCGCCCAGGGCGCGGTCGCCCAGGCGCAGTCGCGTTGGCACCAGCGGGTCGTTGCCGGCGGCGATGTTGGGACCGGCGAAGCGCACGGCGATGCCGCCGCGCTCGATCCATTTGGCGATCTCCTCGCGATCGTTGGCCGAGGGCACGGCGCCGTCGGGAACCAGCAGCACCGCGGTGTTGCGCGTCAGCACGGTCTCGCGATCGCCGATGGTCAGGCTGACATAGGGATCGAGCGCGCGCTCGAGGAAGTAGACCTCCTGCAGGAGCGGCTGGCCGGTCGCGGTCGGCCGCTCGCCGAGCACGGCCACCGGGCGGCGGCGCGAGCGCTCGTCGAGCAGCACCGTGCTGCCGGCGCCGCCCTGGGTCTCGATGTCGAGCCGCGCCATGCGATTGCGCAGCTCGGCCGGCGCCGGCAGCGTGCCTTCGCCCCTCGTCGCCGTGGCGGCGAAGTCGAGATCGATGCGCGCGACCACGCGGCCCTGGTCGTCGGCCGCCTGGATGGCGACCTTGCGCGGGCCGTCGGCCACGGGACGCAGCGCCTGCACCTTGAGATCGCGCCCGCCAGCGGCGGGCGGCAACAGCAGCAGCGGCGTCGTCGCCTGGTCGGGCAGCACCACCTGGAGGCCGCCGAAGCGGCGCAGCCGTTCGGTGAGCGCTGCCGCCCCTTCGTCCTCCAGACCGTCGCTCAGCCAGACGGCGTAAGCGCCGCGATCGACCTGCATCTGGTCGATCGCCGCGGCGGCGGCGGCGCGATCGGTCGGCCACGGCTTCGGCCGGAAGGCGCGCAGCACGGTGCGCGCCTCGTCGGCGCGCAGGGCGCCACGGCGCAGGGCCGGCGCGTCGATGGCGACCGGCGCGGTGCCGGTGAGGACCACCGGGCGATTGGCCCGCTCGGCGCGCTGGATCAGCCGCTCGGCATGGGTAAGACGGGTCGTCCAGCCGGGCGCCGACGACCAGCCGTCGTCGATCACCAGCAGCAGCGGGCCGCTGCCGGGCAGGTCGGCCTGCGGGTTGAGGACGGGTCGCGCCACCGCCAGGATCAGCGCCGTCGCCAGCAGGAGGCGCAGCAGCAGCAGCCACCACGGCATCTTCATCGGCGTCTGCTCGGACGGCTCCAGCCCGATCAGCAGCCGGATCGCCGGGAAGCGCACGAGCTTGGGCAGCGGCGGGATCAGCCGCAGCAGCCAGTAGATCACTGGCAACGCCAGCAGCAGGGCCAGCATTCCCGGCGCGGCAAAGGCGAAGGCGCCGAGACTCAGCATGGTGCCCGTTGGCACCAAAGGGCGAAGGTTACTTCGCCCGATTCGAGACGGGCGCTCCGCGCCCTCCTCAGGGTGAGGTTATTGGTTGACCGTACGGCCTCATCCTGAGGAGCCGCGAAGGCGAAGGCGCCGGGACTCAGCGTGGTGCCCGTTGGCACCAAACAAAGGGCGAAGGTTACTTCGCCCGATTCGAGACGGGTGCTCCGCGCCCTCCTCGGGGCGAGGTTGTTGGTTGATCGTACGGCCTCATCCTGAGGAGCCGCGAAGGCGAAGGCGCCGGGACTCAGCGTGGTGCCCGTTGGCACCAAACAAAGGGCGAAGGTTACTTCGCCCGATTCGAGACGGGCGCTCCGCGCCCTCCTCAGGGTGAGGTTATTGGTTGATCGTACGGCCTCATCCTGAGGAGCCGCGCACAGCGCGGCGTCTCGAAGGATGGCAACGCCAAGGATCGAATACGCCATCGCCATCACGCCGCCGTCAGCCGACGCAGGTCGGCCATGGCCATGTAGAGCGAGAGCAGCACCGTCTGCGCCGGCCTGTCGGTGCGATGAAGATGGACGGTCCAGCTCGACGGCCGGGCGAGGCGCTGCAGGCCTTCGCGCTGGGCGGCCAGCCGCGCGCCGTAGGCGGTGCGCACCGTCTCGACGCGGCGGATCGTGTGCTGGCCCTCGGCTTCGAGCCCCTCGAACTTGACGTGGCCGTCGAACGGCAGGTCCTCTTCCGCCGGATCGAGCACCTGCACGATGTGGCCGCGCACGCCACCGCTGGCGTAGTGGCGTACCACATCCTCGATCCTGTCCAGCGGATCGAGCCAGTCGGACACCAGCACCACGCTGCCGTGCGCCGGCAAGGGCACCATCGGCGGCAGGCTGGGCGGCGGGCGGCTGGTGTCGCGGGTCTCGTCGAACAGGGTCTCGGCGATGCGCCGCACGGCGATGCGCCCCGAGATCGGCCGCATGCCGGAGCCGAGCACGGCAACCCGCTCGCCGGCGTCGCTCAGCAGGCTGGCCAGCGCGAGCGTGATCAGCTCGGCGCGCACCGCCTTGGTGTCCGTGTTGCGCAGCGAGGCGTATTGCATGGAGGGCGAGGCGTCGCGCCACAGCCAGACACTGGCCGCTGCCTCCCATTCGGTCTCGCGCACGAACAGGTGCCGGCTGCGCGCGCTCTGGCGCCAATCGATCTGGCTTGCGGCGTCGCCGTCGCGATAGGGCCGGTACTGCCAGAATGCGTCGCCCTGGCCGACCCGTCGCCGGCCGTGCACGCCCTGGATCACGGTCGCGGCGACGCGATCGGCCGCCACCATCAGGGCAGGCAGCGTTCCGGCGAGCTCGAGCGAACGATTGAGGGTTGACGCAGAAGCCATTTAACCCAGGCGCGCGCACATCTGGCTGATCACCGCCTCGACCGTGACTCCCTCGGCGCGCGCCGAGAAGTTCACCGCCATGCGATGCCGCAGGATAGGGCCGGCCAGCGCCACGACGTCGTCGACCGACGGCGCGAGGCGGCCCTGGATGATGGCGCGGGCGCGGCAGGCCAGCATGAAGGCCTGGCTGGCGCGCGGCCCGGGGCCCCAGGCGACGCGCTGGCGCACGACATCGAGGTCGCTCGACTCGGGACGGCCGGCGCGCACCAGCTTCAGGATGGCGTCGACCACGCTCTCGCCGATCGGCAGGCGGCGCACCAGCGTCTGCGCCGCCATCAGGTCGGTGGGCGTCAGCGCCTGCGCGGTGGTCGGCGCGCTGGCGCCGGTCGTGCCGATCATGATCTGACGTTCCGCTGCCTCGTCGGGATAGCCCACGTCGACCTGCAGCAAGAAGCGGTCCAGCTGGGCCTCCGGCAGCGGATAGGTGCCTTCCTGCTCGAGCGGGTTCTGGGTGGCAAGCACATGGAACGGCTCCGGCAGGTCGTAGCGCTTTCCTGCAACGGTGACGTGCTTCTCCTGCATGCTCTGCAGCAGCGCCGACTGGGTGCGCGGGCTGGCGCGGTTGATCTCGTCGGCCATCAGCAGCTGGGCGAACACGGGGCCCTGGATGAAGCGGAAGGAGCGGCGGCCGCCGTCGCTCTCTTCCAGCACCTCGGAGCCCAGGATGTCGGCCGGCATCAGGTCGGGGGTGAACTGGATGCGCTTGGCGTCCATGCCCAGCACGATGCCCAGAGTCTCGACCAGCTTGGTCTTGGCGAGGCCAGGCACGCCGATCAGCAACAGGTGGCCGCCCGACAGGAGTGACACCAGGGTTTGATCGATGACATCCTGCTGGCCATAAATGACCTTGCCGATGGCGGCTCGGGCGGCGCGCAGCTGGCCGCCCAGGCGTTCGATGTCGGCCAGGGCGGCAAGGGCGTCGGCGTCGGTCGCGGTGGATGTATCGGGAGCCACTTGGGCACTCCTGTGATCGAAGGGGGATTGGATGTCAGGGAAGCCCAGAATTGAGGCCGGAACAAGGGCATGACAGTTGACGAAATCGTGCAGCGGGTACGCGAACGCAGTCGGCGTTTGGCATCCGGCTTGCCAGTGAACAGGCCACCGCTCGGCAGCGACTTCTCGCTGAACGGCGTGGTGCCGACACCGACTGCCTTCCGGCCGGCAGCGGTGCTGGTGCCGATCATTCGCCGGGAAGCCGGGCTGACCGTGCTCCTGACCCAGCGCACCGACGACATGCCGAGTCACGCCGGCCAGATCGCCTTTCCCGGCGGTCGCCCGCAGGCCAGTGACGCCGATTCCGTCGATACCGCCCTGCGCGAGGCCGAGGAGGAAGTGGGCCTGACGCGGCAGTTTGTCGAGGTCATCGGCCAGGTCGATCACTATCGCACCGGCACCGGCTACGAGATCACGCCGGTGGTCGGGCTGGTGACGCCGGGCTTCACCACCCGCGCCGACCCGCGCGAGGTGGCCGATGTGTTCGAGGTGCCGCTGGCATTCTTCCTCGACGAGAGCAACCATCGCATCGACAGTCGCGTCTGGCAGGGCCGCGAGCGGCGCTACTACGCCATGCCTTATGGGGAACGCTACATTTGGGGCGCCACTGCCGGTATGCTGAAGAACCTGCAGTACGTGCTGTCCGCTGCCGATTGACCCAGTCCGGCCGGAAGGCCTCGGAGTCGCGCCATGCGCATCGTCCTTCTGGTGCTGTTGCTGGCGTTGGCGCCGGCCGTCGCCTTCTTCCTGTGGGCCTGGGCGGTCAAGATCAAGCAGGAGCGCAAGCTCGCCGGCACCCTGCCGTCCTGGCAGGACCTGCCGCTTACCTGGCTCGCCATCGCCGGCCTCGTCTGCACGATCGCGGGCTTCATCGTCATGTTCTTCACCCAGAACCAGGGCTATGGCGGCCTGTTCGCGTCGTAGGGGTAGTTCGCGCGTGGGTGCCTCTCACCTTTGCGCACCTCCCCCGTCATACGGGGGAGGTGCCCCCATAGGCATTAAAATAGATGGAAACCTCATCCTGAGGAGCGCCCGTGGGGCGCGTCTCGAAGGATGGGCCACACAGGAGATCGTTGGAAAAGCGCTGTTGCAGCACCCTCACTGTTGCCGACCCTTCGAGATGCCGCCCTTCGGGCGGCTCCTCAGGGTGAGGTCCCTCTGTATTTTGACGCCTATGGGAGGGGCCCTCGCATGGGGGCGGAGGGGGAAGGCCTCAGTCGAGGTCCATCTGATTCCGACGTCAGAATCAGAGAGACCTCGATCGAGTCCTTCCCCCTCCGGCCCTTCGGGCCACCTCCCCCGTAAGACGGGGCAGGCAAGTCTTGCGCGATGACGGCGCACGACAAAATCCACGCCCCCTGGATGGACGCGCCCGCCGTGCGCCGGCTGCTCGCGGCGCTGGCGCACGGCGGGGTCGGCGCGCGCTTCGTCGGCGGCTGCGTGCGCGACACGTTGCTCGGCCGCGCGATCGGCGACATCGACCTCGCGGTCGACAAGCCACCCGAGACGGTCATGCGGGCGCTCGAGGCGGCGGCGATCAAGGTCGTCCCGACGGGCATCAAGCATGGCACGGTGACCGCGGTGATCGAGCGGCGGCCGTTTGAGCTCACCACTTTGCGCCGTGACGTCGAGACCGACGGCCGGCGCGCGGTCGTTGCTTTCACCGACGACTGGCTGGTCGATGCCAGCCGGCGCGACTTCACCTTCAACGCGCTCTACGCGTCGCCCGACGGCAGACTGTTCGATCCGTTCGACGGCCGGGCCGATCTTGCCGCCGGCCGCGTGCGCTTCATCGGCGATGCCGACCGGCGCATCGAGGAGGATCGCCTGCGCGTCCTGCGCTTCTTCCGCTTCAACGCCTGGTTCGGCCGCCCGCCGATCGACGGCGAGGGCTTCGCGGCGTGCCGGCGCAATGCCGCCACGCTGGGCGCCCTGTCGGCCGAGCGCGTCGCCAAGGAGCTGTTGCGCCTGCTCGCGGCGCCGGAGCCCGCGGATTCGCTCGACGCGATGGTCGAAGCGGGCGCGCTCGACCACTGGCTGCCGGAATGTCTCGGCACCCGGATCCTGCGGGCGCTGGTCGGCCGCGAAGGTGATCAGCCCGACCCGCTGCGTCGGCTGGCCGCGATCGTCGCCACCCCCGCCACTGCCAGGCGCCTGCGGTTGTCGACCCAGGAGACGTTGCGCCTCGAGCTGATGCTGTCGCCGGAAAACGCCGTGCAGGTCGACGGCGATGTGCGAAGCCTGCGTGCGCAGAACTACCGGCTCGGCACCAGCCTCTTCATCGATCGCGTGCTGCTTGCCGTCGATGCGCCGGGCGACTGGCGCGCCGCCTTGGCGCTCGCCCGATCGTGGACGCCGCCCGACCTGCCGGTGACTGGCGCCGACGTGCTGAAGCTCGGCATGAAGCCCGGGCGCAAGGTCGGCGACCTCCTCGACGCGGTCGAGCAGTGGTGGATCGCCGGCGATTTCACCGCCGATCGCGCATCCTGCCTGGCTGAGCTGCGGAGGCTCGTGGCGGACGCATGATCCGGCCCGGTCTCACCCTGGTGCTGTGGCTTGCGCTCGCCGCGTTCGTGGTGCTGAACGATTTCGTCGGCGACACGTGGCTTGCGCCGACACTGCCGGTGCGCGCCGTCGAATGGTACAAGACCCTGGTGCCGCTGCCCTATGTATCGATGCTGGCCCTGATCCATGCGCGTCGCTCGGCCGGACCACGCTGGTTCGAGGCGGCGCTGCTCGCCGCCCTGCTGTGGCCGGTCTCGACCGTGCTGCTGGGCTTCGTGCAGACGCGGATGGTGTACGGAGAGGATCCCGTGATCTTCCTCGACCGGCTGGGCTTCTGGTGGGGCGCGCCCTATCCGCTGTTCGTCGTCGCCGTGCTGGCGGCCCCGCTGCTGGCGGGCGCCGCGCTGGCTCGCCGTCGATGAGGGGGGTGCTCGCCCTGATGTGCGGCCTGGCGCTGCTCGGCGATGCGGCGTTCGCCCAGCAGATCGTCGGCGGCATGATCGTGCCGGACGGACAGGTCGTGACGGGCCCGGTGTTTCGGCGGAATGGCACGTCGGTACCGTCGATCGCGACCGGCGCCGATGCCAACACCTATATCTTCAGCACGCCGCCCACGGCGTCGTTCCTGCCCGGCAGCCCGGCCGCCGTCGTGCTGACGTCGGTGCCGACGCTCTACGCCCGCGTCTATACGCAGGGCGTCACCAACGCGGTCGGCGGCTTTATCGCTCCTTCCAACACGATCCGTGGCCTCGACGCCCAACAGATCCGCGACGTGCTGGCGCTGCCATTCCTGCCCGACTCGCTCACCCTGGTGCAGGTGCCGGCCGGTACCTGCATCCTGTTCGGCACCGGAGCACCGATCACGAGGAACTTCCCGGCAAATCCGCCGGCCATCCCGACGCCGGGACCGTGGGGGAACGGCGGTAAGCTGCAGGGGACCTTGATCGGTCTCAGCAGCAGCCCGAATTGCGAGAGCCCCGCCTTCGTGCCGGCTGCCAACTACATGAACCGGCAATCGATCAGCGGCACCGCACTCTCCTATCGGGCCAGTGCCGGCACCGGAAACACCTACGCCGTGGCGGCCGCGCTCGATGTCGGTGTCTTCCCGGCGCAGTTCTCCGACATGGACACGATCTACAACAGCCTCGACCTGCTGAACTACGGATCGCCCGATGCGCTGCGGGCGGCGCTGAAGCAGCTCGATGGCGAGTCCTATGCCGATTTCGGCTATCTGCGCATGATGGCGGGGCGGGCGTTCCTCGACGTCATGCACCAGCAGATGCGCGCGGCGCGGTTGCGCCGGCCGTCGTCGTTGGCGTCGGCCGAAGCGGCGCTGAGCCTCACCGAGCCATCGCCGGCCCGGACCGTGATCGGTGATCTCGGGAAATCGCTGGCCACGGCAGGCGGCGGCAGCCGGCGCACCGAGGCGGGCGGCGTCTGGGTCGCGCCCTATGGGGCCGTGGGCGCGGTGTACGGAGATGCCGCCACGCACAGCGCCAGCTACGGTCTGCACGGCTTCGCCGCCGGCGCCGACATCGAAATCCTCGACGATTTCCGCATCGGCGCCGCGCTCGGCTATTCCAGCACCGGCCTGTCGACCAGCCTCGCTTCCTCGGGCAGCAACGAGGCTTTCTCGCTGGCCGCCTATGCGAGCTATGCGCCGCGACCGTGGTATCTCGATGCTGCGGCCGGCTACGCCTACAACTGGGGCAGCCTGACGCGCACCATCGCCTTTCCCGGCATCTTCCGAACTGCCCAGGGCAATCCGACGGCCAGCCAGTTCATCGGCAGCGCCGAGTCGGGGTTCGCCTTCGCCGTGGCGCCTCGTCTCGCCTTGACGCCGTTCGCTCGCCTAGAGGTGACCGCGGCCAGCCAGAACCCGTTCACCGAGACCGGTGCCGGCGCGATCGGCCTCAGCGCCGCGGCGCAGGGCACGACCGGCGTGCGCAGCATCCTCGGCGTGGAGCTGGCAGGCTCGGTGGCGCTCACGAGCACGCAGTCCCTCTCGATGGCGCTGCGGCTCGGCTGGGCGCACGACTACGCCGATCTCTCGGGTGCGTTGAACGCGAGCTTCGTGGGAAAGCCCGACACCAGCTTCGTCGTCTACGGGCCGACGCCCGACCGCAACGCCGCGACCATCGGTGCCGCGATCACCTTGCCGCTGCCGCTCGGTCAGGCGTTCCTCAATTACGATGGCAACCTGGCGCGGGGCTACACGTACCACGCCGCGACGCTTGGTTTGCGAATCGCGTTTTAGCGGTAACCTCATGCTGAGGAGCGAGCGTAGCGAGCGTCTCGAAGCATGGGCAGCAAACACCGCGTCTGATCCCATCCTTCGAGACGCCGCGCCTAGCGCGGCTCCTCAGGATGAGGAGGTGTTGGTCGCTCACCCAGGCTCTGATCCTAAGGCCACCTCACCTCCGGCGGCAGCGACATCAGGATGGCGTCGACATTACCGCCGGTCATCAGGCCGAACCTGGTGCCGCGGTCGTGCAGCAGGTTGAACTCGACGTAGCGGCCGCGGCGCACCAGCTGGTGCTCGCGCTCGGCCGCGGTCCACGGCTCGTTCATGTGCCGGCGCACGATCTCGGGGTAGACGGCGAGGAAGGTCTCGCCGACGTCGCGCGTGAAGGCGAGGTCGCGCTCGAAATCGCCGCTGTCGAGATCGTCGTAGAAGATGCCGCCGACGCCGCGCGCCTCGCCGCGATGGGAAAGATAGAAGTACTCGTCGCACCATTGCTTGAAGCGGGGATAGTAAGCTGCATCGTGGCGGTTGCAGGCCGCCTCGAGCGCGCCATGGAATGTCAGCGTATCGGCGTCGTCCGGCACCATCGGCGTCAGGTCGGCGCCGCCGCCGAACCACGCACGGGTGGTGACGATGTGGCGGGTGTTCATGTGCACCGCCGGCACCCTGGGCGAGCGCATGTGGGCGACCAGGGAGATGCCCGAGGCGAAGAAGCGCGGGTCCTCCGCCGCGCCCGGGATCTGGTTGCGGAACTCCGGGCTGAACTCGCCGAACACGGTCGAGATGTTGACTCCGACCTTCTCGAACACGCGGCCGCGCATCACCGACATGACGCCGCCGCCGCGGTCCTCGCCGGCGGGGCCGAGGGCCCGCCGCCAGCTGGTGCGCTCGAAGCGGCCCGGCGGCAGGTCTCGGTGGGTGCCGATAGACTCGTCCTCGATGGCCTCGAACGCGGTGCAGATGCGATCACGCAGGTCTTCGAACCAGGTCCGGGCGGCCTGCTTGCGCCGCTCCATCGTGGTTTCATCGGGCAGGGGTGTCGGCGTGCTGGTCGGCTTGCGCATGAAATCCACGGGTCTGGCGGAGGGCCTCGCTCACTACCATGCTGGCCGCCAGGGCGACATTGAGCGAACGCGCCCCGGGCCTGAGCGGGATGCGCAGCCGCAGGTCGGCCGCATCGTGCACCTCGGCCGGCACGCCGGCGCTTTCGCGGCCGAGCAGCAGGATGTCGTCGGGGCGGAAGGCCAGGTCGGGAAAGACGGTGTCGCCCGCCGTGGTCAGCAGGATCAGCCGCCCCGTCGGCCGGTCGCGCCGGAAGGCCTGCCACGAGGCATGACGGAACATGCGTGCCAGGTCGTAGTAGTCCATGGCTGCCCGGCGGATGCGGCGGTCGTCGACCGGGAAGCCGCACGGCTCGATGATGTCCAGGGAAATGCCCAGGCAGGCCGACAGGCGGATGAAGGCACCGACGTTCTGCGGAATATCGGGCTCGTACAGGGCGATGCGCATGACCGTGGGTCTACTCCGTCCGCGGCGCGGAAGGGGATGCCGTGCGGCACGCTGTCACAGATCGCCACGGCTCCCGCCTGCGACCAACAGAGCCTTGAAACTTAAAGGCCTTTTGCGGTCTAAAGACCACTATCTCCTCGGGGGGACGGAAGAGAGTAACAATGGCAACATCAGGCAACCCGGCCGGCGGGCATGGTGACCCGACCCGGCGCGACTTCCTCATGGTCGCAACGGGCGCTCTGGGCGGCGTCGGCATCGCAGCCACGGCATGGCCCTTCATCAACAACCTGAACCCCGCGGCCGACACCTTGGCGCTCGCCTCGGTCGAGGTGAACGTCGCTCCCATCCAGGTCGGGCAGGCGATCACGGTGAAGTGGCGCGGCAAGCCGGTGTTCATCCGCCATCGCACGCCGGAAGACATCAAGGCGGCCGAATCAGTGCCGATGTCGCAGCTGCCGGATCCGCAGACCGACAACGCGCGGGTCACCGACAGCGCCAAGAAGGTGCGGCCGCAATGGCTGATCATGATCGGCGTCTGCACCCATCTCGGCTGCGTGCCGCTCGGCAACAGGCCGGGCCAGGACAAGGGGCCCTTCGACGGCTGGTACTGCCCGTGCCATGGCTCGGCCTACGACACGTCCGGGCGCATCCGCCAGGGGCCGGCACCGACGAATCTCGTGATCCCCGAGTATCTGTTCCTTTCGGACGCGCTCGTCCGTATCGGCTGATCGATCGCGCGATCAGCGCCAGGAGTTCCCAGCATGGCCTCGTCACACGGCACGCCGCCGGTCTTCAACAACAAGGTGATCTCCTGGATCGATCACCGCCTGCCGATCTTCTCGTATATCGAGAAGGAGTATCACACCTTCCCGACGCCGCGGAATTTCAACTACTTCTGGAATTTCGGCGCGATCGCGACGGTGATGCTGGTGCTCATGATCGCGACCGGCGTGGTGCTGGCGACGAACTACACGCCGCACGTCCTGATGGCGTTCGACTCGGTCGAGCGCATCGACCGCGACGTGCCGCAGGGCTGGCTGATGCGCGACCTGCACATGAACGGGGCGTCGTTCTTCTTCATCGCCGTCTACATCCACATCTTCCGCGGCATGTACTACGGCTCCTACAAGGCGCCGCGCGAGCTCCTCTGGATCCTGGGCGTCGTCATCTTCCTGCTGATGATGGCGACCGCCTTCATGGGCTACGTGCTGCCGTGGGGCCAGATGAGCTTCTGGGGCGCCACCGTCATCACCAACCTGTTCTCCGCCATCCCGGTGGTCGGTGATTCGATCGTCACCTGGCTGTGGGGCGGCTTCTCGGTCGACAACCCGACTCTCAACCGCTTCTTCGCGCTGCACTACCTGCTGCCGTTCGTGATCGTGGCGGTGGTGGCGCTGCATGTCGTGGCGCTGCACGTGCACGGCTCGAACAACCCGCTGGGCATCGACCCCAAGGGGCCGCAGGACACCGTGCCGTTCCATCCCTACTACACGATGAAGGACGGCTTCGGCGTCGTCGTCTTCCTGATCGTCTTTGCCGGCTTCGCCTTCTTCGCGCCCGATTACATGGGCCATCCGGACAACTACGTCCCGGCCAACCCGCTGGTGACGCCCGAGCACATCGTGCCGGAATGGTACTTCCTGCCGTACTACGCGATCCTGCGCGCCGTGCCCGACAAGCTGGGCGGCGTGATCGCCATGTTCGGCGCCATCGCCGTGCTGTTCGTGCTGCCCTGGCTCGACACCTCGCGCGTGCGCTCGGCGAGCTTCCGGCCGATCTACAAGTGGTTCATGCTGGTGCTGGTCGTCGACGTGATCGTGCTGGGCTTCTGCGGCGCCAACCCGCCGGCCGGCTTCTGGATCCCGCTGTCCCAGGTCGCCACGCTCTACTACTTCTTCCACTTCCTGGTCCTGCTGCCGATCCTGGGCAAGATCGAACGGCCATTGCCATTGCCGCCCAGCATTGCGGACGCGGTGCTCAAGAACAAGGCGGGTTGAGGACGATGCGCACGTTGCCCATGAAGAAGCTCCTGGTCTCGGGTGCCATCGCGCTCGCGGCCTTCTCGGCCGCCGCCGCCGCCATCGCCGCCGGGACGGTCGAGCAACCGCCGCGCAAGAGCTGGCATTTTGAGGGGCCGTTCGGCACCTACGACCGGGCCGCCGCCCAGCGCGGCTACCAGGTCTATGCCGAGGTCTGCGCCGCCTGCCATTCGCTGTCCCTGCTGGCCTACCGCAACCTGATGGAGCTCGGGCTCACCGAGAACCAGGTCAAGGGCCTGATCAAGGACATCGAGGTGCCGGACCTCAACGACGACGGCCAGCCGATCGATCGCCCGGCCCGCCTGTCCGACCGCTTCAAGAAGCCGTTCCCCAACGAGCTCGCCGCCGCGGCGGCGAACAACGGCAAGGCGCCGCCCGATCTCAGCGTGATGGTCAAGGCGCGCGCCAACGGGCCGGACTACCTGCACGGCCTGCTGACCGGCTATGTGCCCTACGACAAGCTGACGCCGCAGCAGATCAAGGAGTATGCCGTCACCAAGGACGACAACTTCAACAAGTACTTCCCCGGCCACAAGATCGCCATGGCGCCGCCGCTCGCCGACGACAAGGTGACCTACGCCGACGGCACCAAGTCGACGTCCGACCAGCAGGCCTCCGACATCGTCGAGTTCCTCGCCTGGGCGTCCGAGCCGCACATGGAGGACCGCAAGCGCACCGGCGTTCGCGTCATCCTGTTCCTGCTGGCGATGGCCGGGTTCATGTACGCCATAAAGCGCATGGTGTGGTCGGACAAGCACTGAGCGGGTCTCATTGCCACGGGGGCCACCTTCGGCCCTCTCATTGCCAGGAGTGCGCCACTCCAGTGGCGCCAACCTTTCGGTTCTCCTCCCCGGCTTCGCTATGGCGAAGCCGGGGAGGAGAACCGAAAGGTTGGCGCCTATGGCTGTATCCAAGAGGGTCGGCCCGACGGCGGGTGGTCAGCTTCGAGGCGCTCTTGGGTTGGGGTTGAAAAAGAGAGTGCCACCTTGGTGAAGCTTACATCGCCAAAGCGGCCCCGGCTGCCGTCGGCGCGAATTCGATCGACGTAGCAAGGACTTGCCAAGAGTAGAGGCGCTTTTCCCTGCCATCGCGCCCCTGCCGGGCCCGTCAATCAGTCCGCAAAAATACCGAAGAGGCGGCGCTGAACCTTAGTCGAGGTGGCGACGTTACCGCGTCACGTGGAGCATCCACGTAACCCGGAGGACGTCATGTGTGACTACTCGCTGGAACTCTATCGTTCACGACCTGCAGCTCAGGAAGAGCAGTACACCCTTCATCGATTCCCGAGCGGCACGATGGGCTTCACGTCGGCGCGCGACTGCGAGACCGCAGTCTGCATGCCGGCAGACGCCAACCTGCGGCTCGCTGGCATCGCCGAAGCGGTGCAACGGATCTACGCGATCGGACCCGTGGAGGACGTCGTCATGACGCGCATGGAAGGCGGCATGCACGTCCACCGTGACGCGGTGCGGTTCGCCAATGGCCGCGAGGTCCTGCTGCAGAGCCTCAATGCCGGCCTCACGGCCGTCCTGATCGATTTCCCGTCGGATCTCGTCCCGGTGGAGACGGTTCGCCATCCGACCCGGGAACTCGTCGATGCCTGACGAGGCCAGCGGAAACGCATTGGCCTAGGGCTTGATCCGGCGCTCGATCTGGTCATGCCGCCTGAGCAGGCGGCGGGCGCGGTCGATCACCGGGACATCGATCATCTTGCCATCCACGGTGAAGGAGCCGCGGCCCTCGGCTGCGGCTTTTTCATCGGCCGCGATCAGCGTGCGCGCGTGGGCGATCTCGTCGGCGCCGGGCGTGAAGGCGTCGTTGAGCGCCTGCACCAGCCCGGGATGCACGCAGGTGCCGCCTGAGAAGCCGAAGCGCCGCGCGCGTACGGCACTTCTTCGATAGGCGGCCGGATCGGTGTAGTCGGCCACCGTCCCCAGGACGCCGATCATCGCCACGCCATGCGCCTGCGCGGCGAAGGCGACCAGCCGTTTGGGCAGCTCGAGGGTCTCGTCACCCGGGATCGAGCCGGTCTCCAAGGCAAAATCCTCGCCGCCCAGCATCATGGCGACGAGCCGAGGCGCATGGGCCGCGATGTCGTCGAGGTGAGCCATCGCGCGCGGATGCTCGATCATGGCGGCGAAGCCGATGCCGCCCGGCGGCATGCCGCGCTCGCGCTCGAGCTCGCTCACCGCCTCGTCGAGCAGCCGCAGATGCTGCACGCCTTCGGTCTTGGTGACGAACAGGGCCGAGAGGCCGGGGCGCACCGCCGCTTCGAGATCGGGGATGGCAAGGCGCATCGGCCGGTTGATGCGAACCGCCACGTCGGCCCCGCCGCGCACCACCTTGGCCATGGTCTCGGGCAGCATGGCCCGCGCCGTCGGCTTCTCGGCCGGCGTGACGCTGTCCTCGAGATCGACCAGCACGCAATCGGCACCGCGCTCGTGCGCCTTGTCGATGAATCTCGGGACGTTGCCGGGAACGTAGAGGATCGAGCGCCAGACGGGCGGTGGAGGGCGGTTCACTTCTTCCTCGCTCCCTTGCTCCTCGGCCCCCGGGAGATCGCGCCGGCGGCGCACTGCGCCTCGTAATCGGCATCGCCCAGCAGCGGGCGCAGCACGGCCTCGTTGTGCTCGCCGATCCGCGGTGCCGCATGACGCAGGGCGCCGGGCGTGCCCGACAGGCGCGGCACGATCGGGTGGGTGGGCAGGCCGTCCATCTCCTCGTCGGGCGTCTCGATCAGCGCCTCGCGCTCCAGCACGTAGTCGTCCCGCACGATCTGGCTGATGTCGTAGACCGGGCCGATCGTGACGCCGGCCTCGTCGAAATAGCGGAGGTTCTCGGCGAGATCGCGCTCGGCAACGAAGCCGCCGATTATCCTGTCGAGCTCGAGCCCGTTGCGCACGCGCTCGATGTTGGTGGCGAAGCGCGGATCCTCGACCAGCTCGGGCCGGCCGATCTTGACCAGCACGCGCTCGGCCATCCCCTGCGTCGACGCCGACAGGCAGACCCAATGGCCATCCTTCGTCCGGTAGACGTTGCGCGGCGCGGCGTTGGTCGAGCGGCTGCCGGTGCGCTCCTTCACCTCGCCGGTGAGCTTGTGGTTGGCCGCCTGCGGGCCCAGCACCGAGAACAATGGGTCGAAGAGCGGCAGGTCGAGCGTCTGGCCCTTGCCGCCGTTGATCTCGACCTCGCGCAACGCGACCATCACCGCACCGTATCCGTACAGCGCGGCGATGGCGTCGGCGAGATACATCGGCGGCAGGACGGGCTCGCGGTCGGCGAAGCCGTTCATCGAGGCGAAGCCGCTGTAGCCTTCGATCAGCGTGCCGAAGCCCGGCTTGTGCCGATAGCGGCCATCCTGGCCCCAGCCCGAAATCCGCACGATGACCAGGCGCGGGTTGATCGCGTGCAGCGCGTCGGGCGCCAGGTCCATCTGCTCCAGCACGCCGGGCCGGAAGCTCTCGACCAGGATCTGCGCCGTCGCGGCGAGGCGGCGCACGATGTCGCGACCGGCAGCGGAGCGCAGGTCGAGCGCCACGCTTTTCTTATTGCGGGAATTGACCTTCCAGGCCGTCTCGATGCCCTTGACCCGCCACGAGCGGAGCGTGTCGCCCTCGGGCGGCTCGATCTTGATCACCTCGGCGCCGAAATCGGCGAGCTGGAGGGTCAGCACGTTGCCGGCAACCAGGCGCGACAGGTCGACCACGCGGACCCCGTTCAGGGGGCCACGGGCGGCGGGTTGGAAGCTCTTCCTGGCGGGGCGTTTGGTCATTTCAAGTTCCCTCCCCAGCTTTGCTGGGGAGGTGTCCCGTCATACGGGACGGAGGGGTCATGAGCGTCAGTGGTGGTGCCCATGACCCCTCCGTCGCCGCAAGACGGCGACACCTCCCCACGCATTGCGTGGGGAGACCCCCAGCACGCCGGCGCGCACCACGATGCTGAGAAAATGGTGGCGCTGCGAGAGGGAAGCTCATGGCTGGGAGCGCGCCACTCCAGTGGCGCTCTTCTTGTGATTACACATCCCATGAGCGCCACTTTGGCGGAGTTTACTCCGCCACCAGTGGCGCGCTCCCAGCGCATTTTCATAGGAGTTCCCCACCGGCCCGAGGGCCGACCCGCCGTGTCAAGAAACTGGCGGCGAGCCGCCAGTTTCTTACTAGGTCATAACTCTACCCTAGCCGACGTGCTTGGCCATGAATTCCAGCGTGCGGGCATAGGCCTGCTTGGACGCCGCCGCGTCGTAGCTGCCGCGCTCGTCGCAATGGAAGCCGTGATCGGCCGGATAGTCGTAGATGGCGACGTCGGGGTGGAGCGAGCGCAGCTCGTTCACGTGCGCCATCGGGATGTGCATGTCCTTGTCGCCGAAATGCAGCATGGTCGGCACGCCGGGCTTCTCGTTGCGCGTGCCGTGGATGCCGCCGCCGTAGTACCCGATCGCGGCGTCCGGCTTGAGGCGGGTCGCCGCGAGCCACGTGATGGTGCCGCCCCAGCAGAAGCCGGTGACTGCGACCTTGCGGGTGCCGCGGCGCTTCAGCTCGGCGATCGCCGCGTCGACGTCCTGCACCGCCTTGTCGACGCCGAGCTTCGTCACGTAGTCGCGTCCCTGGGCGATGGTGTCGGGCGTGTAGCCGAGCTCGATGCCGGGATGGATATGGTCGAAGAAGCAGGGTGCCAGGGCGAGATAGCCGTCGGCCGCGAACCTGTCGGTCACCGCCCTGATGTGATGGTTGCAGCCGAAAATCTCCTGGATGACGACGATGCCGCCCTTGGGCGAGCCCTTCGGCGTTGCCAGCCAGGCGCCGATCTCGCCAGCGGCAGACTTGAGACGGATATTATCACCCATGAGAATTCCCCCGGTTGCGGCCCGCATAGGACATGGTAATGGCGCGCCGTTCAACCCTCGGGGCGGCCATCGCCGGAAGACGAGCCATGTACATTCCGAAGCACTTCGAAGGCAGCGAGAACGCGGGCCGCCAGATCATGCAGGCCCATAGCTGGGCGCTGCTGCTGACCGCCGGCGAGGACGGGGCGCCATTCGCCACGCACCTGTCCCTGCTGTGGCAGGACGACGGCTCGCCGCACGGCTCGTTGATCGGCCACATGGCGCGCGCCAACCCGCACTGGAAACTGTTCGCCCGACCGGCCCAATCGCTTGCCCTGTTCTGGGGACCGCACGCCTACGTCTCGCCGACCTGGTACACGCCGGGGGTCAAGGTGCCGACCTGGAACTACGTGACGGTGCATGCCTACGGCCGGCCGCAGGCCATCGAGGAGGCCGCCGGTTCCCTCGAGGTGCTGGACAGGCTGGCGCGTGCCTACGAGGGCGAGGGCGCCGAGGCGTGGTCGCTCGACCGCCTGCCGGCCGGCAACGCCGAGGCGCAGGCCCGCGGCATCGTCGCCTTCCGCATGCCGCTCGAGCGGGTCGAGACCAAGCTCAAGCTCAGCCAGAACCGCGACCTCGCCGACCGCCATCAGGTGATCGACCGGCTGGCGGCAAGCGACCGGCAGGACTCGCAGGAGACGGCCGCCTGGATGAGGCGGGTGTTGCCGTAGAGATCATCGCCGGGAGCGCGCCACTCCTGTGGCACTGCTACGGAGTGGGCACATTTCCTCTCCGTCTTTGCAGGGCGTGCGCATAGGAGCAAAAAGTACCGTCATCCCGAGCGAAGCCGCCCTTCGGGCGGTGCAGTCGAGGGACCTTTCTTGCTGATTCTGCAACAAGAAAGGTCCCTCCACTACGCCTCGCTGTGCTCGGCTCCGGTCGGGATGACGGTGCCTGTCCAAAAGCGAGTGCCCTGCGATGACGAGGAGGGATTTGAGATGTGTCCACTCCGTAGCGGCGAAGCTGGGGAGGACAACCGAAAACTACAGAAGCGCCCAGGAGCGGCGCGCCCCCAGCGGATTCTCGTGGGAGACCCCCGGTACGCCAGCGCGTACCACGATTCTGTGAAGATCGGGGCGGTTCCCGCCCCGATCTTCACAGAAGGGGAGAACAAGAGGCTTACTTCGCCTTCAACAGCTCCGGCACGCGCAGGATGACGAGCTCGTTGTCGTCGGCCTTGCCGAGCGCGCGGCCCGACGAGAAGGGCAGGTTGTTGTCGTTGCCGACGATGATGCGCTCGCCGTCGATCACCTCGACGTTCTCGATGGTGAAGAACGGGAAGGTGAGCTTGCCGTCGCGGCCGCCCTGGCGGGCAAGCTTCTGCGGATCATGATGCTCAGTCTCCGTACTTGATTGCACCCTGGGTGCTATCCGATGCGCGCTACGGTTCGACGACGGCGTTTGGGGATGAAGCCAAGCATGGGTCGCGTCTGTCATGAAGGTGCAACATCTTTGTCGTGTTGCTGTCGAGGGCGTCGGGTAGGGCGACTGCAAGCAAGGGATGGAGAGAACGATGCGGCATGATGACGGCATGGATCCCGAGGATCTCGGCTCGAACCCCAGCACGGAACCGACGATCGGCGAGCTGATCGGCCGCCGCCTCGGACGCCGCGAGGCGCTGCGCGGCCTGCTCGGCGCGGGAGCCGTGGCGACGATCGGCGGCGCCCTGGTTGGCGAAGGCGCTCTGGCGCAACCTGTCGGCCCGTCCTCGCTCACCTTCGAGGAGGTGCCGCATGGCCTCGACAAGACCCACCACGTGCCGCCGGGTTACGAGGCGCAGGTCCTGATCCGATGGGGCGACCCGGTGATGGCCGATGCGCCGGCCTTCGAGCCCGGCAAGCTGACCGCGGCCGGACAGGAGAAGCAGTTCGGCTACAATTGCGACTTCATCGGCCTGCATGCCCTGCCGGCCGGCAGCACGGCCAGCGACCGCTTCCTCATGGTCGTCAATCACGAGTACACCGACCCCGGCCTGATGTTCGCCGGCCTGGGCGCCGGGCGCGCCGTCAATCTCAAGGTGACGAAGGAACAGGCCGAGGTCGAGATGGCGGCGCACGGCGGCGCCGTGATCGAGATCGTGCGCGAGAACGGCAAGTGGTCGGTGGTGCCGAACAGCAAGTACGCACGGCGCCTCTCGGCCAACACCGCGTTCGACATCTCCGGGCCGGCTGCCGGCCACGACAAGCTCAAGACCTCGGCCGACCCGAGCGGCCGCAAGGTGCTCGGCATGCTGAACAACTGCGCCGGCGGCGAGACGCCGTGGGGCACCTGGCTCACCGCGGAGGAGAACTTCAACGGCTACTTCGGCGGCGACGCGGAGAAGATGCCCGATGCCAAGGCCTACAAGCGCTACGGCATCTCCAAGGCCACGTGGTACGGCTGGTCGAAGTACTTCGATCGCTTCAATGTCGAGAAGGAGGCCAACGAGCCCAACCGCTTCGGCTGGATCGTCGAGATCGATCCCTACGACCCGACGGCGACGCCGATCAAGCGCACCGCGCTGGGCCGTTTCAAGCACGAGGGCTGTCACCACGCCCTGGCCAAGGACGGCCGTGTCGTGATCTACATGGGCGACGACGAGCGCTTCGACTACGTCTACAAGTTCGTCACTGCCAAGCCGTGGAACCGGCAGGACCGCGCCGCCAACCGCGATCTTCTCGACGAGGGCACGCTCTACGTCGCGCGTTTTGCCGACGACGGCAAGATCGAATGGCTGCCGCTGGTACAGGGCCAGGGACCGCTGACCGCCGAGAACGGCTTTGCCAGCCAGGCCGATGTGATGATCTACACGCGGATCGCGGCGGACCTGCTCAAGGCGACGCCGATGGACCGGCCGGAGGATGTCGAGGCCAACCCGGTCAACGGCCGGGTCTATGTCCTGCTGACCAACAATACGCGGCGCACCGAGCAGCAGGTCAATCGCGCCAACCCGATGGCCCGCAATGCCCATGGCCACGTCATCGAGATCACGCCGAAGGATGGCGACCACGCGGCGCTCGACGGCACGTGGTCGATCTTCCTGGTCGGCGGCAAGCCGGGCATCGATCCGGGGGCCCGCTACCATCGCGCGACGTCGGAGAACGGCTGGCTGTCCTGCGTCGACAACTGCACGTTCGACAGCAAGGGCCGGATATGGCTCGCCACCGATGGTGCCCCCAGCGCGGCCGGCATCGCCGACGGGCTGTACGGTGCCGACACGGCGGGCTACGGCCGCGGCCTGACGCGCTGCTTCTTCCAGGCGCCGACCGGCGCGGAAGTGTGCGGCCCGATCCTGACGCCGGACGACGGCACCCTGTTCCTCGCCGTCCAGCATCCCGCCGAGGACGCTGGCTCGACATTCGAGAAGCCGTCGACACGCTGGCCCGACTTCATGGACGGCATGCCGCCGCGACCCTCGGTCATCGTCATCACCAAGAAAGGCGGCGGCACGATCGGATCGTAGGTCTCGGATTCCTCGGAAGATCGGGGCGGGTACCGCCCCGACCTTCCGAGGATCGTGCCGTGCATCGGTATGCCGGGCGTCTCCCGGGCGCAGCCGGTGTCGGGCGACCCGGCGATGCAGATCGTCGCCGGCGTTGCGTCGCAGCGGCTCGGCTCAGTCGAGAAGCTTCCTGAAGGCCGCCGTGGCGCGCTGGCGTGCCGCGTCAGCGGCGGGTGACGCCGCTCCCATGCCGAAGAAACCGTGCACCATTCCGGGCTCGCGGAAGTAGGAAACCTGCACCCCGGCGCGCTTCAGGGCTTCGGCGTAGGCTTCTCCCTCGTCGCGCAGAGGATCGAGCTCTGCCGTGCAGATGACCGCGGGCGGCAGGCGGTGGAGATCGCCGCTCCTCAGAGGGGAGGCCCGAGGGTCTTCGCTGTCCTTGGCATTGGCAATGTACTGGCCGGCGAAGAAGCGCATGGCATCGCCCGTGAGAAAGAAGCCCTGCGCATTCTCCTGCCGCGAGGGGTAGTGGTCGTTCACGGCGGGCGTGCCGTAGCACCCCGCCAGATCGAGCGCCGGGTAGACCAGGAGCTGCGCTCTCAGGGGCGGCCCGCCGCTGCGGCAGCCTTGCGCCACGGCAGCGGCGAGATTTCCGCCGGCACTGTCGCCAGCCACGGCGAGCCGCGTCGGATCGCCGCCGAGCCTGTCGATGTTCGCGGCGGCCCACCTGGTCGCGGCCAGGCAATCCTCGTAGGGACCGGGAAACGGCGTCTCGGGAGGGCGTCGGTAGTCGACGCTGAGGACGACGGCATCCAGCTCGAGGGACAGCGTTCGCGCCTGCCGGTCGTGCGTGTGGAGATCGCCGGCGACCCAGCCGCCGCCGTGGAAGAAGACGACCGTAGGGGCCGGCCTGCTCGCCGTCGCGTACAGCCGCGCGGCGAGCGCGCCGGCCTTGCCGTCGATGACCAGGTCGGTGACCGAGCCAGGTTGCGGCAGCGGCGCGTCCTTTCGCGAGTCCGCGAGCGCCACCAGCTCGTCGCGCGCCCGCTTGGGCGTCAGGCTCGACGCATCCTTGAGCGGAAGGAGCGGCAGTATTCTCTCGATCGCGGGATCGACGCGACCCTTCACGGGTGCCTCCACTGACTGCTGGCCAAATCGTGCCTCCCTGGATGGCTTGCCGGAGATGCTAGGCTGCCGCGGGCCGATCCGGCAACGCTTCCGGAGTACCGACGTGAATCCCCGGTCGGTCCGACGGCGAGCCTCGCTTCGCTAGACGTTGAAGCGGAAGTGGAAGACGTCGCCGTCCTTGACGGCGTACTCCTTGCCCTCGAGCCGGAGCTTGCCGGCGTCGCGCGCACCCGGCTCGCCGTTCAAGGTGACGTAGTCGTCGTAGGCGATGGTCTCGGCGCGGATAAAGCCCTTCTCGAAATCGGTATGGATGACGCCGGCCGCTTCCGGCGCCCGCGCCTCGCGGCGCACCGTCCAGGCGCGCGCTTCCTTGGGGCCGACCGTGAAGAACGTCACCAGGTCGAGCAGCTGGTAGCCGGCGTGGACCACGCGGGCGAGGCCGGTCTCCGTGAGGCCGAGCGAGGAGAGATACTCGGCCTGGTCCTCGGCCGGGAGCTGCGCCACCTCGGCCTCGATCGCGGCGGAGATCACCACTGCCGGCATGCCGCGCCGACGGGCGTACTCTTGCGCCTTGGCGCTGTGCGCATTGCCGCTCGCCGCCGATGCCTCCTCGACGTTGAGCACGTACATCATCGGCTTGGCCGTGATCAGCTGCAGGCGGCGGAAGGTCGGCAGCTCCTCGGCCGTGAGATCGGCCTCGCGTGCCGGCTTGCCCTCGCGCAGCACGTCGAGCGCCTTCCTGACGACCGGCACCTCGGCCTGGGCCTCCTTGTCGCCGCCCTTGGCGCGCTTCTCGAGATTGGGCAGGCGCTTCTCGAGGCTGTCGAGATCGGCCAGCATCAGCTCGGTCTCGACGATCTCGGCGTCGCGCACCGGGTCGACCGTGCCCGAGACGTGCGTGACGTCGCCGTCCTCGAAGCAGCGCAGGACGTGGGCGATGGCATCGACCTCGCGGATGTTGCCGAGAAACTGGTTGCCGAGCCCTTCACCCTTGGACGCGCCCTTCACCAGCCCGGCGATGTCGACGAACTCGAGCTGGGTGGCGACGATCTTCGCCGACTGGGCGATGCTCGCGAGCTTGTCGAGCCGCGGGTCGGGCACGGCGACGCGCCCGACATTGGGCTCGATGGTGCAGAACGGATAGTTGGCCGCCTGCGCCGCCTGGGTGGCGGTGAGCGCATTGAACAGGGTCGACTTGCCGACATTGGGCAGGCCGACGATTCCACAATTGAAACCCATCGTTACGCTTTCGTTTCCACCGCCGGTGGCTTGGGAGGCGGCGCGAGATGCGCCACGCGGCTCATATAGCGTTCGTCACCCTTGGCGCCACCTTCGACCAGCAGCGCCGCTTCCTCGGCCAGGGCGTCGAGCAGCTTGGGGACCCAGCCGGTCTTGGGGTCGCGTTCGTCGGGCTCGAAGTCGCGCAGCACCCAGTGCAGCACCAGGTCCTTGTGGCCGGGATGGCCGATGCCGATGCGCACGCGGCGATAGTCGTTGCCGACGTGGGCGTCGATGTCGCGCAGGCCGTTGTGGCCGCCGGCGCCGCCGCCCTTCTTCATGCGCACCCGCCCGGGCGCGATGTCGAGCTCGTCATGGAACACCACGACGCGCTCGAGCGGGATCTTCAGGAAGCGCACGGCCTCGCCGACCGCACGGCTCGACTCGTTCATGAAGGTCATCGGCTTCAGGACGAGCGTGCGCTCGCCGCCGAGATGGCCTTCCGCCACCTCGCCGTTGAAGCGCGTGCGCCACGACGAGAAGACACGGCGGCGGACGATCTCGTCCACCGCCATGAACCCGACATTGTGCCGGTGCCCGGCGTAGCGCGGCCCGGGATTGCCGAGGCCGACCAGCAGCAGCATGTGAAGCCCGGAGCGCGGAGGCTCCGGCTACTTCTTGGCTGGCGCCGGCGCCTTGGCGCCGGCGGCCGGAGCCGCCGCAGCTGCCGCGCCGGCGGCCGGGGCGGCCGCACCTTCGCCCGCTGCCGGCGTGCCCGCGTCCGTTCCGGCCTGTGCTGCAGCCTCGCGCACCACGGTCGGCGCGGCGATCGAGGCCACGGTCGCGTTCTTGTCGCGGCTCACCACGCGCACGCTCTCGGGAATGGCGAGCGTCGAGAGGTGGACCGAATGGCCGATCTCGAGGCCGGTCAGGTCGACCTCGAAATACTCCGGGATGTCGGCAGGCTTGGTGCGCACCGTGATCTCGTGCAGCACGATGTTGAGCACGCCGCCGCGCTTGATGCCGGGAGACGCCGCTTCGTTGCGGAAATGCACCGGGACCTGGACCGTGATGATCGAATCGGGTCCGATGCGCAGGAAGTCGAGATGCAGAGGCCGGTCGGTCACCGGGTCGATCTGCAGGTCGCGCGGCAGCACCGCGTAGGGCGTGCCCTCGACGTCGATCTCCATCCGGTGATTGAAGAAGCCCTCCCTGTGCAGCTCGCGCTCGATCGATTTCGGCTCGACCGCGATCATCACCGGGGCTTGCTTGTCGCCGTAGATCACGGCGGGAATCAGTCCATCGCGACGGCTGGAACGGGCGCCCCCTTTGCCGGCCCGGCTCCGCATCTTCGCGACGACCTTCGTCGTCTCTGCCATCTCACATCTCCTAAAGGTTGAGGTTGCTCTCTCGCTCGCGGCGTGGCCTCCAGGGGTGCCGATCGCCGGATCTCCAAAAATTCTCCCGTCAGTGCGATTTGCTCGATGCTAGTCGAACAGGCTCGAGACCGACGCTTCGTCGGCAATACGCTTCATCGCCTCGGCCATCAAGCTCGCGATGCTGAGCGGCCGCACGTTGGGCGACACGCGCACCGCCTCGGTGGCCTGGATCGAATCGGTGATGACCATCTTCTCCATCGGCGAGGCGGCGACACGGGCGACCGCGCCGCCCGACAGCACGCCATGCGTGACATAGGCCGACACCGAGCGGGCGCCATGGTCCATCAGGGCGACGGCGGCGTTGCACAGCGTTCCTGCCGAATCGACGATGTCGTCGACCAGCAGGCAGTCGGCGTTCTTGACGTCGCCGATCACGTTCATGACCTCGCTGACGCCGGCCCGCTCGCGCCGCTTGTCGATGATGGCGAGGTCGGCGTCGATGCGGCGGGCGACGTCGCGGGCGCGCACCACGCCGCCGACATCGGGCGACACCACCGTCAGGCTGCGGTTGGTCAGGGTTTCCTTGATGTGCTTGCCGAACAGCGGGCCGGCAAAGAGATTGTCCACGGGGATGTCGAAGAAGCCTTGGATCTGGGCGGCATGCAGGTCGAGCGTCAGGACGCGGCTCGCCCCGGCATTGGTCAGGAGGTTGGCGACCAGCTTGGCCGAGATCGGCGAGCGCGGGCTGGTCTTGCGATCCTGCCGGGCGTAGCCGTAGTAGGGCAGTACCGCGGTGATCCGACGCGCCGAGCTGCGGCGCAGCGCGTCGATGATGATCAGGAGCTCCATCAGATGATCGTTGGCCGGGAAGCTCGTCGACTGGATGACGAACATGTCCTCGCCGCGCACGTTCTCCAGGATCTCGACGAAGATCTCGTTGTCCGAGAACCGGCGGATGTTCGCCTTGACCAGCGGCAGCGCCAGCTTGGCTGAAATGGCTTCAGCCAGCGGTCGATTGCTGTTGCCGGTGAGAATCTTCATGGAACACGCCCCTCGCGCCGGGCGGGGTGTTGTTAAGTCGTTGATATAAAACGACAAAACGGCCCATCCCGGCCGCGACGCGGCGGACCATACCAATGTGACCGTCCGCTGTAAACGCCCTGCAACATCTCGCCGCGCAGGCGGACACGGCCTGCCTTCGGCATCATGCTTTTTGCGGACCGCGAACGTCATCGCTGGGAGCGCGCCACTCCGATGGCGCTCATGGGATGTACAATCGACGAATGAGAGCTTGCGCGCCCCTTGCGGGCGAGCAAGCTCTGGTGAAACACGAAGAGCGCCATCGGAGTGGCGCGCTCCCAGCGCATGACTAGCGCCTATCGGCGAGGACCTTCACGACGCGTGCGCCTCGGCGACGAACGGCCACTGCGCCTTGTCGACCTTGGTGTAGGGCAGCAGCGACCAGTCGGGCACCAGTGCGCCGGGGGCGGCGACATAGACCACTTCGCTGGCGATCGGCGCGTAGGCGGCGTGGAAATGCTGCATCGACTTCACGACCACGACCTTCTTGGTCGACGGATCGACGCCGAGCTTGGTGAAGCAGTCGCGGCTCAGGCACTGGGTGCGCTTGCTGTTGACGATCACCGTCACGCCGTCGATCTGCAGGGCCGCGGCATCGCCGATCGTGCCGACGCTCTTGCGCGCGCCGCCGAACTCGATGGTGACCTCCTTCTCGAGCTTCAGCACCGTGGCGCGGGCGTCGACCGGCGGGCCCGATTGCGGCCCGAGCTTGCCGCCCAGCCTGATATCGAGCTCGGCGCCCTCGCCGACCTCGAAGGCGAGCTTGACCGCGCCGGGGTCCCAGATCATGCCGACCGCCGCATCCTGCACCTTGCGGTCGAGCAGCGCCTTCAGGATGAAGGTCGAATCGGAAGCTGCGCCGCCGCCGGCATTGTCGGAGACGTCGGCCAGCACCATGGGCTTGGGGAGGTTGTGCGAGGAGACGCGCGCCATCGCCGCGTCGAGCGTGACGTAGGGCGGCTGGGTCGCCGCGCGCATGGCGTAGAATTCCTTGCCGAGCTGGCGCGCCAGGCGCTCCGCCTTGGGCCGGTCGCCGTCGGTGATGGCGATCAGCTTGCTGCCCATCTCCTTGATGTCGGACCACGGGAAGCCGTGCGCGATCGACAGCGACAGCACGCCGTCCTTGCCCTCCATGGCGGAGAGCTTGTCGACGAAGCCGCGCATCGGCTCGCGTGTCGTGTGGAAGACGCCGATCATCCTGCAGTCCCACGCCGCCATCATCGGCTTCGTGCGGCCCTCGACGGCACCCTCGATTACCGTGAACAGGTCGTCGGCGCGCTCCGGCACGTCGACGTGCGGATATTCCTTGAACAGCACCAGGGCGGTTGCGTCCCTGAGCGTGCCGTCGCCGATGTTGCAATGGAGATCGAGCTCGACGCCGACCGGCACGTCGGGGCCGACGATCCGGCGGACGTGGGCCAGCACGTCGCTTTCGCAATCGTCGTAGCCCTCGGCCACCATGGCGCCGTGCATCGACAGCAGCACGGCATCGACCGGCATGGCCGCCGCGAGGTCGGCCATGATCTCGTCGCGGAACCCTTCGTAGACCTTCTTCACCGTCTTGCCGGCGGGCTGCGCGAAGGCGCACAGGCTCTCGACCACCTGCCAGCCCTTGGCCTCGGCCCGGCCGCGCCATACCGCCAGCGGCGCCCCGAACATCGGCACGTTCTTGCCGTAGCTGGCCTTGCGAAAGAGGCAGGTCTCCTGGAAGAGCTGATGGCCGGTGGGAATCGAGGCGAAGGTGTTGGTCTCGGTGCCGAGACAGGCGGTGAAGATCTTTTTCATGGGATGCGATCTTGGAGAGGCGGCCGTATGCGAGCAAGCGTCTCACGACGGCGGCAGCGTTGCGATCACTGATCCCCATGAGCGCCATCGGAGTGGCGCGCTCCCGGCGAATGAGATGCTTCCCGGGAGCTTCGAGTTGGTCGCATGCGCCCGGCGATCACGCCGCCAGCGCGCGCTCCACCAGGGCGGTCTCCGCGCTGCCGAGATCGGCAGTGCCGAACTGGGCGAAGCCGGCGCCGCGAAGGCGGGCGTCGCCGTACAGGGTCGCGAAGTCGGACCTCGCCTCCGCGAGTGCGGCCAGGGCGGCGATTCGCGCCAGGCCCTCGCAGACGAAGCGGGCGCGCCGCTCGGCATCCCTCGAGCGCAGCACGGCGGCGAGCGACTGGGCGAGCGGGCGCACGTCGAAGGCGGCCGCGGCGGTGCGGACGAGGCTCTCGACCGTGGCCATCGCCTGCTCGGGATGGCGGCCGGCGGCGCGCAGCACGTCGAGCGCCATGACGTTGCCGGAGCCTTCCCAGATGGCGTTGAGCGGCGATTCGCGAAAATAGCGCGCCAGAGGCAGGTCCTCGGTGTAGCCGTTGCCGCCCAGGCACTCGAGCGCCTCGTAGACGACGTGCGGCGTGCTCTTGCACACCAGGAACTTCACCGCCGGCGTCAGCAGGCGGACATAGGCCGCCTCGACGGGATCGTGGGCGGCGCGCTCGGCGGCGCGGCACAGCCGGAACACCAGCGCGACCTGGGCCTCGAGCTCGAGGGCGAGGTCGGCGACGGTGGCGCGCATCGCCGGCTGGTCGACCAGGCGGCGCTGGAACACCGAGCGATGGCGGATGTGGTTCAGCGCCTGGGAGAGCGCGATGCGCATCTGGCCGGCCGAGGCGATGGCGCAGTCGAGCCGCGTCAGGTTGACCATCTCGATGATGGTGCGCACGCCGGCACCCTCGGTGCCGACCCGCTCGGCATAGGCGCCGTGGAACTCGACCTCCGACGAGGCGTTCGACTTGTTGCCGAGCTTGTCCTTGAGGCGCTGGAAGCGGATCTGGTTTCGCGACCCGTCGGGCCGGTAGCGCGGCATCAGATAGCAGGTGAGGCCGCCGCCTTCCGATCCCTTGGCCGCTCCCTTCGTCGCCTGGGCGAGCACCAGGAAGGCATCGCACATCGGCGCCGACATGAACCATTTGTGGCCGGTGATCTCGACATGGTCGCCGGCCGGCGCGGCCGACGTGATGTTGGCGCGCACGTCGGTACCGCCCTGGCGCTCGGTCATGCCCATGCCGAGGGTGACGCCCTTCTTCTCCCACCACGGCAGCGGCCGCGGATCGTAGGCGCGCGACTGGATGTGCGGCAGCCATTTGGCGAGCAGCGCCGGCTCGGCGCGCAGCGCGCCGATGCAGGCGTGCGTCATGGTGACCGGGCACATGTGCCCGCTCTCGGCCTGGGTGGCGAGGTAGAGCCGCACGGCCCGCGTCGACACCGGCCCCGGCGGGTCGGTGCCGTCGTGCGCCGACGCGTGGATGCCGTGGCCGATGCTCTTGGCCATCATGGCGTGGTAGGCGGGATGGAACTCGACGAGGTCGAGCCGGTTGCCTTTGCCGTCCATGATGTGGAGCCTGGGCGGGTTCTCGTTGGCGATGCGGCCGAGATCGAGCGTCTCGGCCGAGCCGTAGTCGCGGCCGCAGGCAGCCAGGTTCGCGAGGTCGAGGCCGGCGCGCCGGGCGGCATCCGCCAGCGGCCGGTCGGCGCTGAACAGGTCGACGTCGCCGAACGCCGGCGACTGGTTGAACGAGGCGTCTTCGAGCAGGCCGGAGGACATGGCGCGAGCTTACTGCCGTCCCGCGTCCAGGCGAAGGACCTCATGGCCGGGAGCGCACCGCTCATGGTCGCGCACTTACAAAGGGACCTCACCCTGAGGAGCGGCCCGCAGGGCTGCGTCTCGAAGGGTCGGCAACGCAGCAGGTGTTGCGACACTGCCGATTCAGCGATTTCGTGCGCAGCCCATCCTTCGAGACGGCCGCTGCGCGGCCTCCTCAGGATGAGGTTCTTGGTGGCCCTTCGATCGAAGTGAGCGCCGATGAGCGCGCCACTCCCGTGGCGCTCATGGGATGTGTGATCAGCAGGAAGAGCGCCACAGAGTGGCGCGCACCCGGCAGAAGACGTTGAAACTTCGCTCAGCCGCCGCCTTCGTACTTGAAGGAGACCTTGAGCTTGGTGCGATAGGCTGTGACCTTGCCCTCCTCGATCACGAGGTCCTGCTCAACGACCTCGGCGACGCGCAGGTCGCGCAGCGACTTGGCGGCGCGCTCCACCGCAGTTTTCGCCGCCTTCTCCCAGGAATCGCTGCTGGTGCCGACCAGCTCGATCACCTTGTAGACGCTGTCCGCCATATGAGCCTCCCTCGACACGGGTTCCCGTCGATCGATCCGGTGCCGGTCAGGGGGAGGCGCGGCAGCGGGTGCCTGTAAGGCCTTTCCTTGCCGCGGAGCCTAGCACAAGTTCAGGCAGTGGCGAACTTGCCGAATTCCCAGTGCCGGCCGGGCGCGGCGGCGAACAGCGCCTTGGTGTAGTCGTCGCGCGGCGCGCCGAAGACCTGCTCGGCCGAGCCGTACTCGACGACGCGGCCCTTGCTCATCACGGCGACGTAGTCGCAGATCTGCGCAGCGACGCGCAGGTCGTGGGTGATGAACAGCACGGCGAGATTGAGCCGCTGGCGAATCTCGTCGAGCAGCTCGAGCACCTGCTTCTGCACCGACACGTCGAGCGCGGATACCGCCTCGTCGGCGATCAGCAGCTCGGGCTCCATGGCCAGCGCGCGGGCAATGCAGATGCGCTGGCGCTGGCCGCCCGAGAACTGGTGCGGGTAGCGGTCGAGCGAGTTGGGATCGAGCCGGACCGTCTCCATGAGCTTGCGGGCGCGGGCCAGCGCCTCTTCCTTGCGGAGGCCGAAATTCATCGGCCCCTCGATGATGAACTCGCCCACGGTGATGCGCGGGTTCATCGACCTGTAGGGGTCCTGGAAGACGATCTGCACCTTGCGCCGGTGCGGCCGGAGCTTGCCGACCGACATGGTGGCGATCTCGGTGTCGCCCAGGAACACCTTGCCCTCGGTCGGGTCGATCAGGCGGGCGATGCAGCGCGCCACCGTCGACTTGCCGGAGCCCGATTCCCCTACAATGCCCAGGGTCTCGCCCTTGCGGATGTCGAGGTCGACGTCGATCGCCGCCTTGACCACGCGTGCCTTCTGGAAGAAGGCCTTGCCCGAGTAAGTCTTGCCGAGCTTTTCCGTGCGCAGCACGGTAATGCCGTCCTTGCGCACGCCGCGATGCTGCGGCGTGATCGACGGCACCGAGGAGATCAGCATCTTGGTGTAGCCGTGGCCCGGACGGGACAGGATCTGCTCGGTCGGCCCCATCTCGACCAGCTGGCCCCAGCGCAGCACGGCCACGCGATGGGCGATCTCGGCGACGACGCCGAAATCGTGGGTGATGAACAGCACGCCCGTGCCCTGGCCGGCCTGCAGCTCGGCGATCAGCTTCAGGATCTCGGCCTGGGTCGTGACGTCGAGCGCCGTCGTCGGCTCGTCAGCGATCAGCAGCACCGGGTCGAGCACCAGCGCCATGGCGATCATGATGCGCTGGCGCTGGCCGCCCGACAGCTGGTGCGGGTAGGAGGCGTAGATGCGCTCCGGCTCGGGCAGCTTCACGCGGCCCAGGATCGCCAGGATCTTGGCCCGGCGCTCGCCGGCGTCGAGCTGGGTATGGGTGCTCAGCACCTCGTCGATCTGCTCGCCGCAGCTCATGACCGGGTTGAGCGCGGTCATCGGCTCCTGGAAGATCATCGACATGCGCGTGCAGCGCAGCTCGCGCAGCCGATCCTCGTTGGCCGCCAGGACGTTCTCGCCCTCCAGCAGGATCTCGCCCGAGGTCGGCTTCAGGGCCTTGGCGAGCAGGCCCATGACGGTGAAGGCGATCACCGACTTGCCCGAACCCGATTCGCCCACCAGGCAGACGATCTCGCCGGGATTGACCGTGAAGCTCACCTTCTCGACGGCATGGGGCCGGTCGGCCCCGGCCGGCAGGGACACCGTGAGATCGCGGACCTCGAGGACCGGCTTGACACCTGTGGCGCTCATCCGAGCACCACGGATGTCATCGCGGCCGAAGCCCGAAGGGCGCAATGGAGGGATCTTTCGTAGACCACGAGAACCTCGAACATGAGAAAAGAAACCCTTCGGCTCGCTTCGCTCGCTCAGGGTGAGCAAGAAGGTGTGGCGCTTCGCGTCACACCTTCTTGCTCATCTTCGGGTCGAGCGTGTCGCGCAGGCCGTCGCCCATGATGTTGATGGCCAGCACCGTGAGCGCGAGGAAGATGCCGGGATAGAGGATGTTGTGCGGGAACACGCGGAACAGCGTGCGGCCCTCGGCCATGATGTTGCCCCAGCTCGGGATCTCCGGCGGGATGCCGATGCCGAGGAAGGACAGCGCCGCCTCGACCAGGATGGCGGCGGCGGCGAGGAAGGTGCCCTGCACGATCAGCGGCGCGATGGTGTTGGGCAGGATGTGGCGGAACATCAGCACCCAGGTCGGCGTGCCGACCGAGATCGCGCCCTCGACATAGGGCTCCTCGCGCACCGTCAGCACGATCGAGCGCACCAGGCGGACGACGCGCGGCACGTCGGGCACGACGATGGCGAAGATCACGGTGATCAGGCCGGTGCGCCAGATCGACACCAGGGCGATGGCGAGCAATATGCCCGGTATGGCCATCAACCCGTCCATGATGCGCATGATGATGCCGTCGGCCCAGCGGATGTACCCCGAGATCAGGCCGATCACCGTGCCGATGGCGACGGCGATCAGGGCGACCGCGATGCCGACGGCGAGCGAGACGCGGGTGCCGTAGATGACGCGGCTGTAGACGTCGCGGCCCAGGCTGTCGGTGCCCATGATGGCGACCCGCTTGGCGGTCTGCCCGTCATCGAGCCGGAAGGTGATCTCGGTGCCCGGCTTCTTGTTGCGCGCCGCCGGATCGATGCGCGTCGGATCGACGGTGCCCAGGAACGGGGCGAGGGCTGCGATGAGCACCATGATCAGCAGGATGGTGCCGCCGATGATCACGCTCGGGTTGCGGATGGCAACCTGCCACAGCGGGCGCCGCTTGGTCGAAGCCGCCGCGATCGAGGCGGAGTCGATGACTTCTTCGGTGATCGTGCTCAATAGCGGATCCTCGGATCGAACAAGGTGTAGCTGATGTCGATCAGCAGGTTGATCACGACGTAAACCACCGAGAACATCAGGATGACGGTCTGGATGGTCGGGAAATCGCGGCTCAGCACCGCCTCGACTGTGAGGCGGCCGAGCCCGGGCAGGCCGAACACGCTCTCGGTGATGACCGCGCCGCCGATCAGGATGGCGATGCCGAGGCCGATCACGGTCAGGATCGGCACCGCGGCATTGCGCAGCGCATGGCGCATCAGCACGACACGGTTGCTGAGGCCCTTGGCGCGGGCGGTGCGAATGTAGTCCTCGTTCAGCACTTCCAGCACCGAGGCGCGGGTGATGCGCGAGATCAGCGCGATGAAGCCGACCGACAGGGTGAGCGAGGGCAGCACCATGCGCTCGAGGAAGCCCCAGAAATTGACGCCGATGCGGGTGTAGCCCTGCACCGGCAGCCAGCCGAGCTCGATGGCGAAGACATAGATCAGGCAGTAGCCGATGACGAAGCCCGGCACCGAGAAGCCGAGCACCGAGAAGCCCATGACGACGCGGTCGAACATCGAGCCCTGGCGGTAGGCCGCGAGGACGCCGACCGGCACCGAGACCGAGACGGCGAAGATCAGGGTGCAGGTGGCGAGCGCCAGGGTCGGCTCGACGCGCTGAGCGATCAGCTCGGCCACCGTCTTCTTGAAGAAGTAGCTCTCGCCGAAATCGCCCTGCAGGATGCTGCTGATCCAGATGGCGAACTGCGTCCACAGCGGTTCGTTGAGGCCGAGCTTGGCGCGGATGTCGTCGATCTGGTCGGAGGTGGCATTGTCCCCGGCGATCACCGCGGCCGGGTCGCCCGGCGTCAGGCGCAGCATGAGGAAGACGAAGACGGCCACCACCGTGAGCACGGGAACGATGGCGATCAGTCGGCGGACGATAAAGTCGAGCATTTGACTCCCGTTTTCTCGCCCCGGGCGAAGCGAAGGACCCTTCGCTTCGCCCAGGAGGACATCTTAGCCGCCCGGCGGGCGGCTAAGATGTCACTTCTTCTCGATGTTCCACATCACCGGCACCGGCGCCTTCAGCCAGCCTGTGACGTTGGTGCGTGCCGCGCCCGGTCCGTACCACTGGCCGATCCAGCCGTATTGCGCCGTCTCGATCGCTCGTGCCTGGACGGCACCGGCCAGCGCCTTGGCCTTGGCCGGGTCGGTTTCCTTGGCATAGGCGTCGCGCAGCTTCTCCATCTCCGGGTCGGTCGGCCAGCCGAACCACGACTTGTCGCCCTGGGCGACCATGTAGGAATCGGAGATCGGGTTCAGGATGTCGGCCGCCACGGAGAAGGTGTGGAACACGTTCCAGCCGCCGGCGTTCGGCGGATCCTTCTTGGTGCGACGCGTCACCAGGGTCTGCCAGTCCATCGACTGCATGTCGACCTTGAAGCCGGCCTGCTCGAGCAGCGACTTGGTCACCGGTGCGGTGTTGGTGAGCACGGGCAGCGTCGTCGACTGCATCAGCACGATCGGCGTGCCGTCGTAACCCGCCTCCTTGAGGAGCGCCTTGGCGTTCTCGAAGTCGGGCTTGATCAGCAGCCCGTTGGGCGCCTCGAAGGCGTTGGGCGTGCCGCAGACGAAGGCGGCGGAGCAGACCTTGTAGTAGGCCGGCTCGCCGACCGTCGCCTTGAGGTAGTCTTCCTGGCGCATCGCCAGCAGCGCCGCCATCCGGATCTTCGGGTTGTCGAACGGCTTCACCACGTGGTTGAAGCGGATGACGAACTGGTGGCCGAGCGGGTTCCAGTCGACCAGCTGCACGCCCTTCTCGGCCTTGAGAACCGGGATGAGATCGTGGGGCGGCTGCTCGAGCAGGTCGATCTCGCCCGCGATCAGCGCGTTGACCTGCTGCTGGGTGTCGGGCATCTCGATGATCTCGACGCGGTCGACCTTGGCGACCTTGCCGCCGGCCAGGCCCGAGGGCGCCTCGCTGCGCGGCTTGTACTTCGGGTTCTTGAGATAGACATGCTTCTCGCCCGGCTTGGACTCGTTCTTCTGGTAGATGAACGGTCCGGAGCCGATCTGGCTGTCGATCTGCTTGAAGGGGTCGGTCTCGGCCACCGCCTTGGGCATCATGAACGGCACGTTCGAGGAGGGCTTGCCGAGCGAGTCGAGCACAAGGCCGTAGGGCTCCTTCAGCACGATCTGGAAGGTCTTGGCGTCGACCGCCTTGAGCTCCTTGACGAAGTCCATGAGCTTCAGGCCCATGGCGTCGCGCTTGCCCCAGCGCTGGATCGAGGCGATGCAGTCCTCCGACGTCACCGGCTTGCCGTCGTGCCACTCCAACCCGTCGCGCAGGGTGAAGGTCCACACGGTCTTGTCGGGCGAGACCTCGTGCTTGTCGACCATCTGCGGCTTGACGGCGTTGCTCTCGTCGGACGCGAACAGCGTGTCGTAGATCAGGTAGCCGTGGTTGCGCGTGACATAGGCCGTCGTCCAGATCGGATCGAGGATCGTCAGGTTGCCGTTCTGCACGAAGCGCAGAACCTTGTTCTGCGCTGTTGCCGGCCCGGCCGCGGCCAGGATCGCACCGGCGGCCAGCGCCGCGATTGTGCGCCGCATTACTCTCATTGTACTCACTCCTCTCGACACTCCCCGACAGAGAAAGAGGAGGACCGCTCCGGGGCGGCCCTCCTCGCTTGTCTCACTTCTTGGTCATGTTCCAGAATACGGGGACCGGCGCCTGGACGGCGCCGTCGAGCGAGGTCCGCAGCGCGAACGGCTGGTACCACTGTCCGAGATGGATGTGGGTCGGATACTCGGTGACCCGCACCTGGACCGCTTCGGCAAAGCCCTTTTGCTTGGCCGGGTCGGTCTCGCTGGCGTACTGGTCGCGCAGTTTCTGGATCTGCTCGTCGCACGGCCAGCCGAACATCGCCTTGTCGCAGCCGGCGTTGAAGAACCCGGCCATGACGGGATTGAGGATGTCGGCCGCCACCCACGCAGTCAGGAAGGCGTTCCAGCCACCCTTGTCTGGCGGATCCTTCTTGGTGCGACGGCTGACCAGGGTCTGCCAGTCCATCGCCTGCATGTCGACCTTGAAGCCGCCCTTCTCCATCAGGTTCTTGGCGACCGGCGCGAGATTGGTCAGCGATGCCAGGTCCGTCGACTGCATGAGCACGACCGGCGTGCCGTCATAACCGGCTTCCTTCAGGAGCGCCTTCGATTTCTCGAAGTTGGACGACAGCTTGTCCTCCCAGCCCTTGACTGTCTCCAGCGGCGTGCCGCAGACGAACATCGCCTTGCATTCCTTGTACCATTTCGGATCGCCGATCGTGGCGTCGAGGAAGTCCTTCTGATTGAAGGCGTAGAGCACGGCTTGACGAATCTTCGGGTTATCGAACGGCTTGTGCAGCACGTTGAAGCGGAAGGTGTATTGCAGGCCCAGCGGATTGTAGTTGAACAGCTTGACGTTCTTGTCTTTGGCCAGCACGGGCAGGAGGTCGTGCGGCGGTGACTCGATCATGTCGATCTCGGCATTCAGCAGCGCGTTGACCGCGGTCTGATGGTCACCCAGCACTTTCCATTCGATGCGATCGACCTTGACGACCTTGCCGCCGGCCATGCCGGAAACCGGCTCGCTGCGCGGCTTGTACTTGGGATTCTTGACGTAAACCGTCTTCTCGCCCGGCTTCCATTCGTCGCGCTTGAAGATGAACGGGCCCGAGCCGATCACGTCCTCGGCCTTGATCTGGGTGTTGGGATCGGTCGCCGCGACGCGGGCCGGCATCATGAAGGGCACGTTCGACGACGGCTTGCCCAGCGATTGCAGGACGAGGCCGTACGGCTCCTTGAGCTTCATCGCGAAGGTCTTGTCGTTGACCTTGGTGAACTCGGCGACCCGCGTCAGCAGCAGCTGGCCCATCGAGTCCTTGGCGCCCCAGCGCTTGATCGAGGCGATGCAGTCCTCGGCGGTGACGGGCTTGCCGTCGTGCCACTCGAGGCCGTCGCGCAGGGTGAATGTATAGGTCAGCTTGTCGACCGAGACGTCGTACTTGTCGACCATCTGCGGCTTGACCTCGAGCTTGTCGTCCATCGCGAACAGCGTGTCCCAGACGAGGTAGCCGTGGTTGCGCACGATGTAGGCGGTGGTCCAGATCGGATCGAGGATCTTCAGATCCGAATGCATCACGACACTGACGGTCTGGGCGCCGGCAGGCACTGCACCCAGCAGCCCCACCGCGCTTGCAGCCGCCGCGAGGGTCGCGAACGACTTCCTGAAAACGAACATTGGCTTCAGCCTCCCTGTAGCATCGGCTTCATTGCAAGAATCGAGCCGCTGGTTTCAGACTAGCAGCCCCGCCCCCTCCTGCGACAGCCCGATTTCACAGCTTGGCGGACCGGGTGGATGCCACCAGCGGTGCGCTGCCGGCGCATGACGCGCTCCACGGGAGACGCTGGGTCAGCGCGGCCGGTTGATCGCCTTCTCCAGGAGCTCGAGCACGCCCTCCGACGCCGCTGTCGCGACGATGTCGCCGAAGCCCGCCCACGAGCCCTTGGTCGCAGCGGCCGGCACCGGGTTGGCCTGCTCGAGATCGCCGATGGTCTTGCCCGACGGATCCTTGACGTACCACTTGATCACCAGCTGGACGGTGCGCTCGTCGACCGGCTTCACCGTCACCGTTCCGACGACCGTGAAGACGTCAGGGGCCTCGGCATCGACGATGACGATCTTGCTCGAGCCCAGGGCGCGGCGCATGCCGGAGTAGAGCTGGCGGTTTCCGTCCGAAGGCGCCCCTGTCACCGGGGTGACCAGGACCTTGACGCGAGCCTCCTGCGCCGGTGGCGGCTGGCCGGGCAGTTGCGGCGGAGGCGACCCGGCGCCGGTGGCCGTCGTCGGCACGAGACCGGCGATTGGCGGCACGGTAAGATCGGGCGGCGGCTCCTCGGCGACGGTGACCCCGGCGGCGACCTGGCCGGGCGAGCGTGGCTTGAAGTTGGGCGGCCGGCCCATCATGGTCGCGACCCGCGGCGCCGCCTGGTAGGCGATGCGCGAGACCAGCCGCTCGGTCGCGTCGGCGTAGTCCTCGGGCCGTGCCCGCGTCCTGGTGGTCGATTCCTGCGGGCTCGGCGCGCCTTCGACCTTCCAGTCGACCTGGATCTCGATGCCGGTCTCGCCGGCGTCGCGGGTGCTCATGGTGCTGCTGATCTGGATCGGCGCCTGGGCGGGCTGCACGGCGGCGACGATGCCGTAGGATTGCAGCTCCATCGCCAGCGACGCGGCGACACGACGGGCCATCGCCGGAGGCATGTTCCTGGGCGGCGCGATCGAGACCTCGGTCTTGTCGCGCGGCAGCTGCCGGATCGGCGCCTCGCTGTTGGTGTGCTCGAAGGGACGCGGCGGCGAGACGCAAGCGGTCAGCGACAGAAAGCACAGGAGCGTCACAGCATGGCGCATGTCGCGACGACCCCGAGCAGGCAGCAGAACACCAGGATGATCAGGTATGGCATCAGCGGCGCAGGGCGATGGCCGACAGTCCGCGGCCGTAGTCGCGCACGCCCTGCAGCGTGTTGCGCCGGTAGCTGAAGAAATCATGCCCGTCGGCGAGCGTGTCGTGACCGGTGGCGCTCGCCATCACGCCGGCGAGCCCGATGCGCCGGACGAGGTAGCCCGCGAGATCGAACAGGAAATGACCGGCGCGCGGGGCGTCGCGAAAGAAGGCTGCGTTCGCCGCATCCTGCGCCAGGAAGGGCGCCGGAAACTCCGGGCCGACCTCGTACGACCGGCCGCCGATGCAGGGACCGACGGCCGCCTGCAGGCGCTCGCGCCGGGCACCCAGCCGCTCCATGGCGACAATCGTGGCGTCGACCACGCCGGCGAGCGCACCGCGCCATCCGGCGTGGGCCGCGCCGATCACGCCGGCGGCCGGATCGGCAATCAGGACCGGCGCGCAGTCGGCGGCAAGGACGCCCAGCACGACGCCCGGCCGGTCCGTCACCAGCCCGTCGGCCCTGGGCGCGCCGGGCGAGGTCCAACGGTCGTCACCGACAGTCAGCACCTCGGTCGAATGGTACTGGTGCACGGTCAGCAAGTCAGTTTCGTCGCGATCGAACAGCGCGGCGACGCGGCGGCGGTTCTCGCGCACGTTCTCTGGCGGGTCGGCCGAGCCATAGCCGCAATTGAGCGAGCTGTAGAGGCCGCTGCTGACGCCGCCGTGACGGGTGAAGAACCGGTGCTGCACGCCGTCGAGATCGGCGAGCGCCTTGGCCTGGATCATGTCGTACTCGGGAAGCTGTCCGAAAAGCCGGGTGGTTCGCTGCTGGGGGTGTCGCCCACGGCCAAAACGCGAAACAGCGTGCCCATTTGGTCAGGGTCGATCAAGCGCGCCAATGCCGCGTCGATGGTTTGCCGCTGCGACAGGGTCGCGCGCGCCTTCAGCGCCTCTGCGCGCTGCACGATGCCGAGGCGCCGCAGGAAGTCGCCCTGGCCTGTGGGGCCAAAAGTCCGAGTTCCGGTCGCACGGGCGAGGCTCGTGAAATCGACGTGGGCGCTGAGGTCGGTCTCGCCTGGCCGGTCGAGGATGTCGCTGCCGCGGTGCCGTCGCACCGCCTGAAGCGAAAAGCCGCTCGTTGCCTCGAAACCGTAGTCGATGATCAGCGCCCAGCCGCCGTCGCGCCGCAGCCGCGTGCCGATCGCGGCGGCAAGCGCCAGCCCGGCCTCGCAGAGCTCGGCCTGCCGGCCGGGTGCCGCCTCCGGCAGGGCCGCCGCAAAGGGCGTCCGGCCGGGAGCCAGGGCCAGTCGCAGCGTCTCGCCGTCGTCCGCCACGCCGACCATGCGCTCGACCCAGCCCTGCGGCGTGCAGACGAACTGGCGGACCGGCAGGGCATCGAAGAACTCGTTGGCGACCAGCAGCAGCGGCCCGTCCGGCACCTCGTCGAACCGGTCGTGCCAGGTCGGCGCGAAGCCGGCGAGTGCGTCGGCCTGAACGGCGCGCAGGTGCTCGTTGATGTCGACCAGATGCAGGTCGAGGGCGGCATGGAAGGCGGTGACGCCGCGGGTCGCGCGCAAGGCGTCCGCCAGCAAGGTGCCGCGGCCCGGACCGAGCTCGACCAGGCGGACCGGCCGAGGGCGTCCCATGGCGAGCCATCTCTCGGCCAGCCAGGCGCCCAGGAGCTCGCCGAACATCTGGGAGATCTCCGGTGCCGTGGTGAAGTCGCCCGCCGCGCCGAGCGGCAGGGCGTTGCGATAGTAGCCGAAGCGCGGGTGGCCCAGCGCTTCGGCCATGAAGTCGGCGACCGGGATCGGCCCGGTGAGCGCGATGCGGCGGGCGAGCAGGCGGCCGAGCGCGGTAGTCACGCGAGGGGGGTCACGCGAGGGCGGGCCGCCGCCCGGCGCGAACGATCAGCCAGGCGCCGAACGCCACCATCGGCACCGACAGCAGCATGCCCATGGTGAGCGGCCCCCACAGGAAGCCGAGATGGGCATCGGGCTCGCGGAACACCTCGCCGACGATGCGGGCCACGCCGTAGCCGGCGCAGAAGACGCCGGTAAGCAGACCCGGACGGCGCCGGCCGTCGGTCCAGCGCCACACGGCGACGACCACGAGGAAGAGCACCACGCCTTCGAAGAACCCCTGGTAGAGCTGGCTGGGATGCCGCGGCAGCGGTCCGCCGCGCGGGAAGATCATCGCCCATGCCACGTCGCTCGTGCGGCCCCACAGCTCGCCGTTGATGAAGTTGGCCAGGCGGCCGAAGAACAGGCCGATCGGCGTCACGATCGCAACCAGATCCGACAGCATGAAGGGGTCCACCTTGTTGCGGATGGCAAAAGCCAGGATGGCGGCGATGACGCCCAGCAGGCCGCCGTGGAACGACATCCCGCCTTCCCACAAGGTCAGGATGGCGAGCGGGTTGGAGAGGTAGAAGCCGGCCTTGTAGAACAGCACGTAGCCCAGCCGGCCGCCCAGGATCACGCCCAGGGCGGCCCACACCAGGAAGTCGTCGATCTTGACGGGCGACAGCAGCCTGGGCGGCTGCTCGCAGACGCGGCGCATGATCTGCCAGCCGATGACCAGGCCGGCGATATAGGCCAGGGCGTACCAGCGGATGGCGAACGGCCCGATCTCGATCAGGACGGGATCGATGTCGGGATAGGGGAGAACGAGGAGGGTGTTCATTGGCGGCCGTTATAGCCGGCCAATCGTGACCGCAGAATGGTTACGGCGCCGGCCACGAGGGCCGGCGCCGATGGAAGACGATCCGAACTGTTCTTGGTTCTTGTCGAGAGAGGGGGCGTCGGTCGTCCTCGTTCGAGGTGAGCGATCGGGTTTCGCTCGAGGATGGCGGGGCTCAGGCTTCGCCGACCGTCTCCAGGATCGAGGCGGTGAGGGCGTCGACAGGCGTCTTGCCGGCCCATACGACGTACTGAAAGGCGGGATAGAAGCGCTCGCTCTCGTTGATGGCGACCTCGACGAGGTCATTCAGCTGCTCGGGCATCAGGCCGGCAGTGCCACGCAACGGGATGGCGTGGCGGAACATCGGCAGGCCTTCCTCGCTCCAAAGGTCGAAGTGGCCGAGCCACATCTTCTCGTTGATCAGGCCGAGCAGCACATGGATGTCGCGATGGCGCTCGCTCGGGATGCGGACGTCGTAGGCACAGGTGAAATGCAGAGCCTCGACGTCCTCGCGCCAGCTGAAGAACATCCGGTAGTCGCACCAGCGGCCGGCAACTTCGACGGCAATTTCCTGCTCGGATGTGCGATCGAACGGCCAATCATTGGCCGCGACAATCTTTTCAATCAGTTTCAAAGGGTTGAGATCGGCTTTTCGCCTAACTCGCTCCTGCCGCGATAACGCCATCGACCCCACTCCCCCAACTGTTCCGTCCTGCGGTTCCTGATGGACCTTTGTTACGACGGGTGGTCGACATATCGTTGGTGGAGACCAAGCCACCTACAAAAGGTAGCCTGCCACACGGTTGCAACTCGATGCAATCGAAAATTATGGCGTGAATGGGGAAAAAGCAAGCGATTCCATAATTTTAATCCCCAGAGTTAACATAAATCGCCTTTCGTTCCGTGTTTCGAATCGGCGACGCGAATGCCTAATTTTTAGGCGGCCCCTGCTGCTTTGCATTGCGCACCGCGTGGCCTTCGAGGCGATCGCGCTGTTGGCACGACAATTGCTTCCAGTCGCGCCAAGACGCCGGGAAGCGTTTGGGAGGCAGCATGTCGATGTTCGAGGATCCGTTCGACCCCAAGTCGTTGCTGGCGCGTTGCTCGTGCGGCGGCGACCATAGAGCGGCCGATCACGGCCGTCTGACGACGAAGGCCGTGCCGTCGCCGGCTGGCGAGGAGGGGCAGTGGAACCGGGTCGTCGATGCAGCCGTGCTGCGCGCCACCTTCCCGGTCGATGCGCAGCGTCGCCAATTCCTGAGAACGGTGGGCTCGGCGACGGCACTGGCCGCGCTCTCGAGCGTGTTCCCGCTGGCGGCGGCGCGCGAGGCCTTCGCCCAGGGTGGTGCGCCCGAGAAAAAGGACCTCAAGGTCGGCTTCATCCCCATCACCTGCGCCACGCCGATCATCATGGCCCATCCGATGGGCTTCTATTCCAAGCAGGGGCTGAACGTCGAGGTGGTCAAGACGGCGGGCTGGGCGGTGGTCCGCGACAAGTCGCTGGCCAAGGAATACGACGCCGCGCACATGCTCTCGCCGATGCCGCTCGCCATCTCGCTCGGCGTCGGCTCGAACCCGGTGCCGTGGACCATGCCGGCGATCGAGAACATCAATGGCCAGGCCATCACCCTGGCCATGAAGCACAAGGACAAGCGCAATCCCAAGGACTGGAAGGGTTTCCGCTTCGCCGTGCCGTTCGACTACTCGATGCACAACTACCTGCTGCGCTACTACGTGGCCGAGCACGGGCTCGATCCCGACAAGGACATCTCGATCCGTTCCGTACCGCCGCCCGAGATGGTGGCCAACCTGCGGGCAGACAATCTCGACGGCTACCTCGGACCTGATCCCTTCAATCAGCGCGCCGTCTATGACGGCGTCGGCTTCATCCACCTCCTTACCAAGGAACTGTGGGACGGCCATCCCTGCTGCGCCTTTGCCGTCAGCAAGGAATTCGCCAGCCAGAATCCCAATTCCTACCGCGCGCTCTTGAAGGCGATCATCGATGCCACGGCGTTTGCCTCCAAGCTCGACAATCGCAAGGAGATCGCCAAGGCGATCGCGCCGCAGAATTACCTGAACCAGCCCGAGACGGTGCTGGAGCAGATCCTGACGGGGACCTATGCCGACGGCCTGGGCGGGGTGAAGAAGGACCCGAACCGCATCGACTTCGATCCCTTCCCGTGGAACCAGTTCGCCGTCTGGATCCTGACCCAGATGAAGCGCTGGGGTCAGCTCAAGGGGGACGTCGACTACGCCAAGGTCGCGGCCGATGTGTATCTCGCCACCGACACCGCCGGCATGATGAAGGAGATGGGGCTCACGCCGCCCGATCCGTCGAAGAAGACGATCGTGGTCATGGGCAAGACGTTCGACCCGGCCAAGCCGGACGAGTACGTCAAGAGCTTCGCCATCCGGCGGACCTGAGCGCCATGCCTTCGCTCGGCAAGTCGCTCGGCGTGCGGGCGGCCCTGCTGTCGCTGCTGATCTTCGCCGCCATCGTCGCCCTGTGGCAGATCGCGGCCCAGCCGGTCGCCGGCAGCGGCCCGGCGGTCGATCCCGAATACGCCAAGCTGGTCGGCGCCGCGGCGGCCACCGGGGCCAAGTCGGCGATGCCGACCCCGGCCGACATCGGTGCCGCCATCTGGAAGCACCTCGCCGACCCGTTCTACGTGCGCGGCTCCAACGACAAGGGCATCGGCGTCCAGCTGGCCTATTCGCTCGGCCGCGTGCTGCTGGGCTTCGGGCTGGCGGCGCTGGTCGCCGTGCCGCTCGGCTTCGTGATCGGCATGTCGCCGCTGGTCTACCGCGCGCTCGATCCGTTCATCCAGATACTGAAGCCGGTGTCGCCGCTCGCCTGGATGCCGCTCGCCCTCTACACCATCAAGGACAGCGCCATCTCGTCGATCTTCGTGATCTTCATCTGCTCGGTGTGGCCGATGCTGATCAACACCGCGTTCGGCGTGGCCAGCGTTCGGCGCGAGTGGCTGAACGTGGCGCGCACGCTCGAGGTCGGCCCGCTGCGCACCGCCTTCAAGGTCATCCTGCCGGCGGCGGCGCCCACCATCATGACCGGCATGCGCATCTCGATCGGCATTGCCTGGCTGGTGATCGTCGCGGCCGAGATGCTGGTGGGCGGCACCGGCATCGGCTACTTCGTGTGGAACGAGTGGAACAACCTCTCGATCGCCAATATCGTCACGGCGATCCTGCTGATCGGCCTGGTCGGCCTGCTGCTCGACCAGGCGCTGGCGCGACTCGCCAAGCTCGTCACCTATCCCGAATAGGCCGCCATGGAACGTCCCCTGATCTCCATCGAAGGGCTGGCGCGCCGCTTCGGCGACAGCACCCAGCCGGCGGTGTTCGAGGACATCTGGTTCGGCGTCGAGCGCGGCGAGTTCGTCTGCCTGATCGGCCATTCGGGCTGCGGCAAGACGACGATCCTGAACGTGCTGGCCGGTCTCGACCAGCCGAGCGGCGGCGCCGTCATCGTCGACAACCGCGAGATCGACGGGCCGAGCCTCGACCGCGCCGTGATCTTCCAGGGCCACGCCCTGCTGCCCTGGCTCACCGTCATGGGCAACATCGCCTTCGCCGTCTCCTCGCGCTGGCCGTCGTGGAACCGCGCCCGGGTGCAGGAGCATGCGCGCAGGTTCATCGAGCTGGTCGGGCTGAAGGGCGCCGAGGCCAAGCGGCCGGCCCAGCTCTCCGGCGGCATGAAGCAGCGCGTCGGCATCGCCCGCGCGCTTTCCATCCAGCCCAAGATGCTGCTGATGGACGAGCCGTTCAGCGCCCTCGACGCGCTGACCCGCGGCATGCTGCAGGACGAGGTGCTGCGCATCTGCGCCGACACAAACCAGACCGTGTTCATGATCACCCACGACGTCGACGAGGCGATCCTGCTCGCCGACAGGATCGTGCTGATGACCAACGGGCCGGGAGCCAGGATCGCCGAGATCGTGCAGAACACCATGCCGCGCGACGAGCGGCATCGCAACGACCTGCACCGCCATCCGCAGTACTACGCCATCCGCAATCACCTGGTGGAGTTCCTCGTCAACCGCTCCAGGGCGTTCGACCAGGAGATCGCCGGGACCGCCTACGACCCGCGACGCGTCAAGCTGGTGAAGCCGGGCCTGGCGGCGGTCAATCCACCAGCCGAGATCGTGCCTCTGACAACCGGGAGAAGACAATGAAGCGGGCTGACGTCACCGAGAAGATCCTGAGCGCGAAGCGCATGAAGGAGCTGACCTGGGAGGAGATCGCCAAGAAAATCGGCGGCGCCTCGAAAATCGTGGTGACTGCCGCCTGCATGGGCCAGATGAAGATGACCAGGGAGCAGGCGACCAAGGCCGCAAAGCTATTCGGGCTCGGCAAGGAGGAGACGCTGCTCCTGCAGGAGGTGCCCTATCGCGGCTCGCTGCCCCAGGTGCCGCCGACCGACCCGCTGATCTACCGCTTCTACGAGCTGGTCCAGGTCTACGGCACGACCTGGAAGGAGCTGATCCAGGAAGAGTTCGGCGACGGCATCATGAGCGCCATCGACTTCGACATGACGCTGGAACGCCTGCCCGACCAGAAAGGCGACCGGGTCAAGATCGGCATGACGGGCAAGTTCCTGGGGTACAAGACGTACTGAGCAAGACAGCTTGCCCTGCCGGGGCGACGAAGGAGCCGCGGGCCAATGGAAGGGCGGGCTCGATCGAGAAGCGATCCGGATCTGCAAGCCATTCTGCGGCGTACTCGAACACGATGGCCTCGCTCGCCCGGGTCCTGTTGCGGCGGGCGAGTCCGACGGGACGCGTGCGACCTCCAAGGTCGAAATGAACCTCGAAATCAGCCAAGGCTCGGAGACCCTGCGGCTCGCTTGAGGCGCACCCGCTTCGGAAGGTCGGCGCTGGCCAAGGCTTGGCCGACACTGTCGCGACCGATGCTCGGAAGAGCACTTGACGGGGAGCGGCTTTCCGGTCGATTGTTGACAATCGACGATCGTGAGATCCTTCGTTGTCATTGCCTGATCCCTCGCCAGCCAATTCCATGCCGACGCTGGACCCTGTCCCGCGGAGCACACTCCGTGCGCATGTCGCCGAGCGGCTGCGGGCGGCGATCCTGGCCGGCGATGTGGCGCCGGGCGCGCCGCTGGTGGAGACGACTCTGTCGCAGCGCTTCGATGTCAGCCGCGGGCCACTGCGCGAGGCGCTGCGGCAGCTGATCGAGGAGGGGCTGCTGGTGACGGTGCCCTACACCGGCACGCACGTGGCGTCGCTGTCGGTCGAGGACGTGCACGAGATCTACTCGTTGCGCACGGCGCTCGAGGTCTTCGCCTTCGAGCAGGTCTGGGAGCGGCGGGACGATCGATTCCGGCGCGAGCTCGCACATCGCAATGTGGCGCTGCTCGCCACCATCGACGCCGGCGATGACCGCGCCAGCATCGCCAGCGAGCTGGAACTGCATGGCCTGGTCTACGAGGCGAGCGGACACAAGCTGTTGCAGCGCGCCTGGCACGGGCTGCGCGGCCGCCTGCAGCTCTACTGGGCGGCCCATCATCGCGCGCACGGCCGGCGCGGGCCACGCCGCGACAGCCATGACAGCTACATCGCGGCAGCGCTGGGCGACGATCTGGCGGCGATGCGACTCGAGATCGCCGATCACATGCGGCGCGGCGTCGAGGTGACCGAGCGCTTCCTGCGCTCGCTGCCGGCCGCCGCCGGTCGGGAGTTCAATGGGGTGACGAAGGGGGACATGCGATGACGATCAACCGACGTTCGCTGATGGTCGTGGGATTGGCCGGCTCTGCCGTGCTCGCGCTGCCGCTGGCGGCCCGTGCCGACGGCACGCTCGACGAGATCAAGAAGCGCGGCACGCTGCGCATCGGCGTCACCCAGGCGCCGCCGTGGTTCTCGAAGGATCCCAAGTCCGGCGCGTGGACGTCGGGCCTCGGCGTGTCGATGGGCAAGGCGATGGCCGAGGCGCTGGGCGCCAAGGTCGAGATGGTCGAGGTGACCTGGGGCAATGCGATCGCCGCCCTCCAGGGCAACAAGATCGACATCATGTTCATGTTGGACGCCACCGACGAACGCAAGCAGGCGGCCAACTTCCCGGCCGCGCCGCTGCTCTGGTACTCGCTCGCCGTGCTGGCGCGCGACGACCTGCCGGTGAAGAGCTGGGCCGATCTCGACAAGCCCGGCGTGCGCATCGCCGTGCCGCAGGCCTCGACCATGGACAAGTGGGTGAGCGAGCACACGCCCAAGGCCGAGATCCAGCGCTTCCCCGGCAACGCCGAGGCGATCGCCGCCTTTCAGTCCGGCCGCGCCGACGTCGTCTGCCTGTTCCATCCGCCCCTGCTTGCCGCGCGCCAGCGCCTGGGCAAGGGCAAGATCGTCGTGCCGACGCCTGCCGAATCGCGGCCGTCCAGCGCCGCCCTGCGCAAGGACGACACCGCCTTCACCGCGTGGGTCGACAAGCAGCTTCTTGCCTTCTACCAGAGCGGCCAGACGCAGAAATGGTACGAGGCGGCGGTCAAGGATTTCGGCCTCGATCCGGCGCTGGCGCCGCCCGTCATGAAGGAGATGATCAAGTAGGCGGCGGCGCGGCGGGCGATGTACCGCTGGGATTTCGCCCCGGTCCTCGCCAACGCGCCCTTGCTGGCGCAGGGCCTGGTAAACACGCTCAAGGTCACTGGCACGGCGCTGTCGTGCGGCCTGGTGCTGGGTCTCGTGCTCGCCTTGCTGCGCCTGTCGCGACATCGCTGGGCGTCGTGGCCTGCCGGCTTCGTCATAGAAATCTTCCGCACGACGCCACCGCTGGTCCAGCTGTTCTGGTTCTTCTTCGCCCTGCCGCTGATCGTCGGCATCGAGATGACGCCGTTCGTCGCCGCCGCCGTCACCTTCTCGATCCAGTCGGCGGCGTTCTTCGCCGAGGTCTTCCGGGGCGGCATCGTATCGATCGAACGCGGCCAGTGGGAGGGTGCGCTCGCCATCGGCATGACCCACCGCCAGGCGTTGCGTCGCATCGTCCTGCCGCAGGCAGTCAAGCGCATGATGCCGGCCTTCATGGAGCGCGCGATCGAGCTCATGAAGACCACGACCCTGGTTGCCACCATCTCCTATGCCGACCTGCTGTTCGCCGCCAACGAGATCGCCCAGAAGACCTTCCGGCCGCTCGAGACCTTCACCGTCGCGGCGGGCATCTACTTCGTCGTCATCTTCGCCGTGAGCCAGGTCGCGCGCCTGATCGAGCGCCGCCTCGCCGTGAGCGGCGAGTCGACGGTGCGCTGATGGGCCCTGCACCATGAACCACGTTTGGGATTTTGCCTCGGTGCTGGCCAACACCGACGCGCTGCTGGCCGGTGCGGCGGGCACGCTGCGCATCTTCGCGATCTGCCTGGTGGCGGGACTGGCGCTCGGCCTGGTGGTCGGTCTCGGCCGCTACGCCAGATCCTGGTGGTTCCATCTGCCGGCGACGGCGTTCGTCGAGTTCTTTCGCAACACGCCGGTGCTGGTCCAGATCCTGTGGTTCTACTTCGCGCTGCCGATCCTGATGCCGTTCGAGATCAGCCCGCTCGCCGCCGCCTCGCTCGGCATCTCGCTCAACTCGGCGGC
>JALHMO010000031.1 GCA_022844015.1 Reyranella sp. | reverse complement strand
GGGACTCGGCCGCGGCGGGATCGCGAGCCTCGGCACCATCGGGCTCGGCATCGGCGGCCCGGCCGGCGTCGGGTTCGCCGGCGCCGACGTCGGCGTCGCCGTCGACGACGTCCGTCTCGCCGTCACGGGTATCGCCATCAGAGGCCTCGCCATCGCCGGCGTCGAGGTCGCCTTCGGCGACGGCGTCATCGGCCTTGTCCGGCACGCCCTCCGCCTGCGGGGCCGCGGAGCGAGGCAGGCGGCCGCTGGCCATCGCCCGGTACCTTTCCGCCGCTGCCCTGATCATTTGCCGCTCGCCCGCCAGGGTCACGCCAGGATCGTTGAAGATCCGCTGAAGGATGGCGTCCATGGGATGGCCGGTCGCATTCCTGGCTCCGTTGACCGGCCGTTCGTCGACGCTCGCGGCGGGTGATGTCTCGGTCTCGCTCATCGTGTCTCGCCTGCGGAGGGGTGGCGACAGGCCGGAGCAGGACGGTTCGACGTCCCGTCGACCGGGCGCGGACGAGCCGACGGCAGGATCGAGCCAAAAGGCGCGTGCAATTGATTGCACTGGTTCTCGCTCATCGTGCCCCGCACGCGGTTTGTGGTGATACACCTGAGTAGGAGGGTCTCGCGTTGCGTCAAGTCGGGGCGACGGCGCTGGCGGCAATTTGCGGCCAGCATCGAGCAAGGCGCCTGTGCAGCGAATTGATCGCCGGGTGTCCCTGGCAGCGCGCCAGCTCTATCCGGCTCGCAATCGAGCAGCGATCACCTCAGCCAGATTGGAGCAACCGGGCGATCGCGCGCAGCACGCGACCCTCGGCACAGTGCAGCGCTCGTCGCAAGAGGTCCTGCTCGACTTCGCCTGCGCGCCGCTCGGGGTAACGAGCGGTCAGGCCTTCGACTTCGTACCTCGATGTGGGCGCCCTGAGACGGCCGGCCCGTCCCCTGCGAGCTGTGGTCGACGCGGCCGTCGTGCGGTTGCTTCGGCCTCGGGACGAGGCTCACGCATGCCGTGTACCTTCGTGATGCCACCGCCGACCGCGACGGCATTGTCGGGCACCATGCGATGGGTGCGACCGGCCTCGAGCTGCTCGGCCAGGTCCTGGACGCCAAGGTCTCCTGCACGGTGGTGCCGGAACCGGTGGCGCCCGGCAGATCGGGTACGTAAGCGAAGATCTCGCCTCCCTTGTTGGTCTCGACGACGGCGACATAGAACGTGGACATTCTTCCCCGAGCCTAGAAGACCACATCGTCGCGGCAATTCACGACCAGCTCGGCAATCGACGCGTTGTTGGAAAGGCGGAGCAGGGTCAGCACGACCTCGGCGATGTCGGACGGTGCCATCATCTGCTCGTGCGGGAAGGTCGTGACATCGGCCGTCATGTCAGTGGCGACGAAGCCGGGGCAGAGCGCCGTGCAGCGCACACCGTCGGACCAGCCGGCCCGGCGCGTGGCGTGAGAGAGCGCGACGGCCGCGAACTTGGTCATCGCGTAGCCCACATTGTTGTTGTAGACCGCCTTGCCGGCAATCGATGCGACGTTGACGATGCGGCCCGCGCCACAACGCCGCAAATGCGGCAGCGCGAGGCGAATCATCGACAGCGGCGCCTTGACGTTGATTGCCCACATCCGGTCGAGAACGTCGTCCTTCTCGTCCTCGACGGTGACGCGGAGCGCCAGCCCGGCATTGTTGACGAGACCGTCGATGCGACCGAAGCGCTCGACCGTCGCCGCGACCCACGCGCGATGCGTCGACTGATCCTCGGCGTCGAAACGCGCCGTCAGGTGGCGTTCGGAGGCCCATCCGGCCGTCATCGCGCCCGTCGATGCGGGATCGCGCACGCCCAGGCTCAGCGTGTAGCCGGCATCGTAGAGGGCCTCGGCAATGGCGCGCCCGATGCCGCGATTGGCACCGGATATCAGAATGACCCGACCGGCGGGGCCCAGCATCGTCACGGTCTCCCCTCAGCCGAAGAGCACGACGCAGCGCACCTCTATGCTCCAGCGATCCGGCGCGTCCGGCGGCGTGGTCGCATCCGCGAAGGCGCTGTGAAAGGAGAACGTGCAAGGCCCGTCCCCGTGATCCGCCTCCCGGCCGCTGGTCCGGGCCATCCGGCCGGCCGAGTCCCACTGCTTGATCAGCAGCGCCTCGTCGCGCGTGAGGGCCGGATAGAAGCACCAGTCGTGGCAGGGGGCATGCTTGGCGAAGTAGTTCTCCCCGATACGGTCGGCATAGTGGATCTCGAACACCACCAGATCCGCGGGCCGCACGCTGGCGGCGTCGCACAGCGCCAGCGGGTCGATCGCCACGGGCTCGGGCGCGATGTTTCGCCAGAGGTTGACGATGCCGAAGCGACCGCCGGCTATGGCCTCCTCGACCTCGTCGGGGTCGAGGAGCGCCTTGCTCTCGCCCAGCACGCTGCGCAGCGTGTCGTTGGATCCCGGCGGTCGGGCCAGGTCGCGCAGCCGTTGCGGCGCGCTGGTCAGCGTGTAGTCGCCGTGCACCACGCGGGCCGGCCCCTGCACCTGCTGACCTTCCTCGATACGCCGCTTGCTCGCCTTGCCGGCCGCCGAACGCACATTGTGATCGAACGCCGCGACAAGGCGCGCGCCGCACGCCTCGCGGACCACCTCGGCACAATGAGGATAGTAGTCGCGCACGACCTGCCGGTTGTCGAGGAAGTCGAGGTCGCGCCTCGGCAGCGGCCGCTTGTGCATCTCGAAGCCGTTCGAGGCCAGCGTCTTGCGGTCCGCCCCGCCCAGCTGCCGCGCATCCTGCACCGGCATCTGGAACGGCGCGAGGTCGACGCCCTCCCATCGCGAGTCGCTGCCGTCGAGATCGCGCCGGGTCAACACGCTGCCGTTGCGGTACAGCGACGGTTGCGCGGCATCGCTCATGTAATTGAACGTTCCGGTACGCGCGGCCAGCGTCATGGCACCATCCTCTTTCAATCCCGTCCGAGACTTCTAGCGCGACGGCCTCGCATCGCATATCGTCCTCGATAGAAGCCGGCGTCAAGCTGCCATCGCTCCAGTGGAGGACCGCCAGATGCAAGTGTTCGCCGATCCGATCACGGTAAACTGCCGCAAGGTGCTGGCAGGGCTCGAGTTGCTTGGCGTCGACTACACGCTGTCGAAAGTCGACTACTTCAAGGGTGAGCAGAAGAGCGACGAGTTCAAGAAGATAAACCCGAACGCGGCTCTGCCGGCGATGAAGGATGGCGACCTGGTACTGTGGGAATCGAATGCCATCCTGCAGTACGCCGCCGACAAGCATGGCAAGACGGAATACTACCCGACCGACCCGGCCAGGCGGGCCGACATAAACCGCTGGCTGCTGTGGGAAGCGGCATCGTGGTTCCCGAGCTGCTACGTCTACCTCGTCGAGAACTGCGTCAAGCCGCTGCTCGGCGGCGCGCCGGACCAGGCGGTGCTGGATGGCGAGGCGGCGAATTTCCACAAGCTGGCCGGCATCCTCGACCAGCGGCTGAGCACCAGCACATGGCTGTGCGGTGACCGGCCGACCATCGCCGACATCGCCGTCGCGGCGCCCATGCACCTGCACGAATGGTCCAAGCTGCCGCTCGACGAGCATCCGAACCTGAAGAGGTGGATCAGCACGTGTGTCGAGCGGCTTCCGGCGTGGAAGGCCACTCACGTCGATGTGGGCTTTACGATCGCCAGTGCCGCCTGACCGGCTCTCGAGACGCGGACGTCTCAGCACTGGATGAAGGCTTCGGGGCCCGAGACGGCTGCCGTCATGGAGTTGACGATACGGCTGGCGGCGAACCCGAAGATGCTTGCAGCACGTCGAGAGCGTGCGATCCTTCGATTCGCGACGCCGAGGCGCCGGGCGTCGTGACTCTACCGACGCGGCAAGGTCGGAACGCGTTGTCGACGTTGACCTGAAGGTGGCCGATCGACGGGTCGACGGCTGCCGTCGGGCGGAGCCTGCCTGTCCATCCGGCTCATGCCGCTCGCCGTCGCGGCACGAGTTTTCGGACCTTGCCAACCGCCGGCCGGCGCCGCGCCTGAGCCACGTCGTAACCCGCCTGCATGCGGACCAGCGTATCGGCATCGACGCCGAACGCCTTCTCCAGCCGCAGCGCCAGATCAGCGGTCAGGCCGGCCCGACCGTTGAGCAGCGCCGAAAACGCCTGCCGCGATATGCCGAGCCCCTCGGCCACCCGGGCGACGCCGAGCCCGGACGGCTCGACAAGCTCCAGCAGGACGAACCGGCCGGGGTGTGGCGGATCGAGCAGGCGGTACGACATGGTTTGCAATCTCCTGATGATAGTCTTCCAGATCGAGGTTCACGACGGCCTGCTCATCCACATCGAAGGTAATGCGCCAATTCCCTGTGAGGCGGACGCTCCACGTGCCGCGCCGGTCCCCTGTCAGCCGATGGACCGTCCAATAGGGCACTGTCTTGAGCTTTTCCGCATCGGCGGCGCTTTGCAGAAAGAACAGAATGTTGCGAATCCTCTCGACAGAAGGCGCTGGCAAGCCGCTCGCATCTCCGTGCTGAAGAAGGCGCCTCAACCCGCGATGCCTGACCGTCCTGAAGCGCGAGCTTCAATGAGGCCGAGGCGCGAACGCCTCGGATGCACTCCTCGTTCGCCGCACTCTACGGCACCGCCGAGCTTCAATGAGGCCGAGGCGCGAACGCCTCGGATGCGGGCCACGCTCACAACCGGGCGCTCAGGATCGTGCAGCTTCAATGAGGCCGAGGCGCGAACGCCTCGGATGCCACCATCAACCAGCTACGCCAAGCGTTCCAAATCCAGCTTCAATGAGGCCGAGGCGCGAACGCCTCGGATGCGCGGAGCGCGGTGTTCGATCGGCCGGCGGCGGACGTGCTGCTTCAATGAGGCCGAGGCGCGAACGCCTCGGATGCACAGCAGCGAGCCCGCGAGGGCGGCGGCCATCGTCCAGCTTCAATGAGGCCGAGGCGCGAACGCCTCGGATGCCACGCAATCAGGCCGCCCTTCGTCTCACCTACTGCCTTGCTTCAATGAGGCCGAGGCGCGAACGCCTCGGATGCCTTGCCGTCCGGTCGCGTCATCGCGTTGCCCCCCTCTGCTTCAATGAGGCCGAGGCGCGAACGCCTCGGATGCTTGCACAAGCTCGACAAGCGCGACCGCAGCTTGGAGCGGCTTCAATGAGGCCGAGGCGCGAACGCCTCGGATGCCACGGACGATGATGGTCGACTGCACCACGTCGCTGGTGCTTCAATGAGGCCGAGGCGCGAACGCCTCGGATGCGGCTCGATCGTGCTGTCGGTCTCCACGTCGACCACCCTTCAATGAGGCCGAGGCGCGAACGCCTCGGATGCGACGGCCGCATCCGCCGCGACCATCAACCAGCTCCGCCCTTCAATGAGGCCGAGGCGCGAACGCCTCGGATGCCGATGGATAGGTACGCGATGACGACGCTGCATCTCCTGCGCCTTCAATGAGGCCGAGGCGCGAACGCCTCGGATGCACTGATACAGCGGCCGCCACAGGTCCTTGTCCGCGCTCCTTCAATGAGGCCGAGGCGCGAACGCCTCGGATGCCAATCCGCGACGGAGGGGTGTCTTGCCCCTCCCTACGCCCTTCAATGAGGCCGAGGCGCGAACGCCTCGGATGCACGTCGTGGTCCGCCGGCCCGCCGTGACGTCGAAATTCCTTCAATGAGGCCGAGGCGCGAACGCCTCGGATGCTGCGTCTATCTCGGCGGCGTGAGCGTCGGGTGGTTCTACCTTCAATGAGGCCGAGGCGCGAACGCCTCGGATGCTGCGGCGCACCGGGATGTGCGGCGCGACCTCGGCGCGCCTTCAATGAGGCCGAGGCGCGAACGCCTCGGATGCCAAGTATGGCCTGGCCACCACCGACATCGACGCCGCCCTTCAATGAGGCCGAGGCGCGAACGCCTCGGATGCGTTCGACGTCGCGGCCGCGATCAACGCCGCGGTGACCAACCTTCAATGAGGCCGAGGCGCGAACGCCTCGGATGCAACTCAATCCAGGAGCATCGATTGGCTAAGTCCAACCTTCAATGAGGCCGAGGCGCGAACGCCTCGGATGCGTAGGTCGTCATCGCCGGGCCAGCGGGGCCGATGTCCCTTCAATGAGGCCGAGGCGCGAACGCCTCGGATGCTCGATTGGCTCCGGTGGCGGCGGTCGCTCGGTGTCGTCCCTTCAATGAGGCCGAGGCGCGAACGCCTCGGATGCGTTCGCCAAGGGCGTCGTGACCAGGGACGCCTGGGAGAACCTTCAATGAGGCCGAGGCGCGAACGCCTCGGATGCGGGCGGCAAGGCCGCCAAGGGCAACGGCAAGGCCGCTGCCCTTCAATGAGGCCGAGGCGCGAACGCCTCGGATGCCCGGCGCGCCGGTGACGTTCATCCGCAGCCACTTCTCCCTTCAATGAGGCCGAGGCGCGAACGCCTCGGATGCGCCGCTCCCCGCGGTGCCTCCAGCCGGAATGGCGGTAGCCCTTCAATGAGGCCGAGGCGCGAACGCCTCGGATGCAGAGCCGAACGTGCTCTCGGCATTCCTCGACTGGATCCTTCAATGAGGCCGAGGCGCGAACGCCTCGGATGCTTCAGGAAGGGCAACGCGAAGTGACAGCGAAGCGCATCCCTTCAATGAGGCCGAGGCGCGAACGCCTCGGATGCTCGAGCGCCTGACGGAGCTGCGCGAGCTCGGGCTGGGACCTTCAATGAGGCCGAGGCGCGAACGCCTCGGATGCGGCACGGCGTGGGTCCAGGGCGACCGGCTGTTCTTCCTTCAATGAGGCCGAGGCGCGAACGCCTCGGATGCCACGTCCTCGAGCTGCTCGGCGGTCAGCTGCTTGAACCTTCAATGAGGCCGAGGCGCGAACGCCTCGGATGCCTGTTCCGTCTGGATGGCGATGGTCTCGTCCGACTCGTCCCTTCAATGAGGCCGAGGCGCGAACGCCTCGGATGCCCCGAGCCATGCGCGGCAACCCAACGAGGATTGGGGCCCCTTCAATGAGGCCGAGGCGCGAACGCCTCGGATGCAAACGGCGGCGTGATCGGTGTCTCGCCGATCATGCACCTTCAATGAGGCCGAGGCGCGAACGCCTCGGATGCGCAGGATTGCCGCCCGCGCCGCTCTCAAGGCAGGGCCTTCAATGAGGCCGAGGCGCGAACGCCTCGGATGCGATCCGCATGAACGTCTGGCCGAGTTCCTCGAATGACCTTCAATGAGGCCGAGGCGCGAACGCCTCGGATGCCTGCCTCGGCTCCAAATTCTACAGCCATCAAGCCTGGACAACCCTTCAATGAGGCCGAGGCGCGAACGCCTCGGATGCTCGGTCGCGGCGAGCACGCGCATCCAGCGGCCCCCGGCCCTTCAATGAGGCCGAGGCGCGAACGCCTCGGATGCGACCACGCGGCGCCGGTCGTCGATCGCGAGCACCGGGTCCCTTCAATGAGGCCGAGGCGCGAACGCCTCGGATGCGCCGTGGCGATGGACATCGTCACGCATGGCGATGCCATCCTTCAATGAGGCCGAGGCGCGAACGCCTCGGATGCCTGGCGGTTCGCGCCGAGGGCTCGAAGCTCGCGGCCTACCTTCAATGAGGCCGAGGCGCGAACGCCTCGGATGCACGTCGAAGCCAGCCGCAACCTACGAAAGCCTAAAGTCCTTCAATGAGGCCGAGGCGCGAACGCCTCGGATGCCCTGCCCGGAGACAGTCGCGAACGACACGCCGGAGCCGAGCCTTCAATGAGGCCGAGGCGCGAACGCCTCGGATGCGACGCTATCCAAGGGCGGCAAACGCTCGCTGCGGCAGAACCTTCAATGAGGCCGAGGCGCGAACGCCTCGGATGCTTGGCGAGCATTTCGACATCTGCGGCGACCGCACCCGGCCCTTCAATGAGGCCGAGGCGCGAACGCCTCGGATGCCGAGTTCGTAGCCGGACAGCCAGCAAGCGTTGATCGGGTGCCTTCAATGAGGCCGAGGCGCGAACGCCTCGGATGCGAAGCTGAGGCGATGGTGCGGTTGCGCCCGTTCCTTGAACCTTCAATGAGGCCGAGGCGCGAACGCCTCGGATGCGGAGCGGGCGCTCTGGTCTGCTGTCGATCCAGACGCCTTCAATGAGGCCGAGGCGCGAACGCCTCGGATGCGCCGGTCCGGGTGGACAGCAACAACCCGCAGACGCGGAGCCTTCAATGAGGCCGAGGCGCGAACGCCTCGGATGCGAGCCTGGACATGCAGGTCACCGAGGACCAGCTGCGCCTTCAATGAGGCCGAGGCGCGAACGCCTCGGATGCGTGATCGTCGAATGCTGGCCGATCTGGAAGTCCGTCCCTTCAATGAGGCCGAGGCGCGAACGCCTCGGATGCAGGGGAACCTGAAGGGGCTGATGTGGAGCCTGCCCGGCCTTCAATGAGGCCGAGGCGCGAACGCCTCGGATGCCCTCTGGAACGCGTTCTCGCCGTTCCCTCCGAACGACCTTCAATGAGGCCGAGGCGCGAACGCCTCGGATGCCCCTGCGTGATCAGCGGGATCGATGTCGCTTCCTCGCCCTTCAATGAGGCCGAGGCGCGAACGCCTCGGATGCCACCTGACTCGATGCCGAAACCGTCGCGAGATCGCTCCTTCAATGAGGCCGAGGCGCGAACGCCTCGGATGCCGCTTTACGACAGGGTCGATGTAATTGGAGATTCCAGCGCCCTTCAATGAGGCCGAGGCGCGAACGCCTCGGATGCACGACCTCGGCGCCGATACCCTCAAGCTGCTGCTGACCCTTCAATGAGGCCGAGGCGCGAACGCCTCGGATGCGGCATCTGCTGGTGTCGCCTTCGTCGTCATCGAGACATTCCTTCAATGAGGCCGAGGCGCGAACGCCTCGGATGCTGGCTGCTGCGAAGAAGACCATCGATGAGCTCACAGACCTTCAATGAGGCCGAGGCGCGAACGCCTCGGATGCAATGGCGGTGTCACCGTGCTGTGCGACGACTGTCACGCCCTTCAATGAGGCCGAGGCGCGAACGCCTCGGATGCGCGGCAATGCCAAGCGAAAGCATGTGCCGTTCAATTCGCCTTCAATGAGGCCGAGGCGCGAACGCCTCGGATGCGCCGCCATGGGACTCGCCCGCAATGTGACGTAAGGAGCCTTCAATGAGGCCGAGGCGCGAACGCCTCGGATGCCTCTGCATGAGATACGCCTGCCCGGCTTCGAGCGAACCTTCAATGAGGCCGAGGCGCGAACGCCTCGGATGCGCGCAAGCGGCGGCATTGCGCACATGGATCGACAAGCCTTCAATGAGGCCGAGGCGCGAACGCCTCGGATGCCTCCTGGTGGAGTGGAGCGCTCGCCGTTCTGGCTGCGACCCCTTCAATGAGGCCGAGGCGCGAACGCCTCGGATGCCGCGCCACGAAGGCGAGGAACAGGAGGAAGTGATGCCCCTTCAATGAGGCCGAGGCGCGAACGCCTCGGATGCGACGGCGACCATGCCTTGCCGCCACTGCGTCGAGGTCACCCTTCAATGAGGCCGAGGCGCGAACGCCTCGGATGCCTGAGGTGAGAAGGAATCGCCCCTTGGCGTTCTCGACGACCTTCAATGAGGCCGAGGCGCGAACGCCTCGGATGCCTGGCGCGCGATTCTCTGTCGGCGCCAGCGACGGCAACCCTTCAATGAGGCCGAGGCGCGAACGCCTCGGATGCGCCGAGCCTCACCAGCCCGTCCGCCGTATCTGGAAGGTCCTTCAATGAGGCCGAGGCGCGAACGCCTCGGATGCACGACGGTCAAGTGGAACAACGCGGCGTTCAACGTCCTTCAATGAGGCCGAGGCGCGAACGCCTCGGATGCCCGAGCTATTTGGGTTGGCGAATCGGATCGTGCCGGTCCTTCAATGAGGCCGAGGCGCGAACGCCTCGGATGCTCATCGAGGGCATGGCCAACGAGGACGACGTTCTCAACCTTCAATGAGGCCGAGGCGCGAACGCCTCGGATGCGATGGCCGCTTCGTCGGCGATCTTAACCGCTGACCGCCCTTCAATGAGGCCGAGGCGCGAACGCCTCGGATGCTCCTGTCGGGTCCTTCGCGCCGTGATCCCGGTACCAGAGCCTTCAATGAGGCCGAGGCGCGAACGCCTCGGATGCACCGTGGGCGAGCTGCTCGACAGGCTGCCGCCGCCCCTTCAATGAGGCCGAGGCGCGAACGCCTCGGATGCTCGTTCGCGTTGCCGAACTCCTCTCTCCTGTACAATGCCTTCAATGAGGCCGAGGCGCGAACGCCTCGGATGCGCTGGAGTGGATTGACCGCGCGCTCCGCGACCTGCGCCTTCAATGAGGCCGAGGCGCGAACGCCTCGGATGCTACGCCAAGAACCTGCAGGGCACGCTCGACTACTACCTTCAATGAGGCCGAGGCGCGAACGCCTCGGATGCGCGATGGTCTAAGGAGTGCGACCGCATCCGGAAAGACCTTCAATGAGGCCGAGGCGCGAACGCCTCGGATGCGCCGCGGCTTCGACGAAGGCCGGGCGCCGCACCTCACCCTTCAATGAGGCCGAGGCGCGAACGCCTCGGATGCCGGGAATGCCGGCCCTGTTCGTGGCGCGCGTGACGCCCCTTCAATGAGGCCGAGGCGCGAACGCCTCGGATGCCATCCCGGTGGCCGTGCTCGCCTCGGGCACGGCGATCACCCTTCAATGAGGCCGAGGCGCGAACGCCTCGGATGCGGTCGAATGCATCAAGGTTCTGATCGAGGGACTGGACCCTTCAATGAGGCCGAGGCGCGAACGCCTCGGATGCCGACCTGCAGGCGGACACGACAATCTCGGTGCAGGACCTTCAATGAGGCCGAGGCGCGAACGCCTCGGATGCAGATTATGAGCTAAATGTTCTAAAAGGCGCTCTAAATACCTTCAATGAGGCCGAGGCGCGAACGCCTCGGATGCGTGATAGAACGGGCGGCGACTGGTGTTCGTCGAGGCCTTCAATGAGGCCGAGGCGCGAACGCCTCGGATGCGTGGCGCGACCCGGTCGCCCCGGCGTCCCCTCGTCTCCTTCAATGAGGCCGAGGCGCGAACGCCTCGGATGCACCGCCGGAAACGTCGATTGCATCGGGGATCTGTGAGCCCTTCAATGAGGCCGAGGCGCGAACGCCTCGGATGCATTAGTAGGATTGCGAACGTATCCACTTTCGTCTAATACCTTCAATGAGGCCGAGGCGCGAACGCCTCGGATGCATGTATGGTCACGATGGATGCCACGGCCGATCGCGGAGCCTTCAATGAGGCCGAGGCGCGAACGCCTCGGATGCGCAGACCGACCTCATCGTGACCGTGGACGAACAGGACCTTCAATGAGGCCGAGGCGCGAACGCCTCGGATGCGCGCTGGCGTATGCGGCCCCGCGCGCCCGTGCTGCCGAGCCTTCAATGAGGCCGAGGCGCGAACGCCTCGGATGCCGCCCGGATCGGTCATGCCGCCTCGCGTGCCGGCGTCCTTCAATGAGGCCGAGGCGCGAACGCCTCGGATGCAAAGCTGGCGTTCATGATGGAGCCGCTCGACCTGCCGGCCTTCAATGAGGCCGAGGCGCGAACGCCTCGGATGCCGCTCGCCCAAGACGCCCTCGCCTTCGACATGCGCCGCCTTCAATGAGGCCGAGGCGCGAACGCCTCGGATGCCCATGGACGACAAGGTCTATATGGTGTTCGAGGATAACCTTCAATGAGGCCGAGGCGCGAACGCCTCGGATGCCTGGCGCAGGTCGTTGTCGACCGTCATCCAGCGCACGCCCCTTCAATGAGGCCGAGGCGCGAACGCCTCGGATGCCCAATCCAATTCGATGCAGGACATGCCGGGCGTCATCCTTCAATGAGGCCGAGGCGCGAACGCCTCGGATGCGAACGCTGGCGATTTCGACGGGGCTTGGCACTGTTAGCCTTCAATGAGGCCGAGGCGCGAACGCCTCGGATGCGGTCAAGGAGCTGGCCGACACGTTCGAGGACTTCAACAGCCTTCAATGAGGCCGAGGCGCGAACGCCTCGGATGCATCGAGGTGTAGCAGCGTGGCGGGAGAAAAACCCCGGCCTTCAATGAGGCCGAGGCGCGAACGCCTCGGATGCACGGGGACCACCGCTGCCACGGTCGCACTCGACGCGCCTTCAATGAGGCCGAGGCGCGAACGCCTCGGATGCGGTCCACGATCACCGTGCCGTTGTTCGTGGCGCTGATCGTCCTTCAATGAGGCCGAGGCGCGAACGCCTCGGATGCGCCGCCTGCGTGGCGTTACCGTCGATCAGGTATTCAGCGACCCTTCAATGAGGCCGAGGCGCGAACGCCTCGGATGCGTCTGGTTTACCGGCGTCGACCACTCCGGTTCGGATGTGATCCCTTCAATGAGGCCGAGGCGCGAACGCCTCGGATGCACCATCGTCCGACACCTGCACCGTCGACGATCTCGCCCTTCAATGAGGCCGAGGCGCGAACGCCTCGGATGCGGCTCATCAGCACAGGCCGCCTCAAGCGCATCATCGCCGACCTTCAATGAGGCCGAGGCGCGAACGCCTCGGATGCGTTAATGATGCTGTAGTAGGCTGGATTTTTCCAGCTGGCCTTCAATGAGGCCGAGGCGCGAACGCCTCGGATGCCTACGCCCGCACGGAACGCTCGACCGGCCTGACGATCCTTCAATGAGGCCGAGGCGCGAACGCCTCGGATGCGGCTCTCTCCCTGTTCGATCTGGGGAGAGTATGCGGACCTTCAATGAGGCCGAGGCGCGAACGCCTCGGATGCGCGATCATGTCCGCCGAGGCGATCGCGAAGATGAACCTTCAATGAGGCCGAGGCGCGAACGCCTCGGATGCGGGCTGCTGCGCTGCACATGACCGCCAACATATTCCCCCTTCAATGAGGCCGAGGCGCGAACGCCTCGGATGCCGTCTGGAATATCGCCAGCCGGCGCGTCGGCGACAGGCCTTCAATGAGGCCGAGGCGCGAACGCCTCGGATGCAGCGAGACGGTCGAACTCCTCCTCCACCTCTACGACCCTTCAATGAGGCCGAGGCGCGAACGCCTCGGATGCGACGGTGTTCAACGCCGACACCTACCCGAGCGGCAACCTTCAATGAGGCCGAGGCGCGAACGCCTCGGATGCTCCTGCCCCCAGAACAAAAGCGTTATCAACGCCAGAGGGCAAGATATTCGAGCGATGGTCAAGTCTCGGCAAGCCGGACGTTCCAGCGGACGGCAAAGTCTTATTCACCATGTCAAAGAACATCGCAGGTTCAGCACGTTAGCGAAATTCGAGCGACCTTGGGAGTCCGCGCGCCACTTGGCCGCTCGAACGCATCCGGCGACATGCCGGCTCGAACATCCGACGCGCGTTCGCCTTTCGTCTCCCGTCTCCTCCGTCTCTTCAATCTAGATGACCACCGGCTGGCGCTCCACCTTCGCGAAGGTCTTGCCGATGCTTTCCACCGCGAGCTCGATCCTGTCGGCGGAGCCCACGTCGATCAGCAGCACATGGTCCTCGCCGTTCTTGACCAGGCCGCGCAGCCGCGTCTCGAGCTCCTGCCGCCGCCGGCGCGTCAAACGGCACTGGAAGACCGAGAGCTGAAGCCACTCGCCATACCCCTGCATGGCCTTGAAGACCCGCCGCCAACGCTTCTGGTCGGCGATGTCGTAGGTCACGATGAAAAGCCGCTCGTCGGACATGTCGGCCTCAGCGCGGCAGGTAGTGCGGATAGTGCGCGAGCTCGCCCAGAAGAAAACGCGAGAGCAACCGGGCCTGCACGACGAGCATCCGGCGCATGCTGAGCTGGTAGCCGAACACGGGATGCGTCGTCTCCTGCGCCAGGCGGCGCTCGAAGGCCTCGACGAAGCGGCGGCGGCCGGCCTGGGTCAGCGCCGTGCCGGTGGCGGCCACCACGAAGTCGCCCGCCCCGAGCTCGCCGGTGTTGATGGCCGACAGCACCACCGAATCGGCGACAATGGGACGGAACGGCTCCATGATGTCGAGCGCGAGCGCCGGCCTGCCGTAGCGCGGCGCGTGGTAGAAGCCGCGATAGGGATCGAGGCCGACCGAGGCCAGCATGATCGTCAGGTGGCGCGTGAGCATGGCGTACGCGAGCGACAGCATCGCATTCACGGGATCGGTCGGCGGCCGGCGATTGCGCGCATCGAAGCGGAAGGTCGACAGCTTGTCGCCGTCCCGTGCCGCCTTGTCGGCCGGCGGCTCGATGAGGCCGGCAAAAGCGCGAAAGTAGGTGGCAGCCGCATCGCCCTCGATGCCCAGCAGGGTGACGATTGTCGCAGCATCCCCGGCCGACTTGCGGGCCGCCGCGAGACGGTCGAGCGCGGCCTGCCGATCCTCCGGCGTGCCGCGCCAGTTGCGCCGCAGCATCGTCCGTTGATTGGTGATCTTGGCCGCCACCAGCTCCTTCGCGAAGCGCAGGCAGGCCGCCTCGTCGAAGCTCATCCGGTACTGCGCCGTGCGCACCTCGACATTGCGATGCCCGACGCCATGCGCGACGCCGCGGAACCAGCCGCCGTGGCTGTGGAAGGTGACCGGGATCTCGCGCTCGAGCAGCGCCGCGAGCGCCGGCGTCGTGATCGAGACGTTGCCGAACAGGGCCACATCGGAGATGTCGATGAAGCGCACCCGCGTGTCGCCCTTCTCCTCGTCGGCGATCTTGAGCGTCTCGCCCTCCTTGCCGATCCGCGCATACTGCGATTGCACGACGAGCGGCAGGGCCTCGTCGGCCGGCGTGGCGATCGTCCTCGGGGCCAGCGGCGAACCCGAGAGCGACCGGACCTCGTCGGGCAGGCAGACCGTCACCAGGGCACAGCGCGGGCACTTGGGGCTGTCCTGCAACGGCGGCGGGATGCGGCCCTGGGACACGGTCAGGCGCAGCTCGCTGACCGCGGCGCGCGCCGCGTTCCGCAGCGCCTCGTCGAGCACGATGCGCACCCGCTCGCGGCTCTCGGCGTAGTAGATGGCGCCTTCCTCGACGCGATAGTCGTTCTCTTCCAGCAGCAGCGCCTGGAGGCAGACCTGGATACGCTCGGGCTCGTAGACCCCCAGTGCCACATGCGGGCGCCGGCCACGCTTGTAGTCGACCGGAGTCACGATGCCGTCCTCGGCTTCAGCGATATCGAGCCTGGCGATGACGCCGAGGCTTTGCGAGGAGAGCGTCAGCGAGCGACTGACGATCTTGTCGGGAACTGTCGCATCGGCGGCGTCGAGGGTTTCAGGCGCCGGCAGCGGCGCGCTCGGCCGATCGACCCTCCCATGGACGCGCTTGCCTTCGACCGTGTCGCCCGTCTCCGCCCATTCGCTCTGGGTCCACATGAGATAGGCGAGGCGCGGGCAGTAGACGAACTCGTTGACCATGCGTGCCGGCACGAGCGGCGTGTCGCCGGTCACTGCCGGCGCGGGAAGGTGCAGCTCCAGTTGGTCGCCCGACATGACGCTCTCCCGGTGATGCCAAGAGATGAAGGCCTGTCCTGCCGGTATAGTGTCAGATAGAATTCGTTCGTGTGCAACCGTTGGTTTAGCCTGGGTTCCTCTCACTCCGATGGGGACATCCGGGATGGCCTGCGAGCACAGCGCTGACCGGCGCAATCGGAAAGTCGATTTGGGGCACAAGGGTGGATACGACCGATGGGCAAGAAGCTTCAAGACAGGATCGCGGTGGCGGAGAGCAGCGGCAACGTGTTTGCCGATCTCGGCCTGCCCGAGCCCGAGGAAGAGCTGGCCAAGGCCCAGCTCACCAGTCACATCCGGCGCGCAATCGCGCGCCGACATCTCAGCCAGGCTGCCGCAGCTGCGCTCATGGCAATCGATCAATCGAAGGTGTCGGCGCTGATCAACGGTCGGATCGACAACTTCTCCAGTGAGCGGCTGATGAGATTGCTGACGAAGCTCGGACAGGACGTGGACATCACGGTTCGGGCGAAGACGCGCGGGCGGGCGCAGGGCCGCATTCGCGTGCTGAGCGAGGCCGGTGTCTGACCCACATAGGCTCGACGACCGTAGGCTTAAAGTCGAAGATAGGGCGCCGCCTCGCGCAGAAAGGCGACCTTCTCGGCCTTGTCGGGGCGATCCTCGATCATGTCCTCGTAGCGCATCGTGCCGAGCCTGCCGGCCTGCCAGTCGCGGCCATGGGTTGCGGCCGTCCGCTCGTTGAAGGTCAGGCTCCTGGCTTGCCTGTACCCGTATTCGAGCGCTTCCATGTCGGACTCCGACAGCACCGACAGATCAGGATCGCTGTTGTCGCGCATCAGCAGAGTGAATCCGCGAAGTTCCCATGGATAGCGATCGGCACCCAACTCGGCCAAGTACAATGGAGAACCCTGCATAATGTCGTAGATTTCCAGGGGAACCGGCCCGAACTTCATCGCGCGGTATGTTGCGCCGAAGATCGGGCGATCGTGCTCGTTGAGGTGCTTCTTGTCCGCGAAGTAACACGCCTTGAGGCCCGTGTGCAGATCGCACGAGGGCTCCTGCCGGAGCATCCAAAGCACGGCGGCCCAGGCCTTTGCGGGCGCGAACTTGAACCGGATTGAATTTTGAAGGGGCATCGGCGAACTTCACGAGCGATAGACGTAGCGAGAGTGCCCACCTCGGGCTGCAGTTGGATGAGGTTTGGATATGGGCGACGGCTCCGCTCGCATACGCTACAACGCTGAAAACAATCCCAAACCAAAATGCGCACCCCAACCTAGCGCAATTGGACCGCGCACTTCTTCATCGGAAAAGTCGAGTTGGAAGAACCCACCTGCCGTATCCGGTTGACGGCCCCCACGGCCACGCCGCGTTCGCGAGAAGGCGAGCGTGGAGAGTGGACGGCCACCGGCACGCGTCGCAAATCGGGCGGGGTTCACTTCGACCATCGGCGTAACATTCGGCACTGCCATCTCGGGAAAGCGCTTTGTCCATTCCCCGATGATCTGCCTGCCATAGCTAAGCACCAGCGCCTCGAAGTTGCCCGGGCGCTCCTTGTCGAATCGACCTTTCAGCAATGGTGTAACTGAACGCCAAACTTTGGCAGGTCGCAACAGCCCGCTCACCTCCCAGAAGGCGCTCGGCGCTGCGATATCCTCCAGCGCCAGCCGCCATTCCTTGCGACCACGCTCACCCTCATCGTCGACACGACCGTGCTCGATCCACAGTCTCGTGAGGCTGTCGAGCGCTCGCTTCGCCTCCGAGGAGAAGCCGAGGCGACAATAGACGATCAGATGATCTATCAAGCCGTCACCATCGGCGTCTTCCGGCAAATAGAAGGCGTGCGCATGTTCGGGATCGTCACGCAATGGCCCCTTCTCATCGCGACCGGAAAACTCGATCGGCGGCAGTTCGCCTCCAAACTTGCTCATCAAAGCGCGGCGCGCGATCTCGCCGATCCGGAGCGTGTCCTCGATCCGCGGCGGCGGACGCCCGGCAAGAACGAAGCGCGCAACCTCAGGGACGCCGCTCCGCCCGGCTTCTCTGATAGACCGAGCGGCGTGGCCGCGGGGCGGCAGCGGTCCGACGACCGGCCGGTCGTAGACAACCTTCTTGAGCGGCGGTGGGCTCGACCAGCCGGCCTTGCGCCAGTCGGAGGTGTCGACGGCGAGTGCATCCGCCAGACGCTCCGGAAGCGTTGCCTCTATTCGATTCCGCTCGCGCTTGCTCTTGCCCTTCAAATTGTTCAGAAGCTTCGCCCGCAGTTCTGCCCAGTGTCGCGGTGTCGTCGAAATGGTCGCATCGAATGGGACAGAATCGCGGTCGGCGATCAGCGGAACAACCTCTCCACTGTCCGTGAAGATGTCCTGACCGGCCAGTTCACGTGGGCGGGCATTGATTTCGCCATATCCGACTTCCACGATCCGGCCTTCCGCCCAACTTTCCGCGCGACCGAGATACCCGATCCGCTCCAAGAGATGAGCGGCAAGAGAGCGCTGCGCTTCGTTCAGCACGGCTTTTGGCCAGATGGCGACTAGCTCTGCGTCGCGACCTAGACAGAAGAAGGCGTCATAGATCAACGTCCCTGGCGGCTTTGTTGGCGCCGGCATGTAGGTGCGGATGTGGCTATGAACCGCATCGGGCAAATGGAACAGCGGCGGCTCAGTCGTGAGGACGTCGATCAGGTCATCGAGAACTTCCTTGGGAAATGCTTTACGGTCTGCCTTTCGCCACCAAGTCGCGACCAATGCGCGCAAGATGCGCACAGGTTCTGGCGGCCATGCGACGTCCGCTTCGTTGGCGTTCCGCCCCCAAGGCGTCGCGTGATAACGTCCGACCGGGAAAGTGAAGGCGAAGGCGATCATTGCGTGTCTTCCGCCTCTAAGATTTCTTCCACGTCACATGGGTAGTTGGTGGGTCTGCGAATAGCTTTTCCTTGGCCACCGCCTCGATGAAGCTAGGCAATGTTTGCTCGAGCTCGATCAGCTCAGGTACCTTGAAGGTAGCTGGACGAGTCACCTTGAGGTCGACGAGATCGAGATCGCAGGCCGTCCGCAGCCGGAGGCCCTCCGCGAGAAACTTCTGCACCTTGAACAGGGCCAAGGCGACCAGGAGTGCCTCCACTGACTTACCAAGACCAAAGCCCCGGATTTGTGCAAGGTCGAGGTTGAAATAGGCACTTATCGTTCCCGCCGTGTATTCATCGCGCGCAAACGGGACGTTGCCATAGCCTCCAGCGGCGCCACTTCCTTGGGACTTCCCGCTTGCGTCTACGCGGTCATTCTTGACGCCGCCGCTCGAAGCAACAGCGGCGCCTGATGCTTCGATGAAACCGGACAACGCTCGTGGGCTTCGGATCACCCCGGCAATGCTCTCCAGAAAAACCCCATGGAGCAAGCAGTTCGGGTCGTACTTGAGAAGAGCCGGATAGACCTTGCCCCGCATATCGACCGGCCCCGACGACTTCTCAGCGTAGCCGATCTCCTTCTTTAGGGTATCGAACCAATCGGAGTTCTCAATGTAAGGCGAATTCAGCCTATGAGCCTCGAGGATGCTGTTAGTCAGCTTATCGCCTCTGGTGTCCTTGACCTTTACGATGGGAAGACCTTTCAGCGGCCCGACCCAGTCGTCGTTGATGTCGTCCCAGCATGCAGCCTCCAGGCGATTTGCCACGCTTTGCGCCGACTCGACGAGAAGCATTTCGCTTTTATCCGGTGCGCGATAAACTGCCGCGCCGAGATTGGGGAAGCCAGTCGGCTGGAAGCGACTGCCTTGCAGCGGCTTGAGTGTCGCCTCGATCAGCAAACGCGGGGTGCGCTCCAGCGCCTCAAGATTGATTGGCATCAGCTTCCTCCGTATTTCGTCTCAGGTCGGGATATGCCCGCCAAGCCAAAGTCTCCATATCGGCGTCGGAGACCGGTATGAGTAGCGCAGCGGCAATCCTTGCTGCGTCGACGTCGCGGGAGCGCTGCTGACCTTTGATCATCGCATTCCCGTACGCGACACCAAGGCCTGCGGCCCGTGCAAGCCGCTCAGCTGCGACCAATGCATCGTCGACGCGACCCGCAGTCAGGAGGCGCGCAATCGGAGTCGGATCAATGGTCTTGCGAAGGCGAGCATCGTGCTTGCCATAGTGGCGGGCTCCCTTGATCGGGGGGCGCGGTGGCGCAACACCTTTCGGGTCGAATAGCGGCTTTAGAACCGCATATGTAAATGGAACGACATCCGCGAAGGCGCGCGGCGCAGTCGGTCCCTTTGCCTCCGCGGCTCGCCCCTCGACTCGCGGGGTTTCCTCCTCGGGAGGACTTTCCGCATCCGCCTCCATTCCGTGCGACCTGCTTTCGTCGTCTTGCGCTTGGCTCACCTCGCTCGATTCGATGGGCGACGCGTGCCTGCGCATCGCTGTCAGCCAGGCGAGCCCGGCGGCCAAGGCCGCTATGCGCTCATCATCGGTGCGGTCTCCAAGGAATGCCATTACCGCTGCGAGCGGCGCAGTTCGCCAACCACGCAGCGGAAGCTCGGAACTGTCGTTATAGACAAACTCATGCCTATGCGCCTCGATCAATCGCCGTGCGAGAACACTCGTCAGGTCGCGGACAAGATCACGGCCAGTCCAGACAGCAAGCGCTTCCGCTTCCGTCGTGTCGGCCCAGACGTCGCGCCCCTTGGCCAAGGCGAGCGGCGCGAGATGACGGCGGAAAGGCAAACGAAAGTCCCTATCCCTGGTCGCTGCATCGAGACCCGCAAGTGCCGCGGCAAGGATGAACTCGTGCGTGTCATCGTCGCCCGCTTTCATCCACTCCTTCGACAGGCTCGGAGGTGACAGGTTTGTGCGAAGGTTTGGACGCCTCCCGGCGTTGAGCGTCAGCGAGCCGATCTCGATCAAGACTTCCTGAACGACGGCGTTCGATCGGTCTTCGGCCAACCGGAACAAAGCATCATCCAATCGCCGACCTAACGCCAACATGCTCGCGGGCGCGCCCTTGCCACGAACGGCGCTTCGCGCTCGGGCAAGCCAACCAGATGCCGTAAGGTCTGCGATCAGGTCAGCGTTTGGATTTCGCTCGACGTTGCGGCGTCCGAGCGGCACTCCGATGTACATGTTTCCATAACGTTGTTCGAAAGCGTAGCGTTCAAACTGGTCGACGCCGCGATCAACCCCCAGCCGTCCGAGCGCCTGCGCGAAATCGAGAGCGCTGTTTGCGGTGGCACGATCCACGACCGCACGCCCCTCGCGAAAAAGGGCCTTCACCTCGCCGAGCGCGGCTGGTCGTTCCCAAAGCGGCGCCCAGAACTCGCCGCGAGCGCTCTCGTCCGCCGGGGCAACGCTACCGGCTCCGGCACCAAAAACCCCACGGCGTGAGACCATGAATGGAAAGGAGGCTGCGCCACCGCCCCCTGCATCGATCCGATGAACCAATGCCGTGGACATCATCAACGCCCCTTCCAACCCGAGGACGATGTCCCAAGCATTCCCTGCAGCGTCGCCGCCAAAGCCCACGCCGGAGTTCGGGGCGTCGACGGCGCCCGGTGCGAACTGGCTGATCGCTGCTCCTCCTGCCGCCTGTGTCGTACTGGCGAAAAGAGCGGAAGCGAGCAAAGCCTTCGCGATTACCGAAGGCTCGCCACTTGTCACGTCGATCAGCAGATTGATTGCCTGAATGACTGTCGTCGAGAAATCGAGATTACCGTCATTTCCTCCACTCCCCAGCAATGGGGGGAAAACAACATCAAGCTGAGTGACGGTCGCAGCGGCGTCGATCCAAGCGACCGCCACATCGGGCATTTCGGACCGAAGCATCCGGATCAGCGCAGACTTCTCCTGATCGCTCGGTGCAGCGACGAAGTTGCTCTCCTCGAGCCGCGTCTTTGCCACCCGAATGGCTTCGCGATAAGTGCGAAGGCGTTTCGCCTCGGCGGCCAGCATCCCGTCAAGAGCGCGGGTGGCTGCCGTGGCCTGGTCCCTCACGCCAGTCTTGATGCGCTTTCCCGTAGCAGGGTCCTTTGCCTTGGCCTTACCTTCCCGAAAGTAGAATCCGCTGCCGGCGTTCCATGGACTGACTACGGGCGTCGGTTGGAACTCGTAGAGGAAGAACCTGATCAGCTCCTCCTCGGAGAGGCTGGTCTTGATCACAAATCGCTCGTTGCGCCAGAATCCTCGCGCGGTGTCATCCCTCTGTTCAGCAAGGAGACGGAAGGCCCCTAGCGCCTTCAGATAACCGGCAAGTGGGACTGGCGCGCAGCCTTCGAGCACATGCTCACAGATCGTCACGAACGAACTCCGTCTCGATGGCCGATGCACGCCAGTCGGCGATGCGCAGGAGCGTCTCGAGCCAGGCGAGCCGGAAAGGTCCTAGTTCCTCCACAAGTGTTTGTATGCGCGTGGTCCAGCTGGCACCGCAGCGCTCACTGTCGCCCAGCTGCATGATATCGAGATCGAGCATTGTCCTCGGCAGATGCTTCTCGCCCAACTGCACCGGCGGAAGCGCCTCACCGTCATAGACGCCGCGAGCGAATAGTTTTCCATCCGGCGCTGCCCGCTCGTTCGGCAATGCACGAAGGCGCAGGCGCACCTTGCCATGATGCGCAGCAATGAGATAGGCGGCGAGGTTCGCTTCCGCCTTCCAATCGTGCCTTTCAAGATAGGCGAGCGCCGAAGCGAGCTCATGGCGGAAGTGCTTGCGCGCACCATTCGGACGCTCGGCGCCGTTCGCAGCGCTTGGCCACTTGGCGAGAAGTTCCTGCGTACCGTGGTTCGCCTTGGCTCCCGCGGTAAGTGCGACGAAGGCGTCGTGCGCCTTGCCCCAGTCATGATGCAGTGCCGCCTCCGCAAGCAGCACACGCTCCGTGACGGTCAAGCTCAAAGTATCAGCAAGCTTCGCCGCTTCATCGCGCACGCGACCAGAATGCTTGGCAAGGCTGACCAGCGCGCGCTGCGTAGCCGAATCCGGGTCGCCATCGAGACCGTCCAGTGGATCACGGGATGCACCGGTCAAGTCTCTCGGCTCCACAGCCATTCGGACCATCGGATCAAAACCAAGCTCGCCGTCGTACCCACCGATCGCTGCGTCGATCCAAAGGACAAGACCAGGGAAGAGATGGTCGGCGTCGACGCTCCTCCATTTCTTGTCCAGCGCGTCCCAGCGCCAAGCGCGCCCAGAAGCGCGCTTGACCAGCGCCTTCGCGCCTCCGATCGGCACTGGGCAGAGTTCATCACGTTGCGGCTCCGCCGCATCGTCGGGAGGTGCCCCGCCTTCCACGGGACGCCAGAAGAGGCGAACATCCGTATCCTGTGCGTCGCGGACATAGATCGAGACGTCGACATCGAAGCCTGACAGATCCGGATCGGTGTCAAAGAGATCGAGCAGATCGCTCTTGCGGATGACCTGACCGCGTTCGGGCGCAGAAGGGCGAATCGCAGAGAGGTCTCGCGGACCACAGGCTGTAAGGGTGGCGAGCTTCTGGCGAGCTTCGGATAGCTCCGCCGGCTCATAAGGGGCGGCGCATTCATCCGGCAAGTCGATCCAAGATATTTTGGCGCCTCGATCTCCACATTCGCCATAGCGGTTGCATCGGCCGAACCGTTGCACCAAAGAAGACCATGGTGCAATCTCCGTCATCATCGCAGCCGACGTGACATCGACACCTGCCTCCAAGGCCTGAGTAGCAACGATGATACGGCCGGTGGCCGCGAACGGTGCGTTCAACCGCTGCGTCAGCCGCTTTCGCTCCGATTCGCGAAAGCGCGAATGAATCAGCAGAATCTCGAACTTGTCAGCCTGTTTCTTCAGCGCGCCGAACACCGCCTGCGCACGATTGACCGTATTGAAGAACAGTATCGTGTTGGTTTGTGGCAACGCGCGCTCAGCGACGACCTTGGCGATGGAAGCCGCATAGTCAGCGAGGCCGTTCTTCTTCTCTAGGTCGGGCTGGCCGATATCGAGAGGCGTAAGCGATTTCCTGGCTGACCACAGGGATTGCGCGCGATCGACATCGTGTTGAGATAGATCGTTGGCACGATAGGCGTCGGCGGAAACGAAATCGATCGTCCGCAGCCAGTCCGGATCAAGAGTCGCCGACATCCACATCGTGCGGCTGCTCTTCGCCGTTTTGAACCGCCGCCGAAACGCTTCAAACTGCGCCGAAGTAGCCAGCGTCGCGCCGGTCAACTGCACCTCGTCGAAAACCCAAAAAGCGTCGTTGTGCAGCAGCGCGAAATCGACGGGCCAGCGATAGCGCGTGACCGCGTAGCCGCGCATAAGGGCCGCGGACACAAGTAGATCCTGCGTGCCGACGAGAACGGCTGGCTCGTCCGCATGCATGATCCAATCGGGGATTCTCCGGTCCTTGGGCCGGCCTCCTACAAGGACATCAAGATGTACCTTCAGACCAAGTGCGCTCTCGGCCGCAGCGATCCAATTCATCGCAGTCGCCGCCGTTTGCTCCACCAAGGTCCGCATGGGCAGGCAATAGATGAGGCGACGCGGCGTACCGGGATCGTTTGCCTTTACCTTCCACAACCAAGCGGCGAGAATAGCAGCGGTCTTGCCGAAGCCGGTGGGTACGATCAGGGTCTCTGGCCATTCGTCGTCGGCAAGCTTCCGTTGATAGGGATAGGGCGTGCGTTTCAAGCCGGTGTAGCGCTGCGTTGAAGCTTCGAAGAACGCATCAAAAGTCACGGCGGTGCACCCTCTATTCCGCGCCCACACGCTATCCGCACTGTACTAGCAAGAAACTCTCACGAATGTTGAGAGCAGTCAACCATGATATCTTCTCCTGACCTCTTCACATCATGAAGATTGAATCAATTGTCGAGTCGTGCTCTTAGATGGCAGGGCCGGATCATCCGGGGCCGAAGGGCCTCGGCCTCTTTGAAGCATGATTTGAAGGGGGCTTGTTCCTAGCAAAGCATGGGAGATCCGGCCCCACCCGATCGGCACCTGATCAAATCGTCCAAGTCCAAGGAACGGACTCTCCAGGAGCAATCAGAGCGAGAAGAAAGCGGACGTAGTCGGCCGCAAGAGAAACCACTGCCCGCGTCTTGCTCTCGTCGCCTAGGACAAGTTCGTGCCGCATAGCAGCGCCGCGCAGAGGCAACGCAGTAGTCATGGCCGAGTGACTCGATAACATGTGCCTTCTGATTGGCGAAGGATTCGGGTGATGTCGTCCTCGGGGGGGGTCACTTTCACGGGTCCCGACCAGACGAGGGAGGACAGCATGGATACGGTGACAGCAGTCCGGCACGAGACACGAGCGGGCAGCGGCCCGGAGTTCGACGCGGTCGTCATCGGCGCCGGCGTCGCCGGTCTCTATCAGCTCTACACGTTGCGCCAGCTCGGGCTTCGGGTCCGGGTCTTCGAGACGGGCAGCGCGGTCGGCGGCACCTGGTACTGGAACCGCTATCCGGGCGCGCGCTTCGATTCGGAGAGCTGGACCTACGGCTACTCGTTCTCGAAGGAGCTGCTCGACGAATGGGCGTGGGAGGAGCACTTCTCGGCCCAGCCCCACACCGAGCGCTATCTCAACCACGTCGCCGACAGGTTCGACCTGCGGCGCGACATCCAGTTCAACAGCCGCGTCGAGGCCGCGCACTGGCGCGAGGAGACGCGGAGCTGGGAGCTGGTGCTGGAGAGCGGCGCGCGCCATACGACGCGCTTCCTCGTCACCGCGATCGGCGTGCTCTCGGCGGCGGTGATGCCGACCATCCCCGGCATCGAGAGCTTCACCGGCCAGTCGTGCCATACCCAGCGCTGGCCGAAGGACGGCATCGAGCTGGCCGGCAAGCGGGTCGGCATCATCGGCACCGGCGCCACCGCGGTGCAGACGATCCAGACGATCGCCGGCACGGTCGGGCACCTGACGGTGTTCCAGCGCACCCCCAACTGGTGCTTCCCGCTGAACAACAGCCGGATCACGCCGGAGGAGATGGCCGACATCCGCGCGCGCTATCCGGAGATCCTGGCGCGCTGCCGCGAGACGCCGAGCTGCTACGTCCACGCCCCCGATCCGCGCAAGACGCTCGAGGTGCCACCGGAAGAGCGCGAGGCGTTCTGGGAGAAGCTTTACCGCACGCCGGGCTTCGGCCAGTGGCAGGGCAACTTCAGCGACATGCTGACCGACCGCGCGGCCAACGCGCTCGCCTCGGAGTTCGCCGCGCGCAAGATTCGCGAGCGGGTCAAGGACCCCGCCATCGCCGAGAAGCTGATCCCCAAGGACCACGGCTTCGGCATGCGCCGGATCCCGCTCGAGCGGGGCTACTACGAGGTCTACAACCAGCCCAACGTCGAGCTGGTCGACGTCAACGAGACGCCGATCGAGCGCATCACGCCGCACGGCATCCGGACGTCGGATCGCGAGCGCGAATTCGACGTCATCATCTACGCGACCGGCTTCGATTCCATCAGCGGCGCGTTCGACCGGATCGACATTCGCGGCGTCGAGGGCGTGCGGCTCAAGGAGGTGTGGAAGGACGGCCCGCAGACATATCTGGGCGTGTTCGTGGCCGGGTTCCCCAATCTCCTGATGACGATGGGGCCGCATGCCGGGCTCAGCAACTACACGCGCACGGCGGAGTACAGCGTCGAGTGGGTCACCGGCGTGATCCGGTTCGCGACCGAGCGCGGGCTGACGCGCCTCGAGACGACTCGATCCGCCGTCGACGAATGGACCGCGCATGTCCACGACCTCGGCCAGGGCCAGCTGATGAACGAGGTCGGCTCGTGGATGACGGGCGTCAACCGCAACGTCGAAGGCAAGCAGAAGCCCCGGATCATGCGCTACAGCGGCGGCCACCCGGCCTATCGCGAGCACTGCGACACCGTCGCCGCGGAGGGCTACCCGAAGCTCGTCTATTAGGCGGCGGCTCAGTCGGGCTCGATCGGCATGGTGGCGATCGCCTTCCAGGCGATCGGCGCGCCGCACCGAGGATCTGACCACGAGATGGGGGGGTGAAACCCATAGGCGTTAAAATACAGAGGGACCTCACCCTGAGGAGCGGCCCGGAGGGCCGCGTCTCGAAGGGTCGGCAACAGTGAGGGTGCTGCGACACCGCTTTTCCAACGATCTCCTGTGCGGCCCATCCTTCGAGACGGCCGCTACGCGGCCTCCTCAGGACGAGGTCTCCTTCTATTCTAACGCCTATGGGGGTGAAACCAGGTGCGCGCGCTCCTCTGCCCGGGGTCAGTACAGGCGGGCGATGCCTATCGATGTCACGAGGAGCGCTTGGGGCCGTCGGGCTCGAACCTGACGCGCAGACGTGTGCGGGTTGCCTTGGCGAATCGCTGCAAGGTTCGAGTGGACGGCATGGTCCGCCCGCTTTCGAGGCGGGCGACAACGGCTCGAGTCGTTCCCATGGCGCTGGCGACTTGCTCTCGAGTCATGTCGGCCCTGCCACGCGCCTCGCCGACGCGAGGGAGAACTCCTCCCCGAGAGCATCGTAGGCAGCTTTGTAGCGGGGGTCCTTTCGCCACTGCCTGAAGGACTCCTCGACCGGAATGAACTTGCGGCTCATTGCACCTCCTTAGCCCTCTTCAGGGCAATCTCGATCTCACGGCGCGGCGTCTTCTGGGTTTTCTTGGGAAACACGCGAACCACAACCACGCGCTTTCCGGTAGCGGTGACATAGGCGGCCCGCGCGATGCCGTCCTTGCCCTTCATGCGCATTTCCCAGAGCGGCCCCTCCAAATGCTCGACGTTCTCGAAGCGCAGCCCAGGGGCGGCCCGCTCAGTCCGGCTCGATCGGCATCGTGGCGATCGCCTTCCAGGCGATCGGCGCGCCGGATTTCTCCGCCGCGGCCGCGGGCGGGAGGGCCGCGTCCCAGTGCGCGGCGAGGAAGCGCCGGCCGGTGACGCTCGCGGCGGCATCGGAGACCAGCCACAGCAGCGGCGGCACCATGATCTCGGGCCGCAGCATCCTCGAACGGTCGCTCACCGCCTCGTCCGGGACGATGCGCGTGTCGGTCATGCCGCCGGGCACCAGCACGTTGGCGGTCACGCCGGTGCCGGCGAGGTCCTCGGCCATCACCGCGGTGGCGGCCTCGGCCGCCGCCTTGCTGGCGCCGTAGAGCATGTAGCCCCGGCGCAGCATCGTCCCCAGGCTGGTGGTGACGGTGACGATGCGGCCGCGTCTGGCGCGCAGCATGTGCGGCACCACGGCGCGCGCCAGCATGAGCGGCGCGGTGGCGTTGACCGCAACGAAGCGCTCCCATTGCGCCGGCGTGATCTCCCAGAAGCGCAGCGGGTTGTGCCGCTGGTCGGCGCGGATCGAGCCCTGCCCGATGCCGGCATTGTTGACCAGGACGTCGATGCGGCCGGCGGCGGCCAGCACGGCGCCGACGATGCGGTCGAACGAGGCCGGGTCGGCGAGATCGGATTGCAGGGTCTGCAGCTTGGCCGCGGGACGGCCGGCGGCGGCGCCCGCCAGCTCGGCGAGCCACGACGCCTCGCGGTCGACCGCCCAGACATCGATGCCAGCGCCGAGCAGGCCGAGCGCCATGGCGCGGCCGATGCCGCTGGCCGCGCCGGTCACGATCGCGGTGGTGGTCACGATCGCGGGGTCGGGCTGGGTCGTCATGGCGGCTTCCTCTCCTGGCGCTCGGGGGGCGGGCTTTGGCCGATGATCGCCGCCCGGTCGCGGCCGGTCCAGAGGGCCAGGCCGGCGGGCCGGGCGGGGCGGTCCAGGAGGCCTGGCCGGCAGGCGGGCGGTCCAGAGAGCCCGGCCAGCAGGCGGGGCGAGATGCCCGGCCGGCAGGGGGGCGGGACTGTCGCAGAGCGCCCTCTCTCCCGTCATCCCGAGCGGAGCCGCCCGAAGGGTGGCGCAGTCGAGGGACCTCTCTTTGTTGCAGCATCAGCAAGAGAGGTCCCTCGACTGCGTCGCCAATGGCGCTGTAGCCAGCGCCTAAGCGGGCGACTTCGCTCGGGATGACGGAGGAGTAAGCGGGCACACGCGAACGCCCCGCCTCGGGCTCGGACGAAGCCGCAGGCAAATCGTTCGCCGCGGACCGCCGGGCGACGAAGCTTTTGCCGCGGCGCGCGCGAACTTTGAAAACCCCGTGCATTGATGCCGTGCGCCGGCGAGGGCATTGATCGGGCATCGCAAAACCGTGCGCTGCGAGCCACGAGCGGAGGTCGGCATGGCGATGTTCAAGGACGACAATCACCTGTGGAAGAGCACGTGCGACGTCTTCGAGGACGAGCACCTGCCGGGCACGGCCGCGCCGTGGACCGGCATCTACGCGTGCCAGGAGTGCAACCACGAGATCGCGTCGAACGAGGGCGATCCCCTACCGCCGGCGCATCACCATCGCCATCCCGCGCCGGAGGCGATCCGCTGGAAGCTGATCGTCTACGCCGACCAGAGGGCGAAGTAGGTGGCTGCAGCTTCGACGATCGTTCGCCGGGAGCACGCCGCTCATAGGCGCCAACTTTGGCTGGTCCAACATAGTCCTCATCCTGAGGAGGTCGCGCAGCGACCGTCTCGAAGGATGGGCTACACACGAGATCGCTGAAACAGCAGTGTCGCAGCACCTGACGTGTTGCCGCCCAAAGGGCGAAGGTTACTTCGCCCGATTCGAGACGCCGCGCTCTGCGCGGCTCCTCAGGGTGAGGAGGGGAGCGCGTCGAAGGACGGGCCGCTCCTCAGGGTGAGGTCCGTTTGTAAGTAAGTTGGCGCCCATGAGCGCGCCATTCCAGTGGCGCTCTTCTTGCCGATCACACATCCCATGAGCGCCACTGGAATGGCGCGCTCCCGGCGCACGGCTTCCTTGCCCGCTACGCTACCTCTCGCGGGTCAGCTCCAGGCCGGGCATCGAGCCGTCCTGGCGCCAGCGGTCGAGCAGCTTCACGAAGGCGATAGGGCCGCGCCAGTACTGGTTGTTGCGGGCGACCCGCATGTCGAGCTGGCCACCCTCGTTGTTGTAGTAACCCGGCGTGCACGCCTCGAGGAACGGCCGCCGGCCGATGGCGTACTTCACGATGGTGTCGACCCAGGCCTGCTCGGCCTCGGCGGTCGGCTCGAGCGTCCTGATGCCGCGCGCCCGCGCCTCGGCGACGATGAAGGCGATGTGGCGCGCCTTCTCGTCGAGCATGTGCTGGAAGTTGGCGCTCTGGCCGGATTGCCGGGTGGCGACGATGAAGCAGTTGGGGAAGCCGCGCGACAGCAGGCTGTGCAGGGTCGCCGCGCCGTCCTTCCACTTGTGGGCGAGCGACTGGCCGCCGCGGCCGATTATGTCGAAGCCGACATTGTCGATGTAGTCGACGCCGACCTCGAAGCCGGTCGCGTAGATCAGGCAGTCGAGTTTGTATTCCCGGCCGGCCACGACGATTCCCGTCTCGGTGATCTCGTCGACGCCCCTGCCCTGGGTGTCGACCAGCCGGACGTTGGGCCGGTTGAAGGTCGGCAGGTACTCGTCGTGGAAGCACGGCCGCTTGCAGAACTGGTTGTACCAGGGCTTCAGCGCCTCGGCGGTGGCGCGGTCCTCGACCACGGCATCGATGCGCGCGCGCACCTGCTCCATCTTGGCGTCGTCGGCGAGCTGGATGAGGGCGTCGGCGTCCTCGACCGGCGCGCCCGACTGCGCGCGCCGGCGCGCCGCCAGCAGGATGTTGCCGATCAGGTCGGTCCAGCCGTCGTTCACCAGGTCGACCTCGAACTCGCCGCCCGAGATCACGGTGGTGAAATTGTCGATGCGCTCCTTCTGCCAGCCGGCCGGCAGGCTCGCCGCCCACCCCGGGTCGGTCGGCCGGTTGTTGCGCACGTCGACCGAGGAAGGCGTGCGCTGGAAGACGTAGAGCGTCTTCGCGGCCTCGCCGAGATGCGGCACGCACTGCACCGCCGTGGCGCCGGTGCCGATGATGCCGACGGTCTTGTTCCGGAGCCTGGTGAGCCCGCCGGTGTTGTCGCCGCCGGTGTAGGCGTAGTCCCAGCGGCTGGTGTGGAAGCTGTGCCCGCGGAAGCGCTCGATGCCCGGCACGCCGGGCAGCTTGGGGCGTCCCAAGGTCGTGCCGCCGGCCAGGATGACGAAGCGCGCCGCGAGGCGATCGTCGCGGCTGGTGGTCACCGTCCAGCGGTCGGCCGCGTCGTCCCAGCGGACCTCGCCGACCACGGTCTGGAAGAGCGCGCGCGGGTAGAGATCGAAATGCCGGCCGATCCGCCGCGAGTGCTCCATCAGCTCGGGCGCGCGGGCGTACTTGGTGGTCGGGATGTAGCCCGTCTCCTCGAGCAGCGGCATGTAGATGTAGGCCTCGGTGTCGCACGCCGCTCCGGGATAGCGGTTCCAGTACCACGTGCCGCCGAAGTCGCCGGCCTTGTCGACGATCAGGAAGTCGTCGACGCCGGCCTGCACGAGGCGCGCCGCGGCGAGCAGCCCGCCGAAGCCGCCGCCGACGATGACGACATCGACCGACCGCGCGACCGGCGCGCGGGCGAAGCCCGGGTCGGCATGGGGATCGTCGAGATAGTGCTCGAAGCGGCCGTCCGTCCGCACATACTGCGCGTTGCCGTCGGCGCGCAGGCGGCGATCGCGCTCGCGGCGATAGCGCTCGCGCAGGGCCGCGGGGTCGAAGGCAAGGTCTTCCGCCGATCCGTCCTGAAGCCTCGTTCGCGCCACGACCTTCTCCCCTGCCGGTTGGTTCAGACGATGCGGGCGGGCAGAGCGAGCCCTGCCCGTCGCGGGCGCGTGCCGGGAACCCGAGCCCTGCGGCCGGGCGGGCACGACGCCGCCCGCATCATGGCGGCTCGCGCGCGGCCGTGCGAGGCCGCGGCGGCGATCGGCGGCCGCAAATCGCTGCCGACGCACTGTCCTGCGGTCCGTCGCGGCGGGCACGTCGCGCAGACCAGAATTCCGGAAGCGGGAACGGGCAGCGAAAGAGCGGCCCGTCGCATCGCGCGACGGGCCCGAGTTCAGGGAGGGCACTCGCATATGGACACGAAACTCCGTCATCCCGAGCGAAGCCGCCCGATCAGGCGCTGCTTGCAGCGCCATTGGCGGCGTAGTCGAGGGACCTTTCTTGTTGATGCTGCAAGAAGAGAGGTCCCTCCACTACGCCGCGCTACGCGCGGCTCCGGTCGGGATGACGGAGTTTCGTGTCCATATGCGAATGCCCTGCGAGTTCAGGGAGGAAAGGTCGCGCAGGGCGCAACCCGGGTCGTGCAGAGCGCGAGCCGAGTCGCGCGAGGCGCGACCCGGGTGGCGCAGAGTGAGACCCAAGTCGCGCAAGGCGCGACCGGACAGCAACGCCTGTCGCCGTCCCCGGTTGCGCGGCCGCGCGCCTGCCTTGCAGGCGGCGTCACGGCGCGCCGGCGATCATGGCGCGTCGGCGATCATGACCTGCCGGGTCCATCAGCCGTCACGCCGGCGACCCGCCGTTCACGGGCCGGGCCCCGGTCCCACCACGGGCTGCCCCGCACCCGCGCGGGCGGCCTCGGCATGGCGCAGCGCCTTGGTGGTGAGAATCTCCAGGAAGGCGCGCGAGGCCTCGATGCGGCGCTGCATCTCCTTGGGCTCGGCCAGCTGGGAGCCGAAGAACGTCCCGCGCACCTGCGACCATTGCTCGTTGAGCCGCATCACGGCGGCATGCGCTTCCGGCGCCGGCAGGTTCTGCAGCAGGTCGGCGAGCAGCAGCTCGAGCACCATCTCGTGCGCCGACAGCATGGCGGCGATCGCGGTGAGCGGATCGACCCCGGCGAGCCGCTCGTCCTCACTTCGTTCGAACATCCCTCTCTCCCGGGCCACCCCGGCCCGCCGGCAGCCTGCCACATTTCCGCGCCCGCGGCGGATCATTCCCGGTGGACCACCGCTCACGCTTTGGTCACCGGCCTGTCCGTCTACGTTGTGAACGAGGATGCTTGCGACACGGAAGTACCGCCCCACAGGCGCTAAACCTTTCGGTTCTCCTCTTATGAGAATGTGCTGGGCGCGCGCCAGCGTTCCGGGGCCTCACCAGCGAAGCTGGGGAGGAGAACCGAAAAGTTGGCGCCTATGAGTGCCGCCCCTCAGCGATCGTGGAGCAGTTCCCGCTCGATCTCGAGGCCGCCGAGCGACGCCCCCTCCTCCAGTCGCGCCATCATCCGCCGATGGGCGGCCGCCCAACCGGGATCGGCAGTCTTGCCGGTCCTGTGGGGGACCAACCTGGCAACGGGGCGGCCGCGCCGGGTGATCAGAAAAGCCTCGCCTCGCTCGACCTCCCTGATCAGCCTGGAGAGTTCACGGTTGGCGGTCACGAGGGAAACGGTGCGCATCGGCTTCCGATTGGTCCAGTCCATGGGCGGGGTAGAACGCGGCGCCAGTCCGCTCCTGTCAAGGCGCGCATCGGGAACGGGCGCCGGCAGCCTCGAGCCTCGGCGCGCCTGACAATCGTCGACCATCGGCAGGCGTGGTTTTTTGGGCGCGGCCTTCCTGGCAATGCTGGCCCGCAAGGCGTAACGCCCTGCGCGGCGCGGCCAGCGACGCGGCGAGTCCTCGTTCCTGGCCGAAGGCAACCCCGCCGGTGCGCGCCGAGCGCGGACGCGCTGCGCAGGGCGGCCCGTCAGGGTGCGACTGGCACCTTCTCCCCGGTCGCCGCGGCGACGGTGCCGTGCAGATGGGCGACCAGCGCGTCGTCGAGCTTCAGGCGCGCGGCGAGCATCGCGAGGTAGCCGCGCTCGGCCGCCGAATCGACGGTGACGGCGAGCAGCGAGGCGGCATAGATCTCCGCCGCCTGCTCGGGCGAGGTCGCGCCGCGCGCCACCGCGTCGACGTCGAGGTTGGCGCGCAGCTCGTCCATGACGAAGGCCTTGTCCTCCGACGACAGCGCCAGCTTGTCCATCTCGGCAAAGATGCGCGCCTGCTCCTGGGCATCGACATGGCCGTCGGCCTTGGTCGCCGCGATCATGGCGCGCAGCAGGCTGCGGGCGAGCGACTGCTGGCCGCTCTCGGTCGACGGGTTGAACGGCGTGCCGCTGGGCGGCGGCAGCATCAGCGGCGGCGCCTGGCGGGCCGCCTCCTGCGGCACCGGTGCCTGCTTGCCGGCCTGCCAGTCGTTGTAGGCCTTGTAGGCGAGCGCGCCGACCGCGGCCATGCCGCCGAGCTTCAGCGCCTCGCCGCCGATCTCGCGGCCCGCCTTCGAGCCGAGCAGGAGCGCCGCCAGGCTGCCCGCGACCGCGCCGCCGCCGGCACCGCGCAGGAAATCGCCGATGCCCCGGCCGCCTTGGACCCCCTGGCCGCCCGGACTGGCGCCGGGCTGGTTGCCGGCCGGATTGGCCTGACCGCCGAGAAACTGATCGAGCAGACTCTTCGGATCGAACATTTACGCTTTTCCCCGTGTTCCCTGTTCAACGGACCCTGTTCAAGGAGCGAGTCATATGGTGAGAGATTGTGACAGAACCATGCCGACCGACGGGCGCCCTCTTCCCCGTGCATGCCTGCCCATCCCTGACCGGGGCCGGCGCCCGGCCTGGCACGTCGGTGCGGCGTGCTAGCATCCGCGGCAACAACTACCGGGAGGAAGAGATGTCGAAGAGCACGACGCGCCGCCATGCCCTCGCGCTGGGCTTGGCCGCGCCCTTCATTGCCACGCAGGGCATCGCCACGCAGGCGCGGGCCCAGGCGGCGTGGCCCACCAGGACCGTGCGCATCATCGTGCCGTTCCCGCCAGGCCAGGCGGCCGACATCTTCGCGCGGCTGATGGCGGAGAAGCTGACCGACATCTGGAAGCAGCAGGTCGTGGTCGAGAACAAGGGCGGCGGCGGCGGCATTCCCGGCGTCGAGGCCGGCCGGACGGCGGCCCCCGACGGCTACACGTTCCTGATCGCCACCAGCGGCACGTTCGGCGTCAACCCGAGCCTCTATCCCGACCTGCCCTACAAGCCGCTGGTCGACTTCAAGCCGATCACCAACATCATCCGCGGGCCGCTGGTGATCGTGGCCCATCCGACCTTCCCCGCCAGCACGGTGGCCGAGCTGATCGAGCTGGCGCGCAAGGAGCCGGGCAAGCATTCCTACGCCTCGGCCGGCCCCGGCACGGCGCAGCATCTCAGCATGGAGCTGTTCAAGCTGCAGGCCAAGCTCGACATCGTGCACATCCCCTACAAGGGCTCCGGGCCGGCGATGGCCGACCTGCTGGGCGGCCACGTCAAGCTGATGATGGACAGCACCGCCTCCTCGCTGGGCGCGATCCGCGACGGCCGCATCAAGGCGCTGGGCGTCACCACGGCCAAGCGCGTGCCGCCGCCGCTCGACACCATTCCCTCGATCGGCGAGACGGTGCCGGGCTACGATTCGGCCGGCTGGTCCGGCCTCGTGGCGCCGGCCAACACGCCGGACGCGATCGTGAACAAGGTGAACGCCGACCTGGTGGCGCTGATGCGCGATCCCGCCGTGCTGCGCCAGTTCTCCGACCGCGCGACCCTGGCGGCGCCGACGACGCCGGCCGAGTTCGCCGACTTCATCAAGAAGGACATGGCGACATGGGCCGAGGTGGTGAAGGCCACGGGAACGAAGCCCGGGACCTGAGGCGCCGGCCGGGCGGCAGGGCATTCGCATATGGGAAAGACTCCGTCATCCCGTCCCCGCGAGCCGCCGCGCCGCGCTGACCGGGCGGCGATCGCGCCCTCAGCCGTCGATCTTCAGCGCCTTCTTGATGGCGGCGAGATCGGCCTTCATCCGCTCCTGCTCGGCGTGGGTGAAGGCGTGCTCGTCCTCGACCAGGGTGCGCAGCAGGCGGACGATGACCAGCGGGATGATGAACAGCGGCACGAGATGCATCAGCACGATGCCGACGGCGCGGCCGCCCAGTGTGGCCGGCACGTAGTCGCCGTAGCCGACCGTCATGGCGGTGACGAACGACCACCAGACGCCATCGCCGAACGACTTGCCCTCGAGAAAGGCGAATGCCGCCGCCGCGATCAGCATGGCGCCAATGTAGAAGAGGACGAGCTCGACGAACGTGTCCGTCGACCGCACGATCCGATCGCGAATCCAGCGTCGTGAGCTCGACGCCGCAGCCTGTGTCATGATTTCCCCCGCACCTTGCCGACCGATGACAGATCGATCATCGGACCAATTTACAAGCGGGATTTTGCGCGTGCCTCGGTACGTGTCGAGCAGCTTTCGTCAGCGCAGCCACTCCAGGGCGGCGGCCGGATCGACGATCGGAATGCCTTCATGGACGCGCAGGGACAGCAGGTCGTCATCGCCCGAGACGATCAGGTCGGACCGCGCCATCACAGCGGTCGCCAAAACCACGTTGTCGGCAGGATCCCGGCTGACTGCAGGCACCGGAGACAAGGGCTCGACAATCTCGGCCAGCAGCCGCAACTCGCGCAACGTACGATCGAGATCGGTGCGAGAGAGCGCCAAGATCCTCATGAACTTCCGTCGGCGAATCACCGAAGAGAACTCTGCCAGGATCACCGAGGAGCTGACGATGGTCCAGTCGCCGGCACGAGCTCTTTCGATCAGGACATGAGGTGGCCCGCGCCATAGCAGCCCGGAGATCAGCACATTCGTGTCAAGAACGGCGCGCACGCCGCTGGCGCCCGGCCCGAACGGCCTTCACCTCCGCATTGATTTCCTGCATCGACATCGGCGCAATTCCGGCCTTCGCGACACGGTCGGCAATCCTGAGAAGCGAACCGGCGGCACGACGGCGCCTGAGCGCGTCGTTCAACAAGCGTCCGAGCGCCCGCGGTGTCAGCAAGCCTGCCTCGCGCGCGGCCTTGGCGGTCGCGTCGGGCAACTCGATCCGAATTCTCGTCATGCCACGCTCTCCAAGACGAACTTGCCCCGGCTCGATGGAATCCTCGATAGCGCGTTCTACGCCTGGCTCGTCGAGGTCGGCAACACATCGTCATCCGGCCGGAGGATAGATCCTCTCGTCCTTCAACCGGTCGCGCGCGTAGGCGAGGCAGGCGATTATGTCGTCATGTCCGATGCTCGGATAGTTCGTCAGGATGTCCGCCTCGCTCCAGCCATCGGCCAGCAAGCCGATGATGAACTCGACCGAGAGTCTCGTGCCGCAAATCACGGGTTTGCCCACGAGGATCGCGGGATCGAGAACAATGCGGTCGGAACTGGCTGAATCCATGTTTCTAGGCCTACCCACCGAAAGACTACCAGACAGCGACGTCGAACGACACCGCACGCCCACCAGCCCCGCGATGGCGTGAGCGGGACAATGCGATGGTCGCCGTTTGCCGGCTCCCGTTCGGGCTCGCGCGGAGGCTCGACCTACCATCTCCCCATGAACTGGCGGATCGGCTCCGCGCCGGGGTTGGTGTAGCGGCGGTCGACCAGGATCGACTTGGCCGTCGCGCCCTGGCCGTAATAGAGGGCGTTCCAGTCGCTGTCGGCGTCGAGGTAGGAGCCTTCGATCGAGGCGCCGGCGAACAGGCCGGTCGAGTTCGAGAAGGCGACGATGTCGGCGCCGACCGCCGCCGTCGAGGCGCCTTCCAGGCCGATGCCGACCGCCACCATGGTGACGCCGGCCTCGGCGCCGAACTTGAACTTGTGGTCGATCAGCGCCGCCAGGCCCTTCTCGGTGCGCACGATGAAGACGATCTCGGAGACCTTGGCGCCGATCTGCAGGCCGAGGCTGCCCGAGCCCATGTTGTAGAAGGCGGGCGGGCTCCAGTCCTTTGGGTTGGTGCGCGCCATCAGGACGCCGCGGCCGCCGGCGGCGCCGACGATGAAGCCGCCCTGCACCAGCTCGGGAATGATCAGCACGCCGCGCGCGGTGGTCATGTTGCGGGCGGCGTCGGGGAAGTCCTTGCCGGTGAGGACCTTGCGCGCGCTCTCGAGGCAGGAATCGACCAGCGACTGGCGCTTTGCGTCGGCGCGCGCCGGCTGGGCGGCAGCGAGAGGAAGGGCAACGGCGGCCGCAGCCCCCGCCAGGGCGGTTCGGCGATCGAGCTTCATGACGTGCTCCTTGTTGGGCTCGTGACCGGCGCCGGGGAAGCGCCGCGATGGCCACTGCAGGCGCCATGATAGCACGGTTCGGGGCGGTTTTGCGGCCGCGCCGCGCCGGCCGCCGACGGTCACCGGCCGGTCACAGGGGGCATTCGCCTATGACAAAGCTTGTCAGTCGACGCCGAGCTCTCCCAAAACCTCTCGTGCCGTCGCCACGCGGCCGAGCAGTCGGGCAAAGTTGCGGCAGGTCGCGTCGTGCAGCTCCGGCGATGCCGCGCCGCAGCCATCCTCGACGATCACGCATTGGAATCCGCGGTCGGCGGCGTCGCGCGCCGTGCCTTCGACGCAGGAGTTGGTCGATACACCCGTGAAGCAGAGCTGCGTGCGGCCCATCGCCTGGACGAGGCGCTCGAAGCCGGACGAGTGGAAGGCGCTCATCGTCGTCTTGTTGACGACGGCCTCGCCGGCCAGCGGCGCCAGCTCGTCCAGGATGCGATGCTCCCTGGTGCCCTCGGTATTGCCGATCGCCTCGGCAAAGCGGCGCATGCCAGGCAGCATGTCGCCGAAATCCGGCAGCTCCGACCCGACGGTGAGGAAGATTACCGGCAGCTTCTCGCGCCTGAAGGCGACGAGCAGGCGCTGGATCGTCGGCGTCACCACCTGCTCGATGCGGTCGAAGCGGTAGACGCCCCTGTCCTCGAGGCCCTTGGCCTTCAGCAGCGCGCCGAGCCCATGGCGGCGCGAGGCGCTGGCATATTGCATGTCGACCACGACCAATGCCGCGCCGCGCCGGTCCAGGACGAAGGGTGGATTGAAGAGGCTCGCATAGTCGCGGGCGGCGGCGGAGATCGGCTGATCGGGCATGGCGTCATCTTTCGGCGAGAGCAGCCATCAGGGCGTGAAGAGATCCATGGCAAAGGGCGCACACGGATCTTCGACCTCGACCAGGTGATGGATGGTGAACTCGTAGACCGGGCCGACGACGATGTCCGAGGGCGAGAACGGAAAGGCGAGGTTGCCGGCGATGGCCTTGCGCCCGGGGTAGGTGACGTGCAGTGCCGCCGACCGGGTCAGCGCGAGGACCGCTGCCGAGGTTTCGGGATCGTCGGCGACGACCTCGAAGACCAGGCCGAGCTCGAACGGCTGCTCGGCCCGTGCCGCCTCGATCGGGCCCATCACGCCGTTGCGCCCGTAGCTGTGGATGGTCAGGCGGTAGCCGTCGGGATAGCGCTCCGCCACCCGGCTGCGGATGTTGGCCACGTAGTCGTCGAAGCGCGAGATCAGGATGGGGTCGCGGACACCGGCGATGGCGATGGTGCGGTAGCCGACGCGCTCCACGCCCTCGAGCTTGATGGTGTAGTGGGGCGCCGCGATGTAGCGCGTGCCGGAGATGCGCACCCTGCGCTCGCTCTCCTGCTCGAAGCGGGTGGCGTGCAGGTCGATGGCGCCGCCGGGGAACTCCATGTGATAGGGGTTGGCGCGCTCGTAAAGCGAATGCGCGGCAACCGATGCCACGGTGCAGACCTTGTCCGGGTTGGGCGGCTCGACGGTGAACGAATCGCGATAGAGGGTGGCCAGCAGGCCGTCGGAGCCATGGCGCGGGTAGGCAGCGGCGCCGCCGCATTCCAGCAGCTTGCCCATGTGCACGGTAAGGCCGCGGTCGAAGCCCTGCAGCAGGGCGTGCGCGCCCATCATCACCGGATCGAAGGAGCGGCCGGCGATGACGACCTCGGCGCCGGCCTCGATCGCCCGCATGAAGGGCTCGTAGCCCATCTGGCCGACGATCCGCGTCGCCCGCTCGAGATGGCCCGGCGTCAGGGCGTTGTCGTGGTCGAGCGGCGAGATGGCGCCATCGGCCAGCCGGCGGCGCAGCCAGCCGCGGTCGATCTCGGCGCTGATGCGCGCCGTGCGGAAGCTGTAGCCGCGCTCCCGGCAGATCTCGCGATAGATCTCGATCAGCCAGTCGAGATGGGCGTCGCCGCCGGCGCCGCCGGCGCTGCCGATCAGGACAGGGATGCGATGCGCGTGGGCGGCATCGAGGATCATCTCCAGGTCCTTCCGCACCGACCGGCGGTTGGTGAAGGAGGTGCCGGAGCCGAGATAGTGCGGGCCGGGGTCGATCGATCCCGCATCGACGGCGAGGATGTCGGGCCGGCGCTCCATGCCGAGGCGCATCGAACGCTCGGGAATGCCGTAGCCCAGCATGCCCTGCGGTGCGAAGACGGTGAGGCTGTCGGGTGCCGCTACCATGCGATTACCATGCGATCCGGTGTTGCATGAGGGGAACGTGCTGCTGCGCACCGTACACGTCGCTGTCGCCCGTCGCACCGGCGGTGATGCGCCGGCGCAGCGTGATCTTGACGGCGAAGGCCGGTGCGAAATGGATGACGTCGAGGACGTCGGCGAGCGGGATGCCGTAGATGGCGGCGACGGCCGCGCGGTCGAGGCCGGCCTGACCGACGAAGCGCTCGTACTCGGCCTCCGTCGAGAAGACGATGTCGAGCGCCACCTTGTAGGGACCGGCATTCTTGCTGGTCACGAAGGCGGCGACGTCGCCGATCGTGACGGTGTTGGCGAGGGCGCCGGAAGGCCGGCGGGGAGACTGCTCAGGCAAGCTTGTACTTCCAGGCGACACGGGCGGCGAAGGCGCGGAAGCTCGAATCGGCGAGGAAGCCGATCACGCCGAGCAGGAAGATGGCGACATAGGCGAGCTCTGTCGACAGGCTGATGCGGCTGTTGATGATCAGGAAGCCCAATCCTTCGTTGGCCGCCAGCATCTCCGCGACCACCAGGGTCTGCAGCGAGTTGGCCATGCCGATCTGCATGCCGTTCAGGATGTGCGGCAGGGCGGTCGGGATGATGACGAGGCGAAAGGCCTGCCAGCGCGTCGCGCCGAGGCAGCGGGCGGCGCGCAGCTGGTTCTGCCGAATGCCGACGACGCCGGCGTAGGTGTTGATCATCACCATGAAGGTCGTGGTGTAGGCGATCAGCACGTACTTGCCGCTCTCGCCGATGCCGAACCAGATCAGCACCGGCGTCAGCCAGGCGATCGGCGGGATGAAGCGGAAGAACTGCAGCGGCGGCTCGAGCAGCCACTGCGAGGCCTTGAACGAGCCGAGCAGCAAGCCGAGCGTGGCGCCCAGCAGGCTGCCGATGGCGAACCCCACCAGCACCCGCTGGCCGCTCATCAGCAGGTCGTAGCCCAGCTTGCCGGTCGCGGCGTAGGACACCAGCTCGGCGGCGATCTGGCTCGGCGCCGGCAGCACGGCCGGCACGAGGAACAGCCGGGCGCCGGCCTCCCACAGGACCAGGAAGGCCACCACGCAGGCGGCGCCGCGATAGAACGATTTTCGGGTCGCGCTCATGTCCCTCAATGGAAGCTGAACCGCCGCAGCAGCGTGCGGCTGACGAGGACGAAGAGCCGGTCCGCGATCAGCCCGACGATTCCGAGCGCCAGCATGCCGACGAAGATCGAATCGGTCTCCATCCATTGCCGCGAATTGTAGATCAGGAAGCCGAGCCCCGCCTCGGCGGCGATCATCTCGGCCGCGACGACGGTCATGAAGGCGTTCATCAGCGCCATGCGCATGCCGGTCAGCACGTAGGTGAGGGCGCCGGGGAGGGTCACCAGGAAGAATATCTGCCGGTCGGTGGCGCCGAGGCAGCGGGCGGCGCGGATCTTGTTCGGCGCGACCGCGCCGACGCCGATCATCGAGCTCAGCAGCACGACGAACACCGTGGCATAGATGATCAGCGAGATCTTGCTGGCTTCGCCCAGGCCAAACCAGACCATGGCGGTGGCGATCCACGCCGTCGGCGCGATGAATCGGAAGAAATTGACCAGCGGCCGGAAGAGATCGGCGATCAGGCGCGAGGAGCCCATCGCCAGGCCGGCCAGGGCGCCGACCAGGCTGCCGATGGCGAAGCCGATCAGGATGCGCCGGAGGCTGATCAGGATATCGGATTGCAGGCGGCCTTCCTCGATCAGCTCGACGGCGCGCGCGGCCGTCTTGGCCGGACCGGGGAAGAGCACCGGCGAATCGAAGCGGACGCTGAACAGCTCCCAGGCCAGCCCGATCGCCGCGGCGGCGACGGCGTAACGCAGCACGAGCGAGACCGTGCCGCGCACCCGTTTCATCACCGCGGCTCTGGTCCGCGCCGGGCCGCCGCTCTCCGCGGCCCGGGCCGTCGCGGCCAGGGCGTCGGAGCTGGAGGTCATTGGCTCGCCTGCTCGCGGCGCAGGACACGCGTCACCTCTTCCGAGAGGATCGCATGGATACGGTCGTAGAGCGCGCCGAAGGCCGGATCGCCGCGACGGCGCGGTCGTGGCAGCGCGATCTCGATCTCTTCCTTCAGCGCCGACCCGGGGCCGGAGCGCATGATGCCGACCCGGTCGGCCAGGATGATGGCCTCGCCGATGTCGTGGGTGATGAACAGCACCGTGCTCGCGGTACGCTGCTGGATGGTCGTCAGCTCGTCCTGCAGGATGGCGCGCGTCTGTGCATCGAGCGCGGCGAAGGGCTCGTCCATGAGCAGGATCGGGCTCTCGCAGACCAGCGCGCGGGCGATCTGGATGCGCTGCTTCATGCCGCCCGAGAGCTGCGAGGGGAACTTGTGGCCCTGCTTGCCGAGCCCGACGAAGTCGAGCTGCTGTTGCGCCTTCCGGCGCCGCTCGCCCGCCGGCACGCCGGCGAGCTTCAGGCCGAACTCGACGTTCTCCTGCGCCGTCAGCCAGCCGTAGAGCGAATCGTCGCCCTGGAAGATCACGACCCGGTCGACGCCGGGGGCGGTGACCGGGCGGCCGCCGACCGTGAGCGATCCGCCGTGCACGTGCTCGAAGCCGGCGAGCAGGTTCAGCGCGGTGGTCTTGCCGCAGCCCGAGGGACCGAGCAGGACGTAGAACTCGCCCCGCTCGATGCCGAGGTCGAGGCCCTTGAGGATCCAGTTGGGCGGGCCCAGGCCGGCATCGTACCGGAAGTCGACCTGGCTGAAATCGATGTAGGAACCGGCCACTCACGCCAACCTAGAAGTCGGTGCGGGACGGCGCGTACTTGCGCGCGATGTCGGGGTAGTAGGCCTCGCTCACGAACTTGTCGAGGTTGTCGATCTTGAGGTAGCCGCGGTTGATCGCCCAGGTCAGCATCACCTTGTAGCGGTCATAGTATTCGCGCTTGGTGTCGAACACGTAGTCGACGCCGGCGACCTGCTGGGCGAAGTCGGCCTTGTTCAGGCGGAACTTCTTGGCGCACATGTCGATCGCCTCGTCCTTGTTGGCGAGCGTCCAGTCGGTGGCATCGGCCAGCGAGTTGTAGACGGCGCCGGCCAGCTCCGGGTTCTGCTTCGCCCAGTCCTCGCGGAAGGCGGTGAACAGCCACTGATTGTAGAGGTTGTCGTCGCTGGCCCAAGCGTAGACCTTGGCGCCCTTGACGATCTGCGGCAGCTTGGAAAGCCATGGCTCCCAACCGAAGAAGCCGTTGAGATCGCCGCGCTGGATGGCGGGGATCCACTCCGCCGGCTGCACGGTGATGATCTTCACCTCGTCCGGCCCCGTGCCCTCGCGCAGATTGTGCTTCTCGAGGAAGCGCGACAGCAGGTAGTCGGCGCCCGTGGTCCGGATGACGGCGAAGGTCTTGCCCTTGAAGTCTGCCGGCTTCTCGATGCCCGGGCCGACGCCGATGCCCTGGTCGCGGCGCGCCACGAGGCTGCGCGCGACCGACACGATGCTGCCGCCGCTCAGCCGCGGGCGGGACATGTTGACCTCGCTGCCGACGCAGACGTGGCCGTTGTTGGCGACGACCGCCTCGACGCCGCCGAGCCCGCTCTCGAAGATCTTGTACTCGGCGTTGACGCCGTGCTTGGCGGCGATGCCCTTGTCGACCCACGGCACGAACGCCAGGAACGGCGCGCTGAGGCCGATGCCGAACAGCACCTTGGAGGCGTTGCCCTTCACCGCCGGCGCCGACTGGGCGAAGGCCGAACCGGCCGCCAGTGACGCGGCCATGCCGCTCGCGCCGGCGATGGCCTGCCGACGCCCGATTGTCGCGATCTTACGCTGCTTGCTCATGTGACATCCCACTCGTGTGATCGGAACTCTACTGATGCGCTTCACGGCATGTAGCCGCCGCCGTTGGCGTGCAGCACCTGACCGGTGATGAAGCGGGCCTTGGACGACGCCAGGAAGACGATGGCGTCGGCGATCTCCTCGGGCGTGCCGAGGCGCCCGAGCGGCAGGGCACGGCCCAGCGCCTGCAGCTCCTCGTCACTGTGCTCGTAGCGCGGCTGTGCCGTGTCGGTGAGGCCAGGCGCGACCGCGTTGACGCGGATGCCATGCACGGCGAGCTCGAGCGCCATCGCGCGCGTCATCGACACGACGCCGCCCTTGCTGGCGCTGTAGTGCACGCCGAGCTTCGCGCCGCGCAACGCGCCGGAGGAGAGGTTGACGATGGCGCCGCCGTGGCCCTCCGCCACCATCTGCCGCGCCGCCGCCTGGGCACACAGGAAGCCGCCCTTGAGGTTGATGTCGATCAGGTAATCCCAGTCGGCATCGGTCATGTCGAGGAACTTCACGCGCGGGAAGACGCCGGCGTTGTTGACCAGGATGTCGATGCGGCCGAGCCCGGCGACGCATTCGGCGACCATGCGAGCCGCATCCTCGCGCCGCGCGACGTCGCCCTGCACGATCACCGCACGACGTCCTGCCGCGCGGCATAGCCCGGCGCCGGCCTCGGCTCCCGCCTCGTCGTCGAGATAGTTGAGGGCGATGTCGGCGCCTTCGCGGGCCAGCGCGACGGCGGCGGCCCGGCCGATGCCCTGTTGTGCGCCCGTCACGAGGGCGACGCTTCCACGCAGATCCATGTCCGCGACTCCGAGTATCGGCGGTCGAATCGCCTGCCGACTGCGGCGACGTTAGCGCGCAGGCAAAACGGGCCGCAACAGAATTTATACGTACAATTTCGCTATTTGTACGGACAAATGGGTTGACCCTCACTCGCCCACCGTGGCAATTCTCGGGCCACACGCCACCGACGGGGGATGATGACTCGCACGTTCGTCCCGATCTATGCCCGCATCCTCGACACGCTCCGGCAGCGTATCGCCGAGGGGGTCTATCGGGTCGGCGAGAGCCTGCCGACCGAGGCGGAGCTGGTGCTGGAGTTCGACGTCAGCCGGCAGACCGTGAGGTCGGCGCTCCAGAAGCTGGTGGCGGAAGGCATCGTCGAGCGCACCGCCGGCCGCGGCACCTTCCTCAAGCGCGGCGGCGCCGCCGGCGGTGAATGGAACATCGGCGGCATCGAGGACATCATCGATATCGGCTTCCTGGGCGCCTATGCCGTGAAGTCGGTTCAGATGGTGACGGCGGCGCGCAACGCCCGCATCGCCGGCGTGCTCGACGTTCCGGCGACCGGTCGCATGCTGAACGTGCGCGCCACGCGGTCGATCGCGGAAGGGCCGTTCGCCTACTCGAGCCTGTACTTCCCCGAGGAGATCGGCGAGCGCCTGCCGCGCCATCTGTTCGACCAGCGGTCGCTGGTCCTGCTGGTCGAGGAGTATTGCGGCATCCCGGCTTTCCGCAGCCGCCAGGTCGCGTCGGCGACCCTGGCGGACCGCAGCGTGGCAAAGGTGCTGGGCGTCGAGGTCGGCGAGCCCCTGCTGGTGCTGGAGCGCACGCACTTCGCGCGCAACGGCCGGCCGTTCGAGTTCGCCCGCGTGCTCTATCGCACGGACCGCTACCAGCAGGTCGTCTATTTCTCGCGGCGCGACGAGGGACCGTACCGCACGCCCCAGCAACGCGCCGCGCAGATGGAAGAGGCCGTGGAGTCGGTGACCCGGCGCCGCGCCGCCAACAGCAGAGGAACGAGCTGACATGGAAAGAAACAACGGCGCCCGCCTCCGCCAGCGGATCGCGCGCGGCGACCTGCTGCTGATGCCGTCCTGTCCCGACCCGTTCGCGGCGCGCATCGCCGAGGAGGCGGGCTTCGAGGCGGTGGCGCTGGGCGGCTACGCGATGGGCGCGGGCACGACGATCACCGAGCCGCTGCTCACCATGAGCGAGGTGGTCGAGCTGGCGCGGCGCATCACCCAGGCGATCGACGTGCCGCTGATCGTCGACGGCGGCGCGGGCTTCGGCGACCCGATGCATTCGATGCGAACGGTGCGCGAGCTGGAGCATGTCGGCGTCGCGGCGGTCCATATCGAGGACCAGGTCTTCCCCAAGCGCGCCCATTATCATCGAGAGTATCGCGAGCACCTCATCCCGGCCGACGAGATGGCGACCAAGATCGCCTACGCGGTCAAGGCGCGGCGCGATCCGAATTTCGTCGTGATCGCCCGCACCGACGCCATGCAGACCGACGGCTATGCCGAAGGCGTGCGGCGCGCCAACCTCTTCACCGACGCCGGCGCCGACATGGTGATGATCTTCCCCAAGACCCTGGAGGAGGCGGCGAACGCGCCGCGCGACTGCAAGGCGCCGCTGATCTACGTCAACAGCACCGGCAACCGCACGGGCCGGCCGATCCTGACCACGCAGCAGCTCGCCGGGTTCGGCTATGCCGCCTGCATGGATGCGATCAGCGTGGTCATCGCCCAGTACATGGCCGTGCGCGAGGTCATGCAGCGCTTCCGCCAGTCGGGCATCGTCGGGATCGATGACGCGACGGCGCACGAGGCGCGGCTCGGCGTCGAGCGCCTGATCGGGCTCGAGACCTACTACCGCATCGAGGAAGAGACCGTGGAGCGGACGCGCGCCTGACCGGCGGCCGCAATGAAGGAGTGAGACGATGGCTCGGTTGGAGGGAAAGACGGCGCTGGTCGTGGGCGCCGGCGGCGGCATCGGCCGCGCCAGCGCCCGGCTGCTGGCGACGGAAGGTGCGAATGTCGTCGTCGCCGATCTCGACGGCACCGCGGCGGCCGCGACCGCTGCATCGATCACCGGTGCTGGCGGGCGCGCCACGTCGCTGGCCATCGACGTGACGGCATCGACGGCGGCGGAAACCCTGGTGAAGGCCCCGCTCGACGCCTTTGGCGCGCTCGACGTGTTCGTCTACAGCGCCGGCACGACGGCGACGGCCAGCATCCTCGATCACAGCCGTGCCGACTGGGACCGCGTGCTCGGCGTCAACCTGACGGCGCCCTTCGTGATCGGCCAGGCCGTCGCCCGCCGAATGGTCGAAGGCAAGAAAGGCGGCGCCATCGTCTTCGTCACCTCCCAGCTCGCCCACGCGGCGGTGCGCGACAAGGCAGCCTATCTCGCCTCCAAGGGCGGCCTGCGATCGCTCACCATGGGCATGGCGCTCGACCTCGCGTCGCACGGCATCCGCGTCAACGCGGTCGCGCCGGGGCCGGTGCTGACAGGCTTCACGGAACGCCGCTTCGCCGATCCTGCGATGCGGCAATGGACGGTCGACCGCATCCCGGCCGGCCGGCTCGGCACGCCGGAAGATCTCGCCGGCGCCGTCGTCTATCTGGCCAGCGACGAGGCGCGCTGGACCATGGGCACGACGATCGTCGTCGATGGCGGTTACCTGGCGGAATGACGATCCCATGGACCGCGTGCGTTGCGCGCGGTCATGATCAGCCCGCACGATGAATGGAGAGGGACGATGGCTCACACCCGCGATCTGGTCGGATATGGCGGCGAGCCACCGCATGCGCGGTGGCCGGGCGACGCGCGCCTGGCCGTCAACTTCGTGCTGAACTACGAGGAAGGATCGGAGTACTCGGTCGCCAACGGCGATTCCTTCAGCGAGACGACGCTGACCGATGCCGGTCCGCCGCGCAGCATGAAGACCCGCGATCTCGGCGCCGAATCGCTGTTCGAGTACGGCGCCCGCGCCGGCTTCTGGCGCATCCACCGCGCCTTCACCGAGCGCGACCTGCCGCTCACCGTCTATGGTTGCGCCATGGCGCTCGAAGCCAACCCGGCCGCCGCCGCGGCGATCCGCAAGACCGACTGGGACATTGCCGGTCACGGGTGGCGCTGGATGAATCACTTCGACCTGGAGGAAGAAGAGGAGAAGGCCCTGATCGCCAGGACGGTCGCGTCGTTCCAGGCGTCGGTCGGCCGCCGACCCTACGGCTGGTATTGCCGCTACGCGCCCAGCGTCAACACGCGCCGATTGCTCGCCGAGGAAGGCGGCTTCCTTTACGATTCGGATTCGTATGCCGACGACCTGCCGTTCTGGGTAAAGGTCGCCGGGGGCCCACGCCTCGTGGTGCCGTACAGCATGACCACCAACGATCAGATGTTCTATCGCGGGAACGTGGCCAAGGCGGATGACTGGCTGCAGATGATCCGCGACGCCATCGACGTTCTCTATCGCGAAGGCGCGTCACGTCCGAAGATGATGTCGATCGGGCTGCATGCGCGCATCATCGGCAACCCGACGCGTTTCGTCGCCCTGGAGCGGTTGCTCGACCATGTCTCCTCCCTGCGGGGACTGTGGGTTGCGCGGCGCCGGGATATCGCCCAGCACTGGATCGAGACGCATCCAGCCTCCCCCTGAGACCAACTTCGCTTTCGCACACCGGCCCGTGCTCGGGTGCGGGGCGCTCGGCCTCATTGTCGCGAGTGAGGGCGCGCCGGCCGGTCCTTCATCAGCAGGGGCAGGCCGGCGGCCATCAGGATGACGCGGTCGGCGCGGGCGGCGACGCGCATGTTGAGGCGGCCCTGGGCGTCGCGGAAGGCGCGGCCGAGCGGGGTGTCGGGGACGATGCCGAGGCCGACCTCGTTGCTGACGAAGATCAGCGGCGCGGTGCAGTCGTCGACCACCTGCAGGAGCGTGTCGGTCTCCGCGTCGAGGTCGGCGCCGGCCAGCATCAGGTTGGAGAGCCACAGGGTCAGGCAGTCGACCAGCACCGGCTGGCCGTGCGCCTGCGCGGCGTGCAGCGCCTCGTCGAGCCGGAGCGGCTCCTCGATCGTCGTCCAGTGGCCGCCGCGGCGCATCCGATGGGCGAGGATGCGGGTCGCCATCTCGGTGTCGCCGGCCTGGGCGGTGGCGATGTAGACCGCGGGCCGCGGTGCCGCACCGTGCAGGGTGCCCGTGGCGAGCCGCTCGGCGTGCGTGCTCTTGCCCGAGCGGGCGCCGCCCAGCACGAGGGTCACCGGCGGCAGCGGGAAGGTCGCGAGATGCTCCATGGCCATTGCTACCCGGGCTCAGCACGCGGCGTGCCGCGCCGCCCTGTCAGGCGACGGGGGCACGGCGATGACGGCCGGTCATCCCGGCTGCGCCGCGGCGCGGACCAGCCAGCAGGCGCCGGGCAGGCTCACGCCATCCGGGCCGGCATGCGGCTCGAGCGCCCGGGCGATGGCCGCCTCGGCC
>JALHMO010000030.1 GCA_022844015.1 Reyranella sp. | reverse complement strand
GCGCCACTCCGATGGCGCTCATGGAGTATGTGATCAACGAGAAGAGCGCCATCGGAGTGGCGCGCTCCCGGCCATGAGCGTCCCCGCAATATTCACAGCACATGCCCTCACCCCGGCATCGGCAGCTTGAAGGCTTCGAGCAGGAAGCGGGCGGCGTTCGACAGGGCGGTCTCGTCGATGCCGTGGCCGACGCCGGGCGAGATGTGCACGCCGACGCGCAGCCCGTTCTGCTCGAGTGCCTCCGCGGCGCGCTCGGTCAGGACATGCGGCAGCATCTGGTCGCTGTCCCCGTGCGCCAGCAGGATCGGCGGGCGCGACTTCAGCTCGGCCTTCAGGACCTCCGGGCCGGCCAGCATGCCGGAGAAGCCGACGATGCCGGCCAGCCGGCTGCGCCGGCGCAGGCCGACATGCAGCGCCATCATCGTGCCTTGCGAGAAGCCGACCAGGCAGGTCTGGCTTTCGTCGAGCCCGTGCTCGGCGAGCTTCTCGTCGATGAAGGCATCGACGAACGGCGCGGCGGCGCGCACGCCGGCCAGCGTCGCCGCCGGGTCGAGGCGCGTGATCGGGAACCACTGATACCCGGAAGGGTTGCCGTCGCACGGGTAGGGCGCGTTGGGCGAATGGAACACCACGTCGGGCATCAGCGGGCCGAGCACCGGCGCCAGCCCGATCAGGTCGTTGCCGTCGGCGCCGTAGCCGTGCAGCAGGATCACGAGATGGCCCGGTTTGCCGCCGTTCTGCGGGCCGTGGCTGGGGCCGTCGAGCCTGGTGTCGGTCATGTCGTCTTCGCTTTCGTCCTCGTTGCCGTCTTCTTGCGCACGGGCGCCTTCGGTGCCGCCTTGCCCGAGGCCGACTGGGATTTCGGCTCGCGCGCGCTCCAGTCCGGCATGTTGCGGCGATAGTGCCAGAGCAGCAGCGCCGCGGCACTGCGCCAGGGACGCCACTGCTCTGCGATTTTGACCAGGCGCTTGGCGTCGGGCCGCTTGCGCAGCTTCTTGAGATGCTGGGCGGCGACTACCAGGCCGAGATCGAGGCCGGGCATGATGTCGGGCCGGCCGTGGGCGAACATCAGGTAGATCTCGGCCGTCCAGCGGCCGATTCCCTTGGCCTGGGTCAGCATGGCGATGGCCGACTCGTCGTCGAGCGCGTCGAGGGCCACGAAATCGATGCGGCCTTCGACGATGTCGGTGGCGAGGCTGCGGCCGTAGCGCATCTTGGCGCCCGACAGGCCGACCGCGCGCAGCTGCTCGTCGCCGAGCGCCAGGAACTCGGCTGGCGCCATGCTCGGCACCGCCTCTTCCAGGCGCAGCCAGATGCTGCGCGCCGCATGCACCGAGACCTGCTGGCCGATGATGGCGCGCATCAGGCCGTTGAACCCGCGCGGCACCTCGCGCAGCGCCGGATGGCCGACCTCGGCGATCGCGCGTGCGAAGTCGGCATCGATCTTCGCCAGATGCGCCATGGCGGTCGCGAGGTTGGCGGCGTCGAGGGTCACCCGGGTCATGGACCGGGCATAGCACGGCGGCGGAAGCGCCTGTAACGTCGGATGATGTCCCTGGTCACGCGTTTTGCCCCCAGCCCGACCGGCGAGCTGCATCTCGGCTCGGCCTACTCGGCATGGACCGGCTGGCATCGCGCACGCGAGGCGGGCGGCACGTTCCTGGTGCGTATCGAGGACATCGACATCAGGCGCTGCAAGCGGCAGTTCGAGACGGCGATCCTGGCGGATCTGCAGTGGCTCGGCTTCGGCTGGGACGGCGAGATCCGCCGGCAGTCCGAGCACTTCGCCGACTACGGGAAGGCGCTCGATGCCCTCGATGCGCAGGGTCTGATCTACCCCTGCTTCTGCTCACGCGCCGACATCGCGGCGTCGGCCGGCGCACCGCATGGAACCATCCAAGGGCCCCTCCATGGTCCCGACGGCCCGCTCTATCCCGGCACGTGCCGGAGCCTCTCGCCGGCGGAGCGTCGCGAACGCCTCGTGGCGGGCCACGAGCATTGCCTGCGGCTCGATGCCGGACGCGCCGCGGCGCAGGCCGGACCCTATCGCTTCCTCGACGAGAGTCGCGGCTGGATCGAGGGCGATCCGCTGCTGCTGGGCGACGTCGTCATCGCCCGCAAGGACACGCCGACCAGCTATCACCTGTCGGTGGTCGTCGATGATCATCTGCAGGGCGTCACCCTGGTGACCCGCGGCGAGGACGTACTGCCGTCGACCCACGTGCATGGCCTGCTGCAGAAGCTTCTAAGCTACGAGACGCCGCGCTACGCGCACCACCGGCTGCTGACCGATGCGGCCGGCCGGCGTTTCGCCAAGCGCGACCGCGCCATGACCATCCGCGCCATGCGCGAGCAGGGCCTGAGCCCCGAGCAGGTCGTCGCCCGCGCGCTCGCGGAGGCGGGCGTGGTGGTGTGATCGTCCTCCTGAGCTTCGGTGCGATGGAGTGGGCACACTTCCAATCCCCCCGACATCGGGTCGATGACGGGGGAAGCTCCCGGAAAGGGGTTTCTGCGTACTCCTTCGCAATCGCCTTGCTCCCACTCATACCTCAAGGTCGTAGGTTCAAATTCTGCCCCCGCAACCAATAAAGCCCGCTAACTCAAAAGGTTAGCGGGCTTTGGCTTTTCGGCGCTCGTGCTGTCATCGGGCCGTGGAAGCACTGTGGAAGCAAGAGGGCGCGCAATTGCGCGTACTCAGGCGGGTGCAGTGTGCAGTGTGCTGTCATGCATCATCCATGCGCGGCGATCAGCGCCTCGGCATTCCGAACCCCAATAAGGACGCTTAGCGGATCAAACGTCACCGGCTCCAAGAGAGTCGTGGCAGCTGCGATGTCGCCCGCTCCTGCCCAAATCGTGTTGTGCTCCTGCTGTTCGTGTACGAATTCCAAGCTCACCGCCACCTTGCCCATCAGGGTGGTGATGTCCTTGCTCACCGCACTGTCCTGGGCCCCGCTCATGATGTTCACCAGCACCGAGCCGACGAATTGGCCACTGTCCAGGGTCTGGCGGACCTGACCCGTCCAGTAGGCCAGTCCGGCCGCATCCGACCCGCGATTGAACAGGTTATCGTACACGCTGTTCAGGAAGGCCGCGATCTGGCCATCGCTCGCCCCGAACGGGTTGGCCAGGAAGGGATACAGTGCCTTGGCCTCATTGCTGATGCCGAACGAGCTCGCAATGTTCGCGAACAGCGCCGCCGGGCCCTGAACCGGGAGGCCGGTGACGAACTGGTTGACCCAGAAGTCGAAGCCGGCCGCGTCGGCGGCCCGACTAAAGAAGGCGACGTAGGTCGCCGCGATCTGTTCCTCCGCCGTCAGTGCCAGGAGGTCGAGCGTCGTCGATCCTCCGACCTGCACCGGCACCACATAGACCAGCGCCTGGCCATCGTCCGCGGTGCCACCATTCGCCGCGCGATAGGTGAAGGAATCGACTCCGAAGAACCCGACTGCAGGCGTGTACCCGAATGTTCCGTTGGCCGTGAGTTGCAGGGCGCCATGGGTCGGCGCGGCCAGCAGCGATGCCGACGTCGCACCTTCATCGTTCGACAGCACGCTCGTCGCCAAGGTCAACGATTGGCCCCGCTGAATGACGTAGGCATCGTCATGAGCCGCCACTGCCACTGCCACTTCATCGTTCAGGATCGTGCCCGACGCCGTCGCCGTCCCAATCACCAACCCGGCCGACGCGTTGGACAGCGTGACCGTGAAGCCCTCGTCGGGCTCCACCGCCGTGTCCCCAGACACCGGAACCGTCACCGTCGTGCTGATCTCCCCGGCCGCGAACGTCAGCGATCCGGTGGGCAGCGAAACGCCAAAGTCCGAGGCGCCGGCGGGGTTGGCGCCCGAGCCCGTCACGGCCCAGTCTACGCTCTGCGACGCCACCGCGGCCTGGTCCAGGCTCACTGTGAAGGTGAAGGCCGTCGTCCCCGAGTTGCCCTCCGCCTTGCTCGCCGACAGCGGCGCGATCGACACCACGTTCACGTCGTCGTTCTGGATGGTGCCGGACGCTGATGCTGTCCCAAACTGAAGGCCGAACGTCAGATTCGACAGGGTGACTGTGAAATCTTCATTGAACTCCGGCGCCGTGTCACCCGTTACCAGGACAGTGACTACTTGGCCGGTCTCGCTAGCCGCGAAACTCACAGTGCCCGACGGCAGGGTACCGTCGAAATCGGCGGCGTCGGCGGCGTTTCCCCCAGTTCCCGTCACCGACCAATCCGCTGTCTGGTTGCCGAAGACCGACGGCTGATCGAGGTTCACCGTGAAGGTAAAGGCTGTCGTGTCCGCGTTGCCCTCGGGCTTGGCTGCCGAAATCGACACGACCGAGATCAGCGCGCGATCCTCGTTCTGGATGTCACCCATGGCGCTCGCTGTGCCCAGTGTCAGGCCTGCGGAAGGGTTCGCGAGCGTAACCGTGAAGAACTCGTCGAACTCGACGATCGAGTCTCCGGCTGCGAAAACTGTGATCGTGCTGCTGGTCTCGCCCGCGGTGAAGGTAAGGGTGCCGGAAGGCAGAACGCCGCCGGCAAAGTCGCTGGCAGTGACCGGATGATCGCCCGTGCCGGCGACCAGCCAATAGATCGATTGCTGAACAGTCGACGCCTGGTCGAGTATTACCGTGAACGTGAACGCCGTCGCACCGCTGTTACCTTCCGCCTGGGCGATCAGCGGCTCTACAATCGACGCGATCGGAGCGTCATCGTTGAAGATCGTCCCGCTCGCTGCAGCGACGTCGACCTTGAGTCCGGCAGACGGATTCGACAGTGTCACCAAGAAGGCTTCATCGAACTCCACGATCAGATCGCCCACGACATCGACCGTGATTGTCTTGGTCATCTCGCCGGGCAGGAACGTCAGCGTCCCCGACGGCAGCACGCCGCCAAAATCGGCGAGATCCCCAGGAACAGCGGCGGTACCGGACACAGACCAAGCCAACGTCTCCAAAGCTATTGACGCAATGTCGAGGCTCACCACAAAGGTGTGAGTGGCAGCGCCTGCATCGCCTTCAATTACGCCAGGGGTCGTCGCCTGTATCGACACCGCGCTGCGGCGGAACTCCAGAATGGTAACGCCATCATCTTGGGCTACAATGAATTGCAGGCCACTGCCGAGCATCACGTCGAGATCAGTGCTCAAGGTGAACGTGGTCTCGGACACACCGTCGCCGTCGACGTCGACGTCAATGATCGTCGACCCCTTCTTCACCGAGATCGTCGCACCAGCCGGAACATCCAGCAACTCGATCCGGTCGCCTTCCTGATAGTCGACGATCAGATCGCCATTCAGTTCCGCCAGTGTTCCGCGGAAGATGTCGTTGTCGGCGCCTCCGATGAGGCTGTCGATACCGAGTCCGCCTCTCAGGATGTCGGCGCCAGCGCCGCCGTCAAGCGTGTCGTCATCGGCGCCGCCTTCCAGAGTGTCGTTGCCGTCGCGGCCCTCGAACCAGTCTTTGCCAGCGCCGCCGATGATCACGTCGCTGAAGTTGCTGCCCGACACGCGATTGACGCCGGTGAATGTATCAGTGGCGACATTGGTGTAGGTGGCGGTGGCGCTGCCCGCGCCGCCGCTCATGCTCACGGTGACACCGGCAGAGGCGTTGAAGTACACTAGGCGTGTGTTGCCATTGCCTATGACGGTATCGGCTCCACCGTACCCTTCGAACTGGTTGTACGTGCCGCTCGACCCAGCATTGGCACTGGTCGCGGAGTAACCAGTAGCGTCGTAGGTGTCCGCAAACTCCGAGCCGCGGATCTGTTCGATCGAGTCGAGCGTGTCCTTGCCGATCGTGGTGTCCCCCGCACCGCCGGTAACGATACCGTCGGCCAGATGAACGAAGATCGCATTGCGCCCCACGGTACTGCCGTCGTACTCAACGGTGTCAGTCCCGGCGCCGCCGTGAAAGACGTCGTCTCCGCCAACATAGCCGTCGAAGATGTCGCCACTGGTGGTGCCCCAAAAGATGTCGTCGAACCGCGACCCGATGAGGCGGTTGACCCCGACCAGACTGTCGGTACCGACGCCGCCGCCGCTCACGGTGCCCGTACCGAACACGGACATTTGCGCCACAATGGCGGACGTCGCGTCCTGATAGGATACTTCGGTGTTAAAGTTGCCAATGATCGTATCGTTGCCGCCGCCGCCCACGATGTACTGGTAGCCGTTGAAATCGCCCCACGCGGTGCTCTGGGCGGTATAGCCCGTGGCGTCGAAACGATCCTCGAAGGCCGTGCCCAAGACGACTTCGATCTGGAAGAGATGGTCCGTGTCGATAATGCCGACCTGGCCCACGACGGTGCCGGTCGCCCAGGTTACATCGATGCCCTGGGTGAGGCCGCTAACGGTGCTGTAATCGACAACGTCCGCGATCCCGTCAAGGCCGCTGCCCGCGGCCGTGCCACCCCCGTAGAATGTGTCGTCGCCCGCTCCCCCGACGAAGCCGTCCTGTCCACGATTGCCTATCAGCGTGTTGTCCTTCGCGTCGCCTATCAGGGCGTCCGACGCATTAGAACCAATTAGCCCTTCGATCGAAGCGTAAGTATCGCCCGCGGCCTCGCCCTTGTTGATGGTCGGATTGGCGAGTGAGGCCGTCACCGCACTGGTGGCGGTGGCATAGCTCGCAAAGTCGAAGCCGCCGGCACCGTTCAGCTGGTCGCCGCCGGGACCTCCCTGAAGCGTGTTGTCGCTATCGTCGCCGGTCAGCGTGTCGGCGAATGCCGAGCCGACGAGCCCCTTGATCGACGTGTAAATGTCGCCCGCGGCCTCGCCCGTGTTGCTTTCCGGGGCAGCGAGCGAGACCTTGACGCCCGCTGTTGCCGCAGCGTAGCTCGCCACGTCGAAGCCGCCGCCGCCGTCGAGAATGTCGGAGCCGGCATTGCCCATCAGCGTGTTGTCCTTGGCATCACCGACTAACACGTCGTCGTGGGTGGAACCGGCAAGGCCCTCAATCGACGCGTAGCTATCGCCCGCAGCGTCGCCCGTGTTGCCAGCCGGATTGCCAAGCGAGGCGGTGACGCCCGTGACCGCGTTGAAGTACGAGGCGAGATCGAGGCCAGCTCCGCCGTCCAGCCGGTCGGCACCAGGTCCTCCTTCCAACAGGTTATTCGCACTGTCTCCGGTGAGCACATCGTCGAAGGGCGATCCGACCAGGCCCTCGATGGAGGTATAGCTGTCGCCGGCGGCTTCACCGGTATTGCTAGCGGCCTTGGCGAGAGATACGACAACGGCAGAAGACGCCTGAAAGTAGGAGGCGAAATCGATTGCGGCTCCGCCATTCAGCTTGTCCGCGCCCAGGCCGCCTGCAAGCCAGTTGTTGCCGCTATCGCCGGTCAGCACGTCGTCATTCGGACTGCCGATCAAACCTTCGATGCCAACGTAGGTATCCCCAGCCGCGTCGTCCGTGTTCGCAGAGGGATTGGCGAGCGACGCCGTCACTGCGGCTGACGCGTCGATATACGACCCATAGTCGATTCCCGCCCCTCCATCGAGACGGTCAGCGCCTGGCCCGCCGACCAGGATGTCGCTCGCGCCCAGACCTTCGAGCGTGTCATTGCCGGCGGCGCCGAACAGAGTGTTAGCATTGTCGTTGCCGACAATGCGATTGTCGGAGGCATTGCCCACGCCGACCAGCGCAGTGCCCGTCAGGACGAGAATTTCGACGCCGTCCGGCAAGGCGAAGTCGACCGAGGATTTGACGGTGTCGACGCCTCCTACAGTGTCGACCACGACATCACCGGACGACTCGACGATGTAGGTGTCGTCTTCGGCACCACCCACCATGAGATCGGCCCCGAGGCCCCCGTCGAGAGTCTTCGGCATCGCGGCGCCGGGGCCGGACTTCACGATGAGCGTGTCATCGCCCGCGCCTGTCGCCACAAAGACCGTGCCTAACCCGACATATACAACATCGCTTTCCGACGTCCCCTGAACGGTGAAGCTGCCATCGCCAGTCTCGGCATAATCGATGCCGGACATCAGCTGGAAGAAGGAGGGGGCGGTCGACTGACCACTGCCCGGGTCCGGTCGCTGGACGACCAAGGCGTCGCCATCGAGCCGCAGCACGTCGTCTGAAAGGATAAGCCTCTCGACGCGATAAACGTCAGCCAACGACACTGCGCCCTCGGGGCTCGACCAAGTGAGGTGAATGCCGCCATCCGCCTTGGCAGTCCGGATCAGTTCGGCCGAGCTAATGAAAATGGGTATCGTGATCGTATCCAAACCGGCTCCGCCATCTATTACGTGCGCGCCGTTGCCAGAGGTCAGCAAGCCAACGACGGTGTCGAACACGTTACCGACATCGAACACGTCGTTGCCGGCGCCGGCCAACAGGTACGTCGAATGGGGAGAGGCAACTGCGAGTTCGCCATCGGAATAATTCAGCCGGTCATCTCCGCTCGTTCCGAGATTGACCAGCACGTCGCCACCCGAATAGAGCAGGTCGTTTCTGAGGGCGCCGCCCAATTCACTCTTGTAGAAGGGGCCGTTGGGGTCATCCGCGATATCTGACAGTCGGGCAACGTTCGACGTATACAGATCGCGATCGTGTTGTGCCAAACCCACGTCACCATCGATCCTGATGAAGACTGTACTCCCGGCGTGCTGCTTCGGCGCGCTCGCCACCAACCGGCCGACTAAACTGGCCGCCTCGGATATGCTGATGCCGCTGCGTATCAACGCCGACGTGGCCTCTGTCGCCAGCTCCGCCAACGCCGCCGCCGGAAGAATCTTGCTCGCCAACGCGCCAAGAATCAGCGCCAATGCCTTTCCTGCGGGCGTGCTGGCATACGGCGCCCAGGCACCGACCGGATCCCCGACATGAACGAAATTCAGAAAAGGATCCTGAAGCGACCCCACCTCAGCTCCTGGGGAGCCGTCAGTGTAACCCGAAAAGTGTGCGACCGATCCGGAGAATTCTTGCGCGAAGTACTGAGCAACCCCGCCTCCTAGACTGTGCCCGCCAACGAGAATCTGTTGGATGTTACTGTCACGGATGAATTCGTCCAGCGACTCTGTGAGCGGCCTATACTTGTCGTAGTGATCCTTGAAGTTTGGATAGTCGTCAAAGTCCGCGACTTGATCTGAGCCGCGAAAGACTACAGCCAGTGTCCGATAACCGTTGAGCACTCCCGTGAGAATCACGGCATTTGCTTCGGAAGGGTCGCCGCCCAGACTACGGCCGATATCGTAGGCTTGGTAGCTGCCGTTTACAAAGGAGTACCGCAGAGTACCCCATTGACCGTAGTCCGCCGGGCCTATGCCAAGCTCAAGGGCCGACACGGCATGCCAGCCTTCGGCCTCGGCGGCTGCGGCCACCCCGGCGCTCGTTCCTGAATGAGTACCGCCTTGATAAGCCAGGTCCTCTCTTCGGTGAAGTGGTGTAGTTGACAGGGATCCGTAGACATCGCTGTTGAGCTGCAGCATTTCGATGGCCAATTCACCCGGCTGCCAACGCACCTGATTGTCGATTTGTGTCTCAAACTGAATCCGCTCGATGCCAGACGTCAGAAAGGTCACTGTGGGTTGGCCGCCAGTGTCGATGTGGGATACAGTGGTTTTCGTTCCGCTCCAGGTCTGTGACTCGAACTCTACATCTATTGAGTACTGCGAGGAGCTACCAGCAAGGAGAAGGAGATTCTGATTCGCCGCACCTTGCCGGAACGTCTCGATTGCACGACCAATCAGCCTTTGCGTGGCATCATCAAATGCTGCTAGCGAGATATCTTGAAAATCGAAGATAGTTCTGCCTGCGCCGAAGGTCACCATGTCGCTGCCGGGAGAACCAAAAAACCTATCGTTGCCATCGCCTAGGATTATATTGTCTGTCCCATCACCTCCCACAATTGTATACGTTTGCCCAGTTTTCTCACCCGTATCGAATGCACTACTGTAGTCCCAATCCAGTGACTTGCCTGATCCAATATCGGGAAGGGTAACTTTATCGTTTCCTCCTAGACCATGATAGAGGTCAGCCCCTGCCTGGATGGCGGCTTTCTGGTCAGCCCGTAGCGCGTTGAAGTCCACTTCGTCGGCGCCCGTCGTGAACAGGCCCGCGTCGTCATTCATGATCGTGCCGATCGCGGTATTGATGCCGAGTGTCGCGCCATCGGACGGATTGGTAAGCATGACTGCGAACGTCTCGTCTTCTTCCGGAAGCTGATCCCCACTGACGTAAACCGTGATGGTCTTGTTGACTTCTCCAGCGCTAAACAGGACAGTGCCAGATTGCGGCGCTCCTAAAAAGTCAGATGCATCCGCCGCAGCAACGCCGGATCCGGTTATCGACCAGTCGACTGATAGGGCACGGGTAGCGGCGCGGTTCAAAGTCACCGTAAACGTGAAGGGGGTTGTCCCAATGTTTCCTTCAACTCCGTTCGCCAATAGCTCCGCTATCGACATAACAAACTCGTCATCGTCAATAATTGTTCCAGCCGCGGTTGCTACGTCTATGGTCAACCCAGGCGAAGGATCAAAGAGTGTTACAAGAAACTGCTCATCAGCTTCGGAAGCCGTGTCACCTTGGACAGACAAGGTAAGCATCTTGTGCCGTTCGCCCGGGAGAAAGGTAATGATTCCCGACGGCAGCACACCGTCTGCGAAGTCGGCCGCGTTAGCTGGGTTTTGCTGAGAGCCAGTCACCGAGTATGAAACGGTGCGCGTTCCCGATGCGCTGCCAGTTTGCTCAACTAAGAACGTGAGGGAGGCTGCGGCGCCTGTGTTTCCCTCAATTACGCTGTTCAATACCGGATAAAGTATAAACGCGGGAAGAGTTAGTTCGATCCAATTGTCGGAGTAGTAAGTGTAATGTGTAGGCGCTGAATAGATGAGAGGATCACCAGTCCAGACGTCAAACGACTGATTTCCACTGGGGCCCAATACAGCGCCAACGGGCAGATAGTCTAGTACCACACTAACAGTGGTCGTGAATGTATAGATGGTTCCCTGGTAATCCGCAGTCCAGGCGATAGGATTGGCAGGCAGGCCTGGAGCGTCATAGTCTGTGGCTAATATGAGGCTGCCACCCGAAGGCGAAGCCCCTACGACGACGGGGATCCCATTGACGAATTGTAAGGATGCAGCATGTTGATCCGCTTCCGACATATTCTGGCCGGCAGTGCCCAAGGTCGTGGTAAGGTGGACATATACGGTAGCCATGGATGTCGCCTCACGCCGGCCGGAGTAATATACGATTTGCCGAGGCAAAAGCTTTTCAGCGGCTGCCCCGGAAGGTAGTTGCGGTTACGCAATTTTTGCTGCTGACCTGGGCACTAATGGGAGACACAGAGCACACCCCAACCCCGCCTGTTTTCTTACAGATTCCGTCCTGTCGCCTCTGGAAGAACGGGGATGATACAGTTTCGCTCAGCTTAACTATAGCTGCTATTGATTCTGTTTCGATGTTGCGTAGTGACTGAACGGAACGGGAGGCATTTCGCCAGGCGAACGCGTTGTTTGAGCAGAGCTCCCGCCGATGAATGCTTGAACAGGTTGTTGTGGAAGTCCTTGAGGTCCCAGACGATAACCGTGGGCTCCGGCATCCCGCTTCCTCCTACAGCCGCTTCGCCGCCCAGATGACGCGGCCGATGATATTCACCTCGTCGCCATCCCGCTCATAGGTCTGGTACTCGGGATTGACCGACTTGATGACGATCTTGGGCGGCTCGGAGTGGGGGATGTGCTCGATGCGCTTGGCGACGATGCCGAGGCCATCCCAGATCACGAAGATGCCGGGCGGCACCGGCACGCGCTGGCTGGTGTCGATCAGGATGCGGTCGCCGGAGGAAAGCAGGGGCTCCATGGGGTCCCCGTCGATGGTCACGATGTGAAGGTCCATGGCTCGGGCCCGGAACTCGTGACGGATAATGGGATCGGGTAACAGCCAGGTTTCCTTTGACTCCTCCAGGCCATCGTTGATGGCGCCGGGGCCTGCCGATGCCCGCACGTCGATCTCGGTCACCGCGGAGAACCCCTCGGCGAGCGGCTTGCTGCGCCGGCGGCGTGGCTCGGGAGGCGCTGTCGACTTGGGGCGCAACCCCCACATCTCGGCCAGGCTGAACATCTTGGAGATCACTTCGAGACAGCGGTTGGCGTCGTAGGGAGTGTGGCGCAGTTCGTGATGAAGCTTGGCGATATCGGCGCGCGTCACCTCGGTCACGCGGTGCCGCCCGCACGCGGGCAAAAGTTTTGGCTCCAGGAGATGGCGATAGCCCTTGGCCGTGCTTTCCTTGACCCGGACCGACACGTGCTCCTTGTCGAAACGCTCGGCCAGTTCCTTGACCGTGATCGTCTTCCTGTCGGCATCGCGGTCGGCAGTAGGATCGTCGCCGTTCCGCGCCGCCGCGATCATGCCGATGGCGCGGGTGTGGGCCTGCTCGCATGTCAGCAAGAGGGCGAAAAGTGCGGCGAGTACCTGCGTAAACGAAGGTGCGGATCGCGACGCTCGAAGTCTACTAACTCATTGAAAAAGCGAAGTAAAAGGAGTCTCCGCGCATTCCTGCGCAGTCGGCTTGCTTCCACTCATAACCTGAAGGTCGTAGGTTCAAATCCTGCCCCCCCCCGCAACCAATCAACTCCGCTAGCTCCGAAGGCCAGGTGGCATTTGCTTTCTGGCGCTCGCCGTTCCTTGGGTAAGCGTGTGGCGGCCGCCCTGCCCGTGGGTTTCCAATCCCTCCTTGTCGTCGGGGTCGATGACGGGGAAAGCTCCCGGAGGACCCGGCTCGGGTCACATTTCATGCGGGGAGACTTACCAGGGGTTGACGTCGCGCAGATCCCGGCTAGCTTGGCGAATGCGGGTGACGATTCGTCACCGGCGACTGCGTGGCATCAAGGAGGATGGATCATGCGCAAGCTTGTGGCCGTGGCCGATCGGCAGCGGCTCGATCAGCAGACACCTGACACGGCGATGGTCGTCATGCCGGCGAGCGAGGCGGACGCAACAGGCCCGGCTGACGCAAGGCCGAGTGCGGCATCTGCTTTTGCGTCAGTCGCAAGTCATTGATTTCAAAGGGCACTGACGCAACGGACGCAACGGACGTAAGATCTGGCTGTCGTTCAGCCCGAGACCCTGCCCTGTTGGGGCACCTCTCCAGCGAAGAGTCGGGGGAGGAGAGCGCGAAATTGTGATGTCGTCAGGCCGCCGCTAGAGTTCACGCATGCAAAGACCACAAGAACTGGCCGTCGGGAGGCGGCTGCTCGGCCACATCGATGGCCGCACCACCGACCTCGCGGCCGGCATGTACCGCAACCGCGTCGCGGCCTATTCGTGCCGCGAGCGCGCCGGGCTGGAGCGCGACAGGCTGTTCCGCGAGCGCCCGATCTTCATGGGGCTCGGCACGCGGCTCGCCAAAGCGGGCGACTACGTCGCCGAGGACGTCGCCGGCATGCCCGTCCTGATGACGCGCGGGCCGGACGGCGAGGTGAGGGCGTTCGCCAACGTCTGCCGCCATCGCGGCGCGCCGGTCGCCGAGGGCTGCGGCAACGCCCGCGCCTTCGTCTGCCCCTATCACGGTTGGACCTACGATCACGCGGGCAAGCTCTTGGGCACGACCGACAAGGTGGGCTTCGCCGGGCTCGATCTCGCCGGGCACGGGCTCGCCCGACTGCCGGCGGCGGAGAAGCATGGTATGATCTACGTGCGGCCGCGTCCGCTCGGGCCGGGCGAGAGTGCTGCGATCGACGTCGATCGCGAGCTCGGCGGCTTCGCGGCCGATCTGGCGGCGCTCAGGCTCGACACCTATCCGATCCACTCGGTCGATCGCGTCGCGCCGCGCATCAACTGGAAGTTCGCCATCGACACGTTCCTCGAGGGCTATCACATCCCGCACCTGCACCGGAAAACCATCGCGCCGTACTTCATCGGCAACTGCGGCACCTTCGACGATGCCGGCCTGCACGGGCGCATGTGCGTGGCGCGAACCACGATCGACAAGGTGCGCGCGCTGCCCGAGGACGAGCGCGACTACCGCCCGCATGTCATCTCGGTCTACCAGCTCTTTCCCAACACGATCCTCATCTGGCAGGTCGACCATATCGAGATCTGGCGCGCCTTCCCGGGCCGTGACGATGCCAGCCGCTGCGACGTCGAGATGACGATCTACAAACCCGCCGGCAGCACGCGGCCCGACGCCTACTGGGAAAAGAACCGCGACATCGCCATCCGCACCGTGATGGAGGAGGATTTCCCGCTGGGCGAGCGCATGCAGATCGGGTTCGAGTCCGGCGGCACCGAGGAGGTCGTCTACGGCCGCAACGAGCCCTGCCTGGTCCATTTCCACAGCTCGATCCGCAACGCCCTGGGAGTGGCCGCCTGATGCAACGAACCAACGCGCCGTTCCGCGCCGACCAGGTCGGCAGCCTGCTGCGCAGCGCGCCCGTCAAGGAGGCGCGCACCAGGCGGCTCGCGGGCGAGATCGACGCCGCCGGGCTGAAGGCGGTCGAGGACGCCGAGATCAGGAAGCTCGTCGCCCGCCAGGAGGAGATCGGCCTCCAGGCGGTGACCGACGGCGAGTTCCGCCGCTCGTGGTGGCACTACGATTTCCTCAGCCATCTCGACGGCGTCGAGCTGGTGAGCGTGACCCAGGGCCTGCAGTTCAAGGGGACGCAGACCAAGGCGGAAGGCCTGCATGTCTATGGCCGCATCGACTTCTCGCCGGGCCATCCGATGCTCGATCACTTCCGTTATCTCAAGTCGGTGGCCAAGGCCGTGCCGAAGATGACCATCCCTTCGCCGACGGCGCTGCACTATCGCGGCGGCCGCCAGGCGATCGAGAAATCGGTCTATCCCGAGATGGAGCCGTTCTTCGCCGATCTCGGGCGCGCCTACGGCAAGGCGGTGGGTGCCTTCGGCGAGGCCGGCTGCACCTACCTGCAGCTCGACGAGGTGTTCGTCGCCTATCTGTGCGACGAGCAGCAGCGCCACTACCTGCGCGGCCGCGGCGATGACCCCGACAGGCTGCTGCATGTCTATGCCGACCTGGTGAACGCGGCCTGCGCCGGTCGAACGCCGGGCATGACCCTGTCGATGCACCTCTGCCGCGGCAACTTCCGCTCGACCTGGATGGCCCAGGGCGGCTACGAGCGCGTTGCCGACATCCTGTTCAACCAGATGGGCGTCGACGCCTATTTCATGGAGTACGACACCGAGCGCGCCGGCGGCTTCGAGCCGCTGCGCTTCCTGCCGAAGGGCAAGCAGGTGGTGCTGGGAATCATGACCTCGAAGACCGGCGCGCTCGAGAGCAAGGACCAGCTCAAGCGCCGTATCGACGAGGCGGCGAAGTTCGCTCCCCTCGACCAGCTGTGCCTGTCGCCGCAATGCGGCTTCGCCAGCACCGAGGAGGGCAACCTGCTGGCCGAGGACGAGCAATGGGCCAAGCTCGCCCGCTGCGTCGAGGTCGCACGCGAGGTCTGGGGCTGAGGTCGGGAGCACGCCACAGGTGGCGGAGTAAACTCCGCTACCTGTGGCGTGCTGTCTCTTTTGGGGCTTTCCTCCCTAGCGAAGCTGGGGAGGTGTCGCCGTCTTACGGCGACGGAGGGGTCATGAGCAGCGGGACTCGTGGCTCATGACCCCTCCGTCGGCGAAGACGCCGACACCTCCTATGAAAATGCGCTGGGAGCGCGCCACTGGTGGCGGAGTAAACTCCGCCAAAGTGGCGCTCATGGGATGTGGAATCACAAGAAGAGCGCCACTGGAGTGGCGCGCTCCCAGCCATGAGCTTCCCTCTCGCAGCGCCACCATTTTCTCAGCATCGTGGTGCGCGCCGGCGTGCTGGGGGTCTCCCCAGCGAAGCTGGGGAGGAGAACCGAAAAGCTGGCGCCTCCGAATGGCGCGCTCCCGGCAGCGGTTACTTCTGCACGTCGCAGCGCCAACTTTCAGTTCCCCTCCCCAGCTTCGCTTTAGCGAAGCTGGGGAGGGGAACTGAAGAAATCCAAGTCACCGTGACCCGAGCTGCTCGTTGAGCCAGATCTGGACGGTGTTGGTCTCGAGGAAGTTGCGGGCCGCCTTGCGTCTGGCGTCGTCGTCGACCGGGCCGGCGATCATGGAGACGACGAGCACGCAGTCGTAGGAGACGGCGATTGCCTCGGCCAGGCCGGCGGAGCCGGCCTGCAACTGCAGCCGATAGAGGCGCGAGCGGCCGAACAGGTCGGTGATGCGAATCCTGCTGCCGGCTTGCGCCGGGGCGAATCGCGGGGCGAGAAGGGCGATGTCGGTGAAGCGCTCGAGCTCGGCATCGTCGGTGACGCCGGTGTCGCAATGGGCGAGCAGCCCGCGCTTGGGCCGGACATAGACCTCGAGCTCGAGGTCGCGATTGCGCCATGCCTTGCCCGGCGGCCAGGCGTCGGCGGGGAACGGCCACGGCATCGGCTTCCAGCCCGGCCCGTGCACGTCCCACCATTCCTTGTACCAGTGGGCGATCTCGGAGAAGCCGGCGAGGCCCGCCACCAGGCCACCTGCCAGCGACGCCTGGATGATGGTGCGCCTCTTCAGCAATGGCGCCCGTTTCATCTGCGGGTGTGGCCTGCGACCAACCGTCCGCCCAGCATCGTGGCTTCCTCCGCCTTTTCGGCGAGTATATATCGTCTGGCCGATGAGCGTCGAAACCCTGTTCCTGTTCTTCCTGGCGTGCGGCGCGGCGACGTTCCCGCTGAGCCTGGTATTGGTGCGGTGGATATCGTCCTTCGCGCCCGATGCCAGCCTGTCGCGCCGCATCGAACGGAACTACGAGCCGGCTCTCAGCCTGTCGCTGGTGATCTGGATCCTCGGCGCCCTGACCTTCTACGTCGTGGCGCTCGACATCGAGCGCGAGAAGCCCTGTACCGAGCAGCACACCAACCAGCTGACCGCCGAGTGCCGGAAGGAGCTCGGCGCTCCCGATCACCGGTAGGCGCCGCGATGGCTGCAGGGCCTGCCCCCATAGGCGTTAAGCTAAGACGAATCCTCATCCTGAGGAGGCCGCGCAGCGGCCGTCTCGAAGGATGGGGCACACAGTAGATTGCTGAAAAAGCGGTATCGAAGCGCTCCCTCCCTTGCCCACCCTTCGAGACGCGGCCCTGTGGGCCGCTCCTCAGGGTGAGGATTCGTCTTAGTTTAACGCCTATGGGGCCTGCCCCCCAGTCGCCCTTGCGCTTGACGACATGGGACCGTTCCTCCGGTTTCGCTGCTCCTCGGGAAGCGTGCTGCTCGGGAACTCTTGCGGACCGCGGGCGTCTGCGGTCCGCAACGCGTCACGTCATATCTTGTGCGCCATCGGCGGTGCCGGGATCGGGCGGACGCGCTCGTAGGCGGCGGCGGCGCGCAGCACCAGGGCGTCGCGGGCATGGCCGGAGACGATCTGCAGGCCGATCGGCAGGCCCTCGCGGTCGAGGCCGCAGGGGATCGTGGCGGCGGGCTGCCGCGTCAGGTTGAAGGTGAGGGTGAACGGCGTCCAGCCGATGTCGACGCCGTCGCCGCCCCATGCTCCGTTCTCGTTCACCGCGAAAGCCGTCATCGGCATGGTCGGCGTCAGCAGCAGGTCGTGCCTGGCCATGAACTGGTTCATGATCACGCCGAGCTGCTGGCGCTGGTGAATCGCCGTCACCACCGCCTCCTGGCCGAGATTGGCGCCGACCTCGGCCGCCTTTAGGAGGCCCGGATCCATCAGGGCGCGCCGTTCCGGCGGGAAGCTCTTGACCAGGACGGCGACGTTCGACTGCCAATGGGCGTTCAGGATGCGCCGCGGATCGAGCCCCATCAGGTCGGGCGACTCCTCGACCACGCGTGCGCCCAGGGTCTTGAACACCTTCACGGCGCTCTCGACCGCGGCGGCGACGTCGCGATCGATCTTCTCGCGCTCGACGAAGCCGAGATTGGGTGAGTAGGCGATACGCAGGCCCTTCACGCCCTTGTCGAAGCCCTTGAGGTAATTTTCCTCGTCGTCGGGCCGGCCGTAGAGGTCGCGCGGGTCGGGCCGCGCGATCACGTTCATCATCATCGCCGCGTCGCGCACGGTGCGCGTCATCGGCCCGACATGCGACAGCGTGCCCTGGGCCGAGGGCGGGAACAGCGGCACGCGGGCCTGGGTCGCCTTGAGCCCGAACAGGCCCGTGAAGGCACAGGGGATGCGCACCGAGCCCGCGCCGTCGGTGCCGATCGCCAGGCTGCCCATGCCGACCGCCTCGGCGGCGACGCCGCCGCCCGACGAGCCGCCCGGCGTGCGGCCGATCTTCCACGGGTTGTGGGTGGCGCCGAACAGCGGCGAATCGGTCACGCCTTTCCAGCCATATTCCGGCGAGGTCGTCTTGCCCAGCAGCACCGTGCCGGCGGCGCGCAGGTGCGCCGCCACCGGGGCGTCGACGGTCCACGGGCCGTCGGCGTCGGTCGCCATGCTGCCCATGCGCGTGGGCATGCCCTTGGTCAGCACCATGTCCTTGATGGTGACCGGCACGCCGTCGATGTCGGACAGCCGCTTGCCGCCCTTCTTCCAGCGCTTCTCCGAGGCGCGCGCGGCGCGCAGGGCGCCGTCGGGATCGAGATGCTGGAAGGCGTTGAGCTCGGGATTGAACGCCTCGACGCGCGCCAGCGCCGCCCGGGTCGCCTCGACCGGCGAGGCCTTGCGCGCCTTGTAGAGCTGCACCAGCTCGTGGGCCGGCATCATCGCAAGATCGGCGGTCATCGTTTGGTCTCCGGAAGGTCAGGGAACGCGAGGGGATTGGCTTCGGCGTAGCGGGCGGCGGCGCGCAGCACCAGGGCGTCGCGATAGTGGCCGGCGACGATCTGCAGGCCGACCGGCAGGCCGTCGCGGCTGAGGCCGCACGGCACCGAGGCCGCGGGATGGCGGCTCATGTTGAAGGTCGCTGTGTACGGCGACCACAGCGCGTTGCCCTTGCCGTCGGGCCCAATTGGCAGGTTCTTGCCGGCCTCGAACGGCTGCACGGCGACGGTCGGAGTCAGCAGCAGGTCATACTTGGCGAAGAACCGGTTCCAGGCGATGGCGAGCTCGCGCCGCGCCACCTGCGCGTTCACCACGTCCTGCACCGTGTAGCGCAGGCCGGCCCTGGCCGAGGCGAGCAGGTTGGGATCGAATTCGCCGTGCCGGCTCTCGGGGAAGAGCTGCAGGAGCCGCTGCAGGGCCGAGAGCCAGTGCACGACGAAGGCGCGGCTGGCGTCGGCGTAGGGGAAGGGCATCTGCGCTTCCTCGACCTTGCAGCCCAGGGCGGAGAACTGCCTGGCGGCCCTGGTGACGAGGGCGGCAACCTCGATGTCGATCGGGTGGTCGCCGAAACGCAGGATGAAGCCGACCTTGAGCTTCTTCACGTCACCGTCGAGCTTCTTCGCGTAGTTCGTGTCGTCGGCCGGCAGGCCGTAGGCGTCGCGCGCATCGGGCCGCGAGAGGACGTTCATCATCAGGGCGCAGTCGAGTGCCGTGCGGCACATCGGCCCGGTGTTGGAGAGGTCGCCGGTCATCGACGGCGGCCAGGCGGGGACGCGCCCGAACGTGGCCTTGAGCCCGACCAGTCCGTTGAAGCTCGCAGGAATGCGCACCGAGCCGCCGCCGTCGGTGCCGATGGCGATCGGTCCGAGGCCGGCCGCGACCGCGGCGCCGGCGCCGCCCGACGATCCGCCTGGCGTGCGCTCGATGTCCCACGGGTTGCGCGTGATGCCGTTCAGCGGCGAGTCGGTCACGCCCTTGTGGCCGTACTCCGAGCTGGTGCTCTGGGCGAACACGACGGCGCCCGCCTCGCGCAGTCGGGCGACCGCCGGCGCATCCGCGTCGACCGGGCTCTTGTCGGTGAGCCTGCTGCCCATGCTGGCGGCCCAGCCCTGCACCCGCACCAGCTCCTTGATCGACACCGGCACGCCGTCGATCGGCGACAGCGGCCCGCCCTTCTTCCAGCGCCGCTCCGACGCGCGCGCGGCCTTCAGCGCGGCATCGGAATCGACGTGGCGAAAGGCGTTGATCACGGGATTGAGCCTTTCGGTGCGCTTCAGCACCGCTTTCATGGTCTCGACCGGCGAGACCTTCCCCTTGCGGTAGAGCGCGGAGAGCCGGGCGGCCGTCAGTTGCGTGAGATCGTCGGTCATTCCGGGCTCCGTGTGCGGTATCTGGCGGCGAGCTGCCCGGCCTCGAGCTCGGCGACTGTCGCCTGCTCGGTGCGGCCGACCCGGCGATAGAGCTCGCCCAGCGAGCGCTTGGTCCAGGGTAGGGTCGGCCGCGCGTGCTCGTCGGCCAGCAGCAGGGCTATCGCGGCGTCGTTCCAGCCCGAGCGCATCAGGGCGTCGAGATGAATGGCGCCGAACAGGGCGCGCTGGGCGATGCTGCCGCCGATCGACTGGACGTGCGGCATGGCGCGCCCGAGCAAGGGCGCGGCCTCGGCATGATTGCCCGTGGCATGGGCGGCGAGGCCATGCGCCATCGGGACGGCGCAGTCGCCCCACGCCGCGCGCTCGAAAGGCTTGGCGTTCTCGGCACGCTCCTCGAGGCTCGCCAGCATCTCGATGACGGCGCTGCGCTCGCCGGCGCGCGCCAGGCCATAGAGATACTGCAGGTCGAGGAAGGGCGAGTAGTGCTCGTGCAGGCGGGGCTTCAGATAGGCGGCGAGATCGGCCCAGCGATCGCCGACATCGAGGCCGCGCAGCTCGAGCCGCGCCAGCAGGGAGACGGCGTTGATCTGGTCCTCGCAGAACTCCTTCCACACGCCCCAGACGCGCTTGTCGTACAGCGCCAGCGCCTCGTCGGCCCGCTCGAGATCGATCAGGAACAGAGCGAGATGCCACCAGTTGTGGGTGTACATGAAGGAGTTGCAGCGCTCCCAGGTATCCGACATCGCGGCCAGGAAGGCCTCGCCTTCGACCAGGCGGCCGCGCGCCTCGAGGCAATGCGCGACCACGTGATGCGCCCATGGGTCGTCGCGGTCGAGCGACAGGGCGTCCCGGGCAATGCCTTCGGCCTCGTCGACGCGATGGTTCTCGACCAGGCCGAAGGCGTACATGGCGTGGACGAAGCGATTGTCGCGGCCGGCGTCGAGCAGCCGCTCGCCGAAGCGCAGCAGCGCCTGGGCGTCGCCGCGGTTGAAGGCGTGGAGCTGGCCGAGCTTGCCGGCCAGCAGATCGCGCGGCCAGCGGGCCGTCAGGTGGTCGAGCCGGTCGAGGCTGCGGTCGGCGTCGCCGTCGACCCAGGCCTCGGTCGCGGCGAGCCAGGCTCGCTCGCGGTCGTTGGCATCGGCTCCGTCGCGCGCCAGCGCCTTGGCGCGGGCGAGGTATTGCCCGGCGGCCCGGTGGCCGTCGTCGGAGTACATCGACAGGACGAGGTTGGCCGCCATCAGCGGCAGCAGGGCGCAGCGTTCCTCGCGGTCGGCGGCGGCGATGAACTCGGGGAGGCGGTTGCCGAAGGCCAGCCACTCGCTGGTGAGGAAATCGAGGGCGGCGATCGCCTCGCCATTGGCGTTGCTCACCTCCAAGCCCTGACCATCCCGCGCCAAACCTGCCCCCGCTCGCCGTTGGCCAAGCTTCGCACGCCGGGGCGGCCCGGGCAAAACGCGCGAAGGTCGCGGCATCTTCCGGGTGCCGTGTCGCGCCGCCTTCACAAGCGGTCGGGGACGGGCCGGCCGGCCTGCTCTAACCGAAGGCGCCTCTACGACTTCGGCGACCCGCCGAGGAAGCAGTAGATCATGCCGCTGCGGCTGGCGCAGATGTGGCTGTTGCCATCGGGCGCGAGCTGCTGGAGCACCACCCTGGGCGGCACGGGCACCCAGCGGCCGTTGATCAGCGCCCGCCACGTTCCGTCGTCCGCCTGGTAGGCGCGGGTCGGGCGGCAATCGCCTTCGATGCCGTTGACCGTGCCGGTGCAGCATGAATAGCCGGTGCCAGGCTGCTTCAGCTGCTGGTACCAGTCGTGATTTTCAGCGTGGCCCTGGCCGTGATGGCCGCTCTGCGAAGCCACGGGCCCGATCGCGAGACCGAGCAGGCCGATCGACAAGGCAACAGAATACGCACGTAGCGGCATGGGGGAATGCCATCTCATCGCAGCCAGTCGAGCCAGCGACATATTCCAAGCGACGCGCCATTCGCTCGGCTGATTCCGTTGCTGGTATGATACATCAACATCGCGATGAAGACGACTGTGGACTGAAGGGGATTCTTCGGACGTGGGTGCAGGCCGAGGCATGAGAACAACCTCCCTCGGGCGCTGCAACGGTCTCACGTTCCCGGAGGTTGCGTCGCCTTCAATTCACGCACGACATGGATGAAATCGGGATCGTCGGCGGCGAACAGCCCGTGGCGGACGAAGAAGTCGATCAGCACCAGGTTGCAGTTGTACTTGAAGTCGAACGTGTCGCGTACTGTCTCGAAGACGCGCCCTACGGGCCACAGCTCGAAGGAATGCACCTCGCCGTCGTTGGCGCGCGGCGTGAAATCCTCCGGCAGCTCGAGATCGAAGCACACCATGATGTCGGGCTTGAGCTGGGGCCCCGATTGATTCCAATAGCTGACGTAGCCCACGGCGCGCGCCTGCTCGGCGAGGGAACGCGGGATCGACGCCTCTTCCGCGCATTCCTTGATCAGGTTGTCGCGCAGGCCGATCCCGGCCGGTTGGCCCCCGGCCACCGTGTTGTCGAGCTGGCCAGGGAAGGTCGGCTTGTCGTAGGAGCGGCGCGGCACCCAGACGTGCAGCCCGTCGGCTCGCCGGACGTAGCCGGTCAGGTGCGGCCCGAAGGCACGGACGCCGAACCAGGGCGCGGCGGCGCGCTCGATCTCCATCAGCGGCGGCCGGCCCCACTGCCAGGTGACGGGGTAGGGCTCGTCGCGCCACAGCCCCTTGAAATAGCCGCGCTGTCGCAATTCGAGCAGGAAGGCGCGCACCGCCGCCGTTCGCTTTGCCGGCGTGTCGAGCGCCGCATCGAGGTGCCATGCCGCCTCGCGATGCATGAACAGGTCGGGGCGCCCGGCCAGCTCGGGTGCGAACGCGCGGTGGATGAAGCCGGCGCGCTCGCCGCCGACGAACCACGGCTCGAACTCGGCGAGCCGGGCGTTGTTGCAGCGTTCGATGTGATCGAGGAAGGACATCGCCGCGGGAGATAGCCCGGCGGTGCGGTCGCTGTCACCCCGCAGGATGACTCGGGACGAGGCCTCTGCGACAGTCGGCATGATGACCGAGGAAGAGCTGCAAAGGGCTCTCGACGACTTTCTTGCCGCGTCCGAGCGTCACGACGTGTTCGTCGAGGAATTCGATGGCCAGGATGTTCGGCTGCGTTTCTCGCTCGCACCCGGCGAGCGATGGACCAGTGCTGCCTTGCTGTCGCTCGTCGACACGTCCTTGCGTGCGGCGGCCGGCCTCGATCAGGTGCTGTCGCATCTCGCCGTCACGGTGCTGCGGCCGGCACAGGATGCCGACGTGATCGCCTTGTCACGCGTCATCCGGCGCGACGGTGCGGTGGCTCACGCCGAGGCCTGGCTGTTCAGCCATGCCGTCGTCGATCCCATGATCCACGCGACCTCGAGCTTCGCATCGCCCAGGCCAGGGTGAGCTGGCAGGCGAGGGGCACGACCGGAGAAAATTGGCAATCGATGATACCCTCGGCCGGGTCGTCGATCGTCTCCCACAATGATCAGATGGTCGGTCCTGAACGACGCTGTGCGCGGCTTGGGATCGACTCTCTCGGGTCAGGGAGATTTCGCCCGGCTCCGCGATCGACGCACATGGCTGTCGATGAAGTCGGTCACGGCGAGACGCATCGGGCGACGGCGGCCGTCGGCGTAGAAGCGCTTGAAGAAGATCAGCCGCTTGCCCTCCAGGCGCTTGCGGCCCTCGTTGAGCATGAAGCGGACGATGCGTTTCGAATCGGCAGCCCACGCATTGATGATGACGCAGTCGCCCTCCGTGTAGTCCTCGTCCGCGGGTGTGTCCGTTCCGGCGATCCACGCCTCACCGATCTCCTCGGTCGTAAGGCACCAGCCAATGAAGCCGCGGACCTCGCGCTCCTCGTCGACGACGAACAGGCAGTGGCCGCGATTGATCTGGCCGACCAGCGTGCCCGACATGGAGCCGAAGGGCAGCTCGGAAAACGGCTTCTGTCGCCGCAGATACTCGACGGCGAAGCCCATGGAGAGCGCCTTGTTGTCGGGCTGGAAGATCGCGAGGAAGGGCCTTTCGCCATCGCCGGCGATGTCGGGGGCGCTGGCGGCGGCCTGCGCCGCGTCGACTTCGTCGAAGCGATAGTCTCCGGAACTCTGCAAGCCTTCGATCAGGGGCGCCAGCTCCTGCGCATGGGGCCGCCAGCGGCCGGACCTTTCGGTTCTGCGCTGGCCGGCGCATCCGGCATCGGCGGGCAGATCGAGATGCGCCAGCACGCGCGCCAGGGTGCCGTCGAAGTCGCGCGACCCGTCCGGGCGCGCGACGGTCAGGATCGGGTTCGGCAGCACTGCCCGCCAATGCGCCATCAGCCGGTCGTGCTGGCCGATATACCAGCCGAGATCCCCGAGATCGTGCGCCCAGGCCTGCCCGGCGCACCCGCGGACGCTGAAGATCGCCAGCCCGACCTCGCGCGGATCGTCGACGCAATGGATGATCCGGGCACCCGGCAGCAACAGGCCGACGAGACCGAGATCGAGGAAATTGCCGGGGATCCTGTCGACGACATGGCTCTTGCCGGCTGCCTGGCTTCCGAGCTCCGCCAGATATTTCGCGGCGGCTGCATCGCGGGCGGCGGGTTCGAGGCCGGCGAGGCGCTGGATCCGCTCGACGTCGCAGATCCCGCCGGCGAGCTCGGGCAGCACGCGCCGCAAGAGCGATTTTTCGCCCATGCTGTGGATCTGGGCATGTGCGGCCAGGACGGCCTCGCACGAAGTCTTGCCAGAACCCGGCAGGCCGACGATGAAGACCGGCACGGGATCTCCCGCCTGTCGCCGCACCTTTGCGTCCGGGCCGAAGCGGGTGCGATCGAGAAGCGTCATCGTGGCCTCGACGAGGGCCAGGTGCCTCTCCCGCGAGAATTGCTGGCTGGGGCGCAGCAGCCCGTGGCCGGCACGCCAATGCTCGAAGGCGCGTGACGGATCGCCCTCCTCCGACCAGAATCCGCCGAGGTCGAAATGCGCCATGATGCGATGCTCGGGCACCGCCCGTGGGCCCATGGCCTCGAGCGCCGCTTCCATGCGAGCGGCGTGCGCGCCGGCGGCGGTCGCCTTGCCTTCGAGACGGGCGAGCAGGAGCTGGCGCCAATGCCACAACGGCGCGATCTCGGCAGGCACCGGCCCGAGCGCCGGCACCTTGTCGAGGATGGCGCGCGCATCGATCGGCCGGCCGAGCTGGAGCAGCGCGAGGGACTGCTGGAGAAACCAGTGGCGCGCCGCGACAACGTCGTCGGCCGGCGGCTCGTGCGCCTGCAACAGGTCGAGGGCGTCGCCGGCGCGCTTGTCGTGCAGCAGCTCTGCGGCGAGATTGAGCCGCGCGCCGGCATTGTGCGGCTCGCGCGCAATGCCTTCGCGCAGCAGGAACTCGGCCGCTTCGGTGTCTCCGGTGAGGCGCAGGAAGGCGCCAAGGTTGGCGCTCGCCGCCGCATGGCCGGGCGCGCGACGCAACGCTTCGCGCATCGCCGTCACGGCGTCGTCGACCGCGCCCTGGCGATAGCGGGCGATGCCATAGTTGATCCAGGCGTCGGCCCACTGCGGCGCCAGGTCGACCGCAGCCTTGAAGGCCTGCTCGCCCTTGCCATGCTCGCCGAGCGCCGACCATGCCTGGCCTTGAACATAGTGCGCCTGTGCCAGTGTCGGCGCGGCCCGGCGGGACTCGCTCGCCGCCGCGAGCGCACCCTTCGCATCGCCCTGCTGCAACAGCAGCACGGCCTGCTTCAGAAGCGCAATCGCTGGCGGGTCAGGTGCAGACAAGGGATTCCTTCGAGGAGCATCCGAATGAATTGAGCGCTCTCCTGATCTGCTCCTGCACCGAGCCAGGCGATGGGACCGTCATAGAGCCCTCGATGCAAAAAGAATCATCGGAATAAATTTGCATTTCAAGTGGAAGTTCTTGGGTTCGTCTACTAGTTTCGCGTTCGGGGTGTGACCTACCGCTTTCCCGTCTACGCGTCGCCAAGCGTCTCCATCGAAACTGCCCGCAGGTGCGTTGCCATCGCCACCTGCGAAGTGAGCTCTTCGCCTGCACAACAGGTTTGGTCGCAAAGCGTCTCCTCCACGTTGTGCACGGGGCGGGCCACTGAATTCTTGGGGAACGCCAATGCCCGCCGATGACTTTGCCGGCGACGACACGACGACCGGGCTGATCTCGCGCGGCGGGACGGTCCTCGGGGACCTCGAGATCATCGGCGATCGCGACTGGTTCAGGATCGAGATGGTCGCGGGCGTCAGCTACACCATCTATCTCCAGGGCTCGCCGACCGGCGCCGGCACGCTGTCCGATCCCTATCTTTATGTCTACGACAGCACCGGCGTCGAGGTCGCGTTCAACGACGACCTTCAACCGGCCGTCAACACCAACGCCGGATTGATTTTCGTAGCGCCGGCTTCCGGCACGTACTACCTCGCCGCCGCCGCCTACCTCGACGGCCTGACCGGCACCTACACGCTGACCGTCGACGACTACGATTATGGCCCCTCCACCACGGGGCACATCGCCATCGGCGAGACGGTGCAGGGGGCGATCGAGACCCAGGGCGACGGCGACGGGTTCAAGATAGAGATGACGGCAGGCACGAGCTACGTCATCGACCTGAAGGCGGCCCCGACAGGCAACGGCACGCTGGCCGGCACGTACATCTGGTTTTACGACGACGTCGGCAATGTGGTCGCGGTCAGCCCCGACCTGGGACCGAACAGCGACGCCAACCTGATCTACAAGGCAACCACGTCCGGAACATACTTCATCGGCGCCGAGTCGTATTCCGACCTGGATACCGGCACCTACACCTTGTCGGTGTCGGCGCTGAACAGCGCGCCGACGATTACCTCGCTCGGCACTGCCAGCACGGCGGAGAACATCTCGACAGCGACGGCCGTCTACATGGTGACCGCGACCGATCCCGACGCCGGCGCGATCCTGACCTACGCGATCTCGGGTGGCGCCGATGCGGCGCTGTTCGCCATCGACGCCGCGACCGGCGCCGTCACCTTCAAGGCCTCGCCCGACTTCGAGGCGCCGGCCGATGCGGGCAATAACAATGTCTACGACATCGAGGTCGAGGTCTCCGACGGAGTGCTCGCTGCGACCAAGGCGGTGGCCATCACGGTGACCGATCTCGACGAGGCATCGACGATCACGGTGCTGGGCAACAACATCGTCATCAGCGACGGCGACACGACGCCAAGCCCGGCCGACCTGACCGACTTCGGCAGCGTAAGCCAAGGCACGGCAGGCAATGCGCCCGTCGGGACGGGGGTGGCCAAGACATTCCTGCTGATCGACGGCATCAACGGCGGCTCGACCGACAGCCAGCACCTGGGCTGGTTCGAGATCGACAGCTGGCAGCTCGGCACCGACATCGGCGTGGCCCTCGACCCGACGACCCATCAGCTGGGCGTCGTCGGCTCGCCGTCGCTTTCCGGCATCACGGTTTCGCTGTCGGATGGCCTGTCGACCGGCCTGCTGGGCGGTCTGGTGGGCGGCAAGTCCGTCAAGTCGGTCGAGATCGAGGCGGTGACGGGCAGCGGCGCCGTCGTCTACGACCTGCGGCTCGGCGAAGTTTTCCTGAGCGGCTATTCGATCGGGCATGGCGGCGACACCAGCACCGCCTCGCTGTCGCTGGACTACCAGCGCATCGGCGTCGGCACGACCGTGGCGGACGCCGGCGGCAGCCCCGGCAGCTCATTCGGCTTCGATCGCATCAAGGGGTCGATCGACCCGGCGACGATCCCCGAGCCCAGCCCGGGCGGCGCGGCGAGCAGCGGGCCGGTCGGAGGGGGCAAGGCGTTCCTGCTGATCGACGGCGTCAACGGCGGCTCGACCGACAGCCAACACCTGGGCTGGTTCGAGATCGAGAGCTGGCAGCTCGGCGCCAATCTCCCGGTGTCGCTCGGCGCGCCGACCGGCGATCCGTCGTTTTCCGGGATCACGGTGACGCTGGCCGGCCTGTCGCCCGTGCTGCTCGACGATCTGGCGAACGGCAAGCTCATCAAGTCGATCGAGATCGCGGGCGGCTCGGCCGACGGCAAGGAGGTTTACGGCCTGCGGCTGGGCGATGTGCTGTTCAGCAGCTACAGCCTGTCGAGCGGCGGCGGGGCGCCGTCGGCCAGCCTGACGCTGGACTACGAGCGCATCGGCCTCACCACCAACGTCAAGAACGCCGGCGGGACGTTCGACACCGCCAGCAGCTTCGGCTTCGATCGCTCGACCGAGGCGGCGATCGCGCCCGACACGATCGCGGCGCCGAGCCCGGGCGGCGCGGCAAGCCAGGCGCCCGTCGGGGCAGGGGTGGCCAAGACCTTTCTGCTGATCGACGGCGTCAACGGCGGCTCGACCGACAGCCAGCACATGGGCTGGTTCGAGATCGAGAGCGTGCAGATCGGCGCCGGCATCGGCGTGGCCCTCGACCCGACGACCCATCAGCTGGGCGTCACCAGCAGCCCCTCTTTTTCCGGGATCTCGGTGACGCTGGCCGGCCTGTCGACCAGCCTGCTGGGTGACCTGGCGGGCGGCAAGCTCCTGAAGTCGGTCGAGATCGAGGGCGTGACCGGCACCGGCGACGTCGTCTACGAGGTCCGGCTGGGCGATGTGCTGGTCGGCAGCTACAGCCTGTCGAGCAGCAGCAGCGGGGCGCCGTCGGCCGGCCTGTCGCTGGACTACGAGCGCATCGGCCTCACCACCAACATCGAGAACGCCGGCGGGACGTTCGAACCGGCCGGCAGCTTCGGCTTCGATCGCTCGACCGGGGCGGCGATCGCGCCCGACACGATCGCGGCGCCGAGCCCGGGCGGCGCGGCAAACGAGGCATCGGTCGGGACGGGGGTGGCCAAGACCTTCCTGCTGATCGACGGCATCAACGGCGGCTCGACCGACAGCAAGCACCTGGGCTGGTTCGAGATCGACAGCTGGCAGTTCGGCACCGGCATTGGTGTGACCCTCGACCCGACGACCCATCAGCTGGGCGTCGTCGGCTCGCCATCGCTGTCCGGCATCACGGTTTCGCTGTCGGATGGCCTGTCGACCGGCCTGCTGGGCGGTCTGGCGAGCGGCAAGTCCGTCGGGGCGGCCAGGATCGAGGCGGTGACGGGCAGCGGCGCCGTCGTGTACGAGCTCGGGCTCGGCGATGTTTTCCTGAGCGGCTACTCGATCGGGCATGGCGGCGACACCAGCACCGCCTCGCTGTCGCTGGACTACGAGCGCATCGGCCTCACCACCAACGTCAAGGACGCCGGCGGCACGCCTGGTGGCGGCACGTTCGGCTTCGATCGCACCAAGGGGGCGATCGTCCCGGCGACGATCCCCAACGCCAGCCCGGGCGGTGCGGCGACCAGCGGGCCGGTCGGAGGGGGCAAGGCCTTCCTGCTGATCGACGGCGTCAACGGCGGCTCGACCGACAGCCAGCACCTGGGCTGGTTCGAGATCGAGAGCTGGCAGCTCGGAGCCTCTGTCCCGGTATCCTTCGTCGTGGGCAATCCCGACGCGACGGTGGGCGATCCGTCGTTTTCCGGGATCACGGTGACGCTGGCCGGGCTGTCGCCCGTGCTGCTCGACGATCTGGCGAACGGCAGGCTCATCAAGTCGATCGAGATCGCGGGCGGCTCGGCCGACGGCAAGGAGGTCTACGGCCTGCGGCTCGGCGATGTGCTGGTCAGCAGCTACAGCCTGTCGACCGGCGGCGGGGCGCCGTCGGCCAGCCTGACGCTGGACTACGAGCGCATCGGCCTCACCACCAACGTCAAGAACGCCGGCGGGACGTTCGACACCGCCAGCAGCTTCGGCTTCGATCGCTCGACCGAGGCGGCGATCTCGGCCGACACGATCGCGGCGCCGAGCCCGGGCGGCGCGGCAAGCCAGGCGCCGGTCGGGGCAGCGGTGACCAAAACCTTCCTGCTGATCGACGGCATCAACGGTGGCTCGACCGACAGCCAGCACATGGGCTGGTTCGAGATCGGCAGCGTGCAGCTCGGCGCCGGCATCGGCGTGGCTCTCGGCGCGGCCAATCAGCTGGGCGTCACCGGCAATCCGACCTTTACCGAGATTTTCGTCACACCGCTCGGCGGCCTGTCGACCAGCTTGCTGGGCGACCTGACGGCCGGCAAGCTCATCGAGTCGGTCAAGATCGAGGGCGTGACCGGTGCGGGCGACGTCGTCTACGACCTCCGGCTCGGCGATGTGCTTGTCAGCAGCTATTCCGTTTCGGGAGCGGGCGCCGGCGCCCCCTCGACCAGCCTGGCGCTGAGCTACGAGCGCATCGGCCTCGGCACCAACGTCATCAGTCCCGGCGGACCTGTCGTCCCCGGCAGCTCCTTCGGCTTCGATCGCTCGACCCAGGCATCGATCGACCCGGCCACCATCCCGCTGCCTGGCGCGGGCATCCACACCTTCACGGTGAAGAACGACGGGCTTGTGACGCTGACCACCTCCGACCTGACGGTGCCCACCGGGTTCATCGTGGTGGAGGGCCTGTCGGCATCGATCGCGCCGGGCGCCTCGGACACCTTCTCCGTGCGGCTCGACCCGACGGCAATCGGCGTGAAAGGCGGCGACATCAGCTTCAACACCAACGTCGCCGGCAAGAACCCGTTCAACTTCACGGTTACCGGCACGGTGACTGCCCCCGACGTGACCGTGCTGAGCGGCGGCACCAGCATCGACAATGGCGACCTGACACCGTCGGGCGCCACCAGCGCCGCCGGATATGGGCACTTTCGGGCGAGCCTCACCTTCACGGTGAGGAACGACGGCAACGAGGTGCTGACGACGGCGGGACTGAAGATCGACGGGGCGGGCCAGATCGCCGTGACCGAAGGTCTTTCGGGCACGATCGCGCCTGGCGCCTCGGACACGTTCACCGTGACCCTGCTCGGCAACACTGCGAACAGCCAGACCGGGATCGTCAGCTTCGCCACCAACGACGCCGACGAAGATCCGTTCAGGTTCGCGATCGCCCTGAACTGGGTGCCCTCCATTGTTTCGGCGGGCGCCCACATGAGCGTGGAAGGCGACGGAGGTTTCGGCACGGCGACGCTGGGCGGCACCGGCCTGACCCGCATCTTCACCGTGTTCAACGACGGCGCCCAGCCGCTGGTGACATCCGGGCTGACCCTGCCGTCCGGCTTCAGCCTGGTGGAGGGCCTGTCGGCCTCCATCGCGCCGGGCTCCTCGGATACCTTCACGGTTCGGCTCGACGCGACGACCGGCGGCACGAAAAGCGGCGACATCAGCTTCGCGCACAACAGCTTTCTCGCCGATCCAACCTTCAGCCTGCCGATCACGGGATCGGTGGTGGGTTCCAGGGTCACGGTGCGGGGCAACGGCGCGAGCATCGCCGGCGGCGACATGACGCCCCGCGCGGCCGATGCCACCGACTTCGGCAGGGTATTGTTGGGAACCGATGTGAACCACGACTTCACCGTGAGGAACGATGGCCTCGGTGCGGCACTGACGATCGCCGATCTCGTGCTGCCGGCGGGATACAGCCTGGTAGAGGGCCTGTCGGCCTCGATCGCGCCGGGCACGGAGGACACCTTCACGGTGAAGCTCGACGCCACGGCGCTGGGCACCAGGACCGGCGACATCAGCTTCAAGACCAACGACGCCGCCGCGAGCGCGTTCAACTTCAGGATCACCGCAATGGTGACCGACGCGGCGCCCGAGGTCACCGTGCTGGGCGACGGCTACTCCGCGCTGATCCCGGACAGTTTATTTGGCGCGTCATTGTCATGGGCCATCAGCGAGCGAGTGACCATCAGCCTTGGAAGCACGTCCCCGACCATCGCCAACGGCACTAGCCAGCATGGGTTCGACGACGGTGGCGCGACCTTCACGGTGAGGAACGACGGCGGCTCGATGCTGACGCTCTCGGGCCTGGCCGTGACCGGTTCCGCGCTCCGCGTAAGCGAGGGTCTGCCGATCGCGCTCGCGCCCGGCGAGTCGGATAGCTTCGAGATTTCTCTCGCCCCGGGTGTGGCGCAGGCGTCGGGCACGGTGAGCTTCGTCACCAACGACAGCGACGAGAGCCTGTTCAGCTTCGATGTCGAGATCACCAGGGATGCTTCCTTCACGCCATCCGGCAGCGTGTTCAGTCCGACGTTCAGGATCGGTCTGCGATTTGACCCGCACGAGATCAGAAACCGTACGCTCGACAGTCTCGTGGGCTCGCCTGGCAATTCGACCGGAGAGCCGATCGCCAACGGCGACACGACGCCCGACCCGGCCGACGGCACCGATTTCGGCATCGTCCTGCAGGGCGCCGCCCCGGTGACGCATGTCTTCGGCGTCAGAAACGCCGGCGGCGGGCTTTCGGATCTGCGCACCCTGAACCTCGTCCTGCCGTCGGGGTTCAGCCTGGTGGAAGGCCTGTCGGAGAGTCTCCTTGTGCCCGAATCCTACCTGGGAGACGGCGTGACGGACACCTTCGCGGTCCGCCTCGACACGACGACGCCCGGCACCAAGAGCGGCACCGTCAGCTTCGACACCAATGATCCCAGCCAGGGCACGATCACCTTCTGGATCACGGGAACCGTCGTCGCGACCCAGCCGGCGGTCACGGTGCTGGGCAATGGCGTGCCGATCGTCGACGGCACCGCCGTGCCGAGCTTGCCGCAGGATACCTACTTCGGGCGTGTCGAGTTGGGTGCCGACGCGGTGGTTCGCACCTTCACCGTGCGCAACGACGGAGGCTCGGCCCTGACGACGGCCGACCTGACGGTGCCCGACGGGTTCGCCGTGGTCGAGGGCCTGTCGGCCTCGCTCGCGCCGGGAGCGTCGGACAGCTTCACGGTGCGGCTCGACACGACGATCGCCGGAACCAGGAGCGGCGACATCAGCTTCACCACCAACGACCCCGACCACGGCGTGTTCGATTTCACGATCATGGGCACGGTGGCGGGCGGCCCGGCGCCGTCGGTCTCGGTGCTGGGCCTGGGCGTGGCCATCGCGGACGGAGACGCGACACCCGGTCCAAGCGACAACACCGACTTCGGCTCGGCGGTGCGCGCCGCCGCAGCCGTGAGCCACGTGTTCGTCGTGACGAACGACGGCGGCATGCCGCTTGCGACGGGCGGCCTCACCGTGCCGGCCGGGTTCACCGTGGTCGAAGGTTTGTCTGCCACCATCGCGCCGGGCGCTTCCGACACGTTCACGGTTCGCCTCGACACGACGTCCTCGGGGATCAAGGCCGGCGACATCAGCTTCACCAGCGACAGCCCCGGCCGGCCGGGGTTCAATTTCGCCATCACCGGAACAGTGCTGGGCCGGGATGCCCAGGACCTGAACGCGCAGATCAGGGCCTATAATCAGCAATCCCAGGCGGGCAGTGGAGCCGGCACCCACTACACGATCGACCTGGTCGCCGGCGAGACCTATGTCGAGACCAGCCAGCTCGACGCGATCAAGTTGAAAGGGTCGGATTCCCTGACCATCGACGGTCATGGCGCCACGCTGGACGGGATTGGCGCGTTTCATGGCCTGGTCGTCGCGTCGGGTAGTGTGACGATCGAAAATCTGACGATTCAGAACATGCTGGCCAAGGGCGGCGACGGCTACAGTGGCTACTCAGGTGGCAGTAGCGGTAGCGGTGGCGGTGGCGGTGGCTTAGGCGGCGGATTGTTCGTGGCAACCCCCGCGAAGGTCTGGCTCTCCGATGTCGACTTTGTCCACAACGCGGCAGTCGGCGGCAATTCCATTCTGGGCAAAGCCTTTTCCGACTTCGGCGCCGGCGGCGGCGTGAGCACGGACGGCAGCGGCGGAGGCGGCCACCAACAGCAAGAACTCGGAGAAAAATACTCGCGCGTCAACGGGGGGCCGGGCGGCTTTGGCGGCGGCGGCGGCGGCGGCGGCTATTCGGAAAAGACTTTTGGCGGCAGCGGCGGCAGCGGCGGCTTTGGCGGCGGTGGCGGCACAGTGGGCGCAGGACCCGGCAAGATTTTCGCAGATACCAGAGCCGCCCGTGGCCTCGGAGGTTTTGGCGGTGGGGCGGGCGGCATTTGGAGCGACCAATCAGGATTCACGCAGGGCGGCGGCGGCTTGGGCGCGGGCGGCGACATCTTCGTCCAGGAGGGCGCGCAACTCACGATCGGGAGCGCATTGCTTTCCGGCGGCACCGTGCAGGGGGGCGCAGCGAACGGCAGCGCCTATGGCAGCGGCATCTTCCTGCACGGCAATCAGGTCGTAACGCTCGGCGCCGGGCTGAACGCCGGCCAGACGACCCGCATCGACGACGTCATTGCCGACATGACCGGCTCGCACGACAGCAGCGGCCAGACGGGCGCCGGGGCCGTGATCGTCGGCGGTCCCGGCGCCGCCGGCACTCCGGGCATCGGGACCGTCGTGCTGAACGCCGCCAACACCTACACCGGCACCACGACGATCAAGTCCGGTGTCCTCGAGATCGGCGCGGCCGGCTCGGCGGGTTCCGGCGCCATCAGCTTCATCGGCGATGCCGTGACGCTGCGCCTCGACGCGACGTTCGCGAACGGCTCGACCTTTGCCAACACGCTCGCCGACCTCTCTGCGGGCGACCAGATTGATCTTCGCGGGTTGCCCTTCGTCAGCGGGGCGAGTGCCACGGTGTCGTTGTCTGTCCTCACGGTCGTCAGCGGATCGATAACCGTGAAATTCAACCTGGGCAGTCTCCAGGCGCCGGGTTTCACGGTGGCGAGCGACGGCGCCGGCGGAACGCTGGTGACTGCGCTGCCTTTCCCGCAATCCCTCGCTGCCGCCAATGCCGGCCTCTACGCCGGCGGCCCTGCGAGCGCAGGCGCGAGCCTGCCAGCCGAGGTCGCGGCGTCGTCCGCCGCGACCTTCGCGTTCGCCGAGGCGCCCGCGTCGGCTGCGTCGCCGAGCCTCGCCGCTGCCGGAACTGGCGCGATCCTGTCGTTCCACGTCGCCGTCGACATGACCACGATCGCTCTCGCGTCCGGCGCCATGACGGAGGGCACGCCGACCCAGATCACCCTGACCGCCGCCGGGTCCTCGGCCATCCTGTCCGGGACGTTCTCCTACGCCGGGGCGGACATCTTCGGCACCGTCACCGGCTACCAGGGCTTCGTGGGCGACACCCCGGTGGCGACCGTGTCGGGCCTCGCCCTGGATGCGCATGTCGTCCAGCTCGCCCTGCAATCCGGTCAGCAGCAGGGCCTGCTGCTGCTGGCGCTGGCCGGCGACGACACGATCGACGGCTCGGGCTTCGCCGACGTCCTGCTCGGCTATACCGGCAACGATCAGGTCAACGGCGGCGACGGCGACGACTATCTGGCGGGCGGCAGCGGCGACGATTCGCTCGATGGCGGCACGGGAGGCGACACTGCGATTTTCGTCGGCGCGGCCGGCGAGTACGTCGTCAGCCGGATTGGAGCTTCGGTCGTCGTGACCGACACGGTCGCTGGCCGCGACGGTATCGACACGCTGTCCAATCTCGAGCTGCTGTCGTTCTCCGACGGCACGATCGCACTCGGAAACGCCGCCGTGAGCCTCGCGGCCCAGTCGGCGACCAAGGCCGAGGGCAACGGCGGGACGACGGCCTTCACCTTCAGCGTGACACGCACCGGCGACATTTCCGTCGCGCACTACGTGGCCTGGGCGGTGAGCGGCTCCGGCGCCAACCCGGCCGGCCCGTCGGACTTCGCCGGCGGCGCGCTGCAATCCGACACGCTCAGCTTCGCGGCGGGAGAGACCAGCAGGACGATCACGGTGCAGGTCGCGGCCGACAGCGCGGTCGAGCCTGGCGAGAGCTTCGCGCTGACGCTGTCGGGAGCATCACAGGGTCTTACCATCGGTACGGCGACGGCGAGCGGCACCATCCTCAACGACGACGCTTCCGTGTCGATCGTCGCCCAGTCGGCGACCAGGGCCGAGGGAAACAGCGGCACGACGGCCTACACCTTCAGCGTGACACGCACGGGCGACCTCTCCGTCGCGCACAGCGTGGCCTGGGCGGTGAGCGGTTCCGGCGCCAACCCGGCCGGCCCGTCGGACTTCGCCGGCGGCGCGCTGCAATCCGACACGCTCGGCTTCGCGGCGGGAGAGACCAGCAGGACGATCACGGTGCAGGTCGCGGCCGACAGCGTGGCGGAGCCGGACGAAAGCTTCCTGGTGACCTTGTCGGGTCCGTCGCCCGGCCTGACGATCGGGACGGCCACGGCGACCGGCACGATCCAGAACGACGACAGCGCCGCCGTGGTGGCCGCGTATGGCGACGCCTACATCGTCCACCAGGGCCAGGCCCTGGCCATCGCCGCGTCGACCGGCGTGCTGCTGAACGACCAGAGCGCGACGACGGCCTCGCTGCTCGGCGGCGTCGGGCACGGCAGCCTGCAGCTCGCCGGCAACGGCGGCTTCGGCTACACGCCGGCCGGCGGCTTCTTCGGCATCGATTCCTTTACCTATCGTGCCGGCAACGGCGGCAGCTCGGCCGACGCCGAGGCCGCGATCTATGTCGTGCCGGTGAATGTCGGGGCGACGACGACGCTCAACCTGCTGGCGCTCACCGCCGACGAGCAGATCGCGGCGACCTATGCCGCCTTCTTCGGCCGCGCCGCCGACTTCGCTGGCCACGCCTTCTGGGTCGGCGAGTTCGTGCGCGGCCTGCCAGTGCAGGGCCCGGCGGCGCTGTTCGCCAACATCGCCAGCTCGTTCGGCATCAGCGTGGAGGCCAAGGCGCTCTATCCTTTCCTCGCCAACCCGTCCGGCGCGAGCGACGGCCAGATCAGCGCCTTTCTCGACAGCGTCTACAACAACCTGTTCAACCGCTCGTCGGACCCGCTCGGGCTGGCCTACTGGACGGGGCAGATCAAGGCGACCCTGCAGGCCGGCCAGTTCGTCGGCTCGATCCTGGTCAACATCATGGGCGGGGCGCAGGACACCGCCGCCGGCAAGGACATCACCACGTTGATGGGCAAGGTGGCGGTGAGCCTCGACTATGTGCAGGAGCAGGAGGCACGCGACACGGTGTGGGCGGGGGCCAGCGACATCGCGGCGGCGACGAGCCTGCTGCAAGACGTGACGGCCGATCCGTCGAGCGTGCTGATCGGCGTCAGGAACGCCGAGGACCTCATCGCGTCGCACGCTTGACATCTGCGCCAACCAGCGGTCCGGCCGCCGGCGCCACGATCATCTCGCTCGAATACCCATGCTCACCTGCAGGCCGAGGATCTTTCCGGCCTTGAGCAAGGTCTTGTCGAGGCTGTAGATCATCGCGGCGCGATGGTTGCTCGCGATCGCCAGTTGGAGAGCGTCTCCAGCGCGCAGCCCTGTCTCGAACTTGCCGAGAAACTGCTTGGCCAGAGTGAAATCGGTGGCATTCGGCAGAAGGACGGCAAAGGAGCTCTCGACCATGGCTTCGAACCGGGCATCGGCTTGCGTGGCCGCCCAGGTATCGAGCCCGCCTATGCGGACTTCACGGGCGAGCAACGAGGAGAACTCCACCCTGGTCCATTGGCTGACCGTGAGCTCGCCGCTCAACTCGCGGGCAAACGCCGCAATTCTGCCGCTGGTCGCTTCGGGAAGAACGAGCGGTACCAGGAAGCTGGTGTCGAGATAGAGCATTCGCCGTCTTCACAGCCCTTCATCGCGTGCCTTGCGCAGCAACTCTGCGCTCGGCCGTCGCAGGCGTGGCATGGTGGCACGAAATGCGGCGAGTTCCTCCAGCGGCAGCGGTTGTCTGGCGCGCGCGGGAGAGAGAAGGCGTGCCACGGGACGGCCATGGCGGGTGATGACCACTTCTTCGCCAGCTTCGACCTTGTCCAGCAACTCGCTCAAATGAGCTTTCGCCCGGGCGAGATTGACGGTGACCATAGCGCGCTCCAGATGACCAGAATTCTGGTCAGAGGGTAGCGACGTCTTGCGGGCATGGCCAGTGCGGACGTTCTGGCGCGGCGTCCGACGCTGCCTGAGCCGATAGGCGTCGGCCGAAGTGCTGATCGCCGCGCATGCCTGAGACATTGCGCGCGGCTAGTGCTTTTCTTAGGCGACATCCAGCGCGCTCGGCGCGCACCACGGCGGTGTGAAAATGACGGCATTGCGCGGAAGAAGCTCATGGCTGGGGGTGCGCCACTCCGGTGGCGCGTCTTCTGAGTGAGCGACGATGATCGCGCTACTGGAGTGGCGCGGCCCCAGCGCATTTTCATGGGAGACGCCCAGCACGCCGGCGCGCACCACGATGCTGAGAAGATCGGGGCGGTACCCGCCCCGATCTTCATAGGAATTCCCCACCGGCCCGAGAGCCGACCCACCAAGCCAAGAAACTGGCGGCGAGCCGCCAGTTTCTTACTAGGTTGACAAGAGCAGTTACGCCGCCTCTTTCCAGGCCCCGTCGACCACCGTCACGATGTCGCGCATGATCTGGGTCAGGTCGAAATCCTTGGGCGTGTAGACGCGGGTCACGCCGGCGGCGATCAGCGCCTCGGCGTCGGCCGGCGGGATGATGCCGCCGACCACCACGGGGATGTCGGCAATGCCGGCGCTGCGCATGCCCTCCAGCACCTCGCCGACCAGCGAGACGTGGCCGCCCGACAGGATCGACAGGCCGACGACGTGCACGCTCTCCTCGAGAGCGGCGGTGACGATGCGCTCGGGCGTCAGGCGGATGCCTTCGTAGACGACCTCGAAGCCGCAGTCGCGGGCCCGTACGGCGATCTGCTCGGCGCCGTTGGAATGGCCGTCGAGCCCGGGCTTGCCGACCAGCATCTTGAGGCGCCGGCCGAGCCGGCGCGACACCACGTCGACCTCGCGGCGCACCGTGTCGAGCCGGCCGTCGCTGACTCCCACGGCGCGCGCCACGCCGGTCGGCGCGCGGTACTCGCCGAACACCGAGCGCAGCGCGTCGGTCCATTCGCCGGTGGTGATGCCGGCCCGGGCGCAGTCGATCGAGGCGGGCATGACGTTGCGGTCCTCGCGCGCCGCCGCGGCGAGCGTGGCCAGCGCCTTGGCCACGGCCGCGCCGTCGCGCTGGCTACGCCAGACCATCAGCTTCTCGACCTGATCGCGCTCGACCGATGCGTCGACGGTGAGGATGGCGCCTTCGCCGCTCGCCGACAGCGGCGAGGGCTCGGCCTCGGTGTAGGCGTTGACGCCCACCACCGTCTGCTCGCCCGCCTCGATGGCGGCGAGCCGGCGCAGGTTGGATTCGACCAGGCGCTGCTTCATGTAGGCCGCCTCGATCGCCTCCACGGCGCCGCCCATGTCGGCGATGCGGGCCATCTCGGTGCTCGCCTCGGCCTTGAGCTCGTCGACCTTGCGGGCGATCTCGCTGCTGCCGTCGAAGATGTCGCCATACTCCAGCAGGTCGGTCTCGAAGGCGACGATCTGCTGCAGGCGGAGCGACCATTGCTGGTCCCACGGTCGCGGCAGGCCGAGCGCCTCGTTCCACGCCGGCAGCTGCACCGAGCGGGCGCGCGCATTCTTGCTCATCACCACGGCCAGCATCTCGAGCAGGATGCGGTAGACGTTGTTCTCCGGCTGCTGCTCGGTGAGACCGAGCGAGTTGACCTGCACGCCGTAGCGGAACAGTCGCTGCTTGGCATCGGCAACGCCGTAGCGGGTGCGCGTGATGTCGTCCCACAGCTCGGCGAACGCCCGCATCTTGCACATCTCGGTGACGAAGCGGATGCCGGCATTGACGAAGAACGAGATGCGGCCGACCACCTGCGGGAAGTCCGCCTCGGGCACCTGGCCACGCGCGCGCACCGCATCGAGCACGGCGATGGCGTTGGCGAGCGAGAAGGCGAGCTCCTGGACCGGGGTCGCGCCGGCCTCCTGCAGGTGATAGCTGCAGACGTTCATCGGGTTCCACTTGGGAACCTCGCGATAGGTGAAGCCGATCGTGTCGGCCGTCAGCCGCAGTGACGGCTCGGGCGGGAAGATGTAGGTCCCGCGCGATAGGTATTCCTTGATGATGTCGTTCTGGGTCGTGCCCTGGAGCTTCGCGCGGTCGACGCCCTGCGCCTCGGCCGTTGCGATGTAGAGCGCGAGCAGCCACGCCGCCGGCGCGTTGATCGTCATCGACGTGTTCATGCGGTCGAGCGGGATGCCGTCGAACAGGGTGCGCATGTCGCCGAGATGGCTGATCGGCACGCCGACCTTGCCGACCTCGCCCTTGGCCAGCGGATGATCGGAGTCGTAGCCGGTCTGGGTCGGCAGGTCGAAGGCGACAGACAGGCCGGTCTGGCCGCGCGCCAGGTTGGTGCGATAGAGCTCGTTCGACTTGGCGGCGGTCGAATGCCCGGCATAGGTGCGGATCAGCCAGGGCCGGTCGCGCTGGGGCTTGGGGGAGGGCTGGACGGTCATGGTGGCGGGTTTCGAGTCGGTTGCGTAGACTTCCCTACATCAGTCGATGCTGCATTGCAGCATCATTCGTTTTGCAATGCAAATGGGTAGAATTCGAGACCCGTGAACCATCCATCCCCTCCCTGGCAGCAGCCGGTCGCCGCTGCCGAGCAAACGGTCGCGGCGGCCGCCCCGCCGGCGCCCGACCTGACGCCCAGCCGACCCGTCTACGATGGCCGTCTGGGCGAGCTCTACGCCATCTACCTGCGCCACGTCGTGCTGATGCTGCTGACGCTCGGCTGGTCGCGCTTCTGGGGCCGCACCCGGCTGCGCCGCTACCTGTGGAGCCATTTCGCCATCCTGGGGGACCGTTTCGAGTACCGCGGCCGCGGCCGCGAGCTCCTGATCGGCTTCCTGCTGGCGCTGGTGCTGATCGCCGCCTGGGGCGGGCTGCTGTGGCTCGTCTGGATTTACGTGTTCCACGAGAAGCCGGTGGCGAGCTTCGGCGCTTTCGACATCTTCTCGCTCTCGGTGGCGCTCATCGGCTTTCCACTCGCCTATGTCGGCCACTATGCCGGCCTGCGCTACCGGCTCTCCCGCACGCGATGGCGCGGCATCCGGCTCTGGCTGGTCGGATCGGCCTGGTCGTACGGCGGATCGGCGACGCTCCTGACCTTCCTCAACCTCTGCACCGCCCAGCTCCTGACGCCGGTCGTGTCGGTCAACCTCGCCCGGCCGCGCATCGCCAACGTGCGCCTCGGCACCCTGCCGTTCGCCTTTGCCGGCAGCGCCGGCGACATCTACGGCCGCTACATCGGCTACTATTTCCTCAACATCATGGCCTGGGTGATCGCCCTGGTCGTCGTGTTCGCCGCGATCGGCGGCACGGTCAGCGAGCTCGGCGTCGAGGCCGACGACATCGGCGACCTGCTGGCCCATCCCGACGCGCGCACCATCGTGATCGCCATCGCCATCGCCATCGGTGCCTACATCCTGTTCGGGCTGCTGATCCTGCCGCTGCGTTGCTGGTGGCAGGCCTACCTGTTCCGCTACCTGGTGTCGCGCAGCCGCGCCGGCAATGTCCTGTTCGCCACGGCGATCTCGACCCGGCAGATGTGGGGCTTCATGGTCCTGAACTACCTGATCGTGCTGCTGACCCTGGGGCTCGGCTGGCCGTGGGTCATGCATCGGACGCTGCGGCTGATCGCCAACGAGCTGTGGGTCTACGGCGCCCCCGACGGCGCCGCGATCGCCCAGCCGACCAATCGCGGCCCTGGCTTCGGCGAGGGCCTGCTCGACCTGTTCGACGTGACGGGCGTGTGACGATGGCGGCCTCCGGTCCGGCGCCCCGCGCCCGCTTCTACGACGGCGTCACGGCCCAGGCGCATGGCGCCGATGTCCGCGCCACCGCGAGCGAGCTGGTGATCGTCAGGCGGGCCGATTCCTTCATCCTGGCGCGCTGGCCGATCGCCGACCTGTTCGTGCTTGGCGACGTCGAGCACGAAGGGGTGCCGGCGGTCGCCTGCAGGGGCAGCGATGCTCGCCTCGTGGCCGACGATCTCGAGCTGCGCCGCCAGCTTGCCCAGCTGATTCCTCACCTCGCCGGGCTGGCGGCATCGCCCGCCGCACCGGGAGCACGGATAGCGGGCCTCGGCGCCGCGCTGGTGGCGCTGCTCGGCGTGTTCTGGTTCGCGGTCGACTACGGCAGCGAGTATGCCGCGCCGCTGCTGCCTCACAGCCTACAGGTCAAGCTGGGCGAAAGCGTCTACGAGGAGATCGCGGCCGACAAGGAGGAGTGCCACGGCAAGGCCGGGCTGGCGGCGATCAACGGCCTGGCCAACCGCCTCGCCGAGGCGGCCGGCTACGAGCACCCGATCACGGTGCACGTCGTTGCCGGCGGGCCGGTCAATGCCTTCACCCTGCCGGGCGGCATCCTGGTGTTCTTCTTCGACCTGATCGAGCAGGCCAAGGACAGCTCGCAGGTGGCGGGCGTGCTGGCACACGAGATCGGCCATGTCGTGCACCACCATCCGACCAAGGGCCTGATCCGCCAGTACGGCATCGACCTGATGCTCAATCTGGTGAGTGGCGGCTACTCCGACATCGTGAGCACGCTGGGGTCGGGCGGCAGCCTGCTGCTCGCCCTGCGCAACGGGCGTGCGTTCGAGCGCGAGGCCGACGCCACGGGCGTCGCCCTGCTCGAGAAGCTCGAGATCCGCGCCGACGGAGTCGCCAGCTTCTTCGAGCAGATGATGAAGGAGGATTCGACCGACATGGCGGCCGCGGCCGGCATCTGGTCGAGCCATCCGCCGACGGCCGAGCGCATTGCCGCCACCAAGCGCCCGCCGATCGGCCGCCCGGCCTTCACCGATGCCGAATGGCGGGCGCTACGCAACGTGTGCCGCTGACATTGAGGAGTTCGTGCCCGATCGGGCACGGCTCCCGACGACAGGGTACATCGCGGTATGGGTCCATCGTCGGCGCCGTCCGCGACGCCGTTTCGGGCGATAATGCCGGCCGAACGGCATGTCGGCCGGCGGCACTGTCACGGCGGGGGCGAAGCGCTAATGCTACGGGTTGTTGCGCGAGAGCGGGCCGGAGCGATCGTGACATCGTCCGGGTCCCGTCCGGGTCCTCGGTGCGCCGCGAGGTTGCGCTCGCCGCATAAGCGCCGCATCATCGGCGCCAATCAAGAACAACGATCCAGGGTCATGGCCTCGTGCAACAGGGAGGACGAACATGATTTCGAACGCTTGGAGTCGCGTGAAGCGGATCGGCTTGCGGTCGCTCGTCGGCGCCGTGCTGTCCGGGGCGGCGGCGCTGGCGGCAGGGGCGGCCGCGGCAGCCGACAAGATCCTGACAGTCGGCATCGAGCAGGAGCCCTCCGGCTTCGACGCCGTCAAGGGCCGGGTGCTGGGCGAGGCGCCGGCTTCCGTCATGGTGACGATGGCCGACAGGCTGATGGCCTATGACGCCGACGGCAAGCTGCAGGGCGAGCTGGCCGAGTCGATGGCGGCATCCGAGGACGGGCTGACCTACATCTTCAAGCTGCGCAAGGGCGTCAAGTTTCACGACGGCAGCGACTTCAGCGCCGACGACGTGGTCGCGCACTACAACCGTATCCTCGACCCGGCTAGCAAGTATATCGGCCTGCAGTTCATCAGCCCGATCAAGGGGGCCGAGAAGGTCGACGACCACACCGTGCGCATCAACCTGAAGCATCCCTGGCAGCCGATGAGGGACGGCCTGTCGGCGTTCAGCCTGTGCTGCTTCATCCCCTCTGCCAAGGCGGTCGCCGCCGACACCATGAACCGCCAGCCCGTCGGAACCGGCCCGTACCGGTTCAAGGAGTGGCGGGGCGGCGACAAGATCGTCGTCGAGCGCAACCCGAACTACTGGAACAAGGACGCCAAGGTCCATTTCGACCAGATCGTGTTCAAGCTGCTGCCCGACCAGCAGACTCGCCAGGCCGCGCTGCAATCGGGCGAGATCGACATCCACTGGACCGATCGCGGCCATTCCATCGTCCAGGCCCGGAGCGACCCGAAGCTGACGGTGTACAGCCGCGATGGCGAGGGCGGTGGCATCCTGTTCCTCAACAACTCCAAGCCGCCGCTCGACGACGTGCGCGTCCGCCGCGCGCTCAGCATGGCGTGGGACCAGAAGTACTATGTCGAGTCGCAGCTGCAGAACACGCAGCGGGTCACCAAGACCGGCTTCGATGACGACGGCAAGTGCGACTCGGGCTACCTGGGTGACGGCAAGTTCGCCGAGGCCAAGAAGCTGGCGGCCGAGATCGGCAAGCCGATAGAGGTCGAGCTGATGCACACCGCGACGCAGCGCGGCCGCGAGCTTGGCCTGCTGTGGCAGCAGCTCGCCAAGCGCGCCGGGATCGCCGTCAAGCTGAAGCCGATGGATCAGCTGGCTTTCGTCGGTACCGTCTTCAAGAACGACTACCAGATGGCCGGCTGGCGCATCGCCGACGCCGGGGACATAGGGCCGCAGCTGTTTGCCCTGCTCCACTCGAAGAGCCCCTACAATCTCGCCCACTACGCCGACCCCGAGATGGACAAGCTGCTGACGACGATGCGCTCGGCGCCGACGCCGGAGGCGCGCACGAAAGCAATGTGCGCGGTGGCGCGCAAGATGAACCAGGATGCGCCGATCCTGTGGTCGTCCGGCCGCACGCATAACGCAATCGCCAAGAAGGGACTCAAGGGCATCCGGCCGCTTTATCAGGGGGTTGTCGACGTCCGGTTCGCGTGGTTCGACTAGCCGCCACCCGGCCGTAACCGGTTTCGCCGATGCGGTATCTGGGCCGCAAGCTGCTCAGGCTGGTCTTCGTCGTCGTGGCGGTGACGACCCTGACCTTCCTGTTCGTGGCCCTGTTGCCGGGCGATATCGCCCTGCTGGTCGTCGGCCCGACGGCAACGCCGGCCGAGGCCGCGGCGGTGCGCGAGCAGCTCGGTCTCGACCGGCCGATCCTGGTGCGCTACGGCGAATGGCTTGCGGGGCTGGTGCAGGGCGACCTCGGCGTCTCGCTGCGCACGTCCGAGCCGGTCGGCGAGGCGATCCTGAGCCGCCTGCCGGTGACCCTCGAGCTGATGCTTCTGGCGCAGGTCATCGCTGTGGCGCTGGCGGTGCCGCTCGGCGTGCTGTGCGCCTACCGGCAGAACCGCTGGATCGACCGCACCGTCACGCTGGCCGGCTTCGCCATGATCTCGGTGCCGCCCTTCGTCATGGCGCTGGTGCTGATCTTCACCGTCGCCCTGCGGCTCGGCTGGCTGCCGGCCACCGGCTACGTGCCGCTGTCCGAAGGGCTGTTGGACAACCTGCGCACCTTCGCTCTGCCGGCGCTGTCGATCGCGCTGATCGAATGGGTGTCGCTGATGCGCCTGCTGCGCAACGACATGATCATGACCTTGCAGGAGGACTTCATCGCCATGGCGCGGGCCAAGGGCCTGCCGGCATGGCGCATCCTGTTCCGTCATGCGCTGAGGCCGTCGTCGTTCAGCCTGATCACCATTCTCGGCCTGCAGATCGGCGCCCTGATCGGCGGCACGCTGATCATCGAGTCGATCTTCGCGCTGCCCGGCATCGGCCGGCTCCTGCTGACCGGCATTTTCAGCCGCGACTATGTCGTGGTGCAGGGCTGCATCCTGTTCATCGCCGTCGCCTACGTGGTGATCAATTTCCTGGTCGACCTGACCTACAGCTTCCTCGATCCGCGCATCCGGGTGGGCGGTCGCGATGGCTAGGACCACGATCGACGGTGTCGTTGCCGCCGGCGATGCCGAAGGGCTGGCGGTTCGCCGCCGCCGCCGCCGTCTCGGTGCCGGCTTCTGGCTGCCGGCCGCCTGGATCGGCCTTGTGGTGCTGGGCGCCGTGACGGCCGACTTGTGGCCGATGCCGGCGCCGGAGACCATCGACTTCATCAACCGGGCGGCGATGCCCGGCACGGTCGGCGAGATCGAGCTCGCCGGCCAGACCGACCTCAGCGAGTACCGCTTTCTGCTCGGCACCGACAACATCGGTCGCGACATCCTGTCGAGGCTGGTCCACGGCGCGCGGGTCTCGCTGCTGATCGGCCTGCTGTCGCCGCTGATCGGGCTGCTGGTCGGCGGCGCGCTCGGCGTGCTCGCCGGCTACTATCGTGGCCGGGTCGAGGGCGTGGTGGTGGCGGCGATGGACATCATCCTGGCCTTCCCGGCGCTGGTGCTGCTGCTCGGCATCACCTTCTATCTCGGTCCGTCGCTGACTAACCTGATCCTGGCGCTCGGCTTCCTGTCGGTGCCGGCCTCGGCCCGCGTCGCCCGTGCCAACACGCTCAGTCTCGCCGGCCGCGAGTTCGTGCTCGCCGCCAAGGCGATGGGCGCCTCCGACCTCTACATCCTGGTGCGCGAGATCGTGCCCAACGTGGTGATGCCGCTGCTGGTCTTCGCCATGCTGCTGGTCGCGGTGCTGATCGTCGCCGAGGGCACGTTGAGCTTCCTCGGCCTGTCGGTGCCGCCCCCGACGCCGAGCTGGGGGGCGATGATCGAGGAGGGCCGCGAGCTGCTCGACCAGGCGCCGCACGTCACCATGATCCCGGCCGCGGCGATGTGCCTGACGGTGCTGTCCTTCAACCTGATCGGCGACCGTCTGCGCGGCCTGATCGATCCGCGCGAGAGCCGCCTGTGAGCCCGACGCCGCTGCTCGCGGTCGAGGATCTGCACACCCACTTCGACACGCCGCGCGGCCGGGTCCGCGCGGTCGACGGCGTCTCCTTCTCGCTCGACCGTGGCCAGACCCTGGGCATCGTCGGCGAGAGCGGCTGCGGCAAGTCGGTGCTGTCGCGCACCATCATGAGCCTGCTGCCATCCACCGCCCGGGTACCGCAGGCCAGCCGCGTGATTTTCGACGGCCGCGACCTGCGCCGCCTGCCCGAGCGCCAGCTGCGCCGGGTGCGCGGCCGCCACATGGCGATGATCTTCCAGGATCCGATGACGTCGCTGAACCCGGTGATGACCTGCGGCGCGCAGGTCATCGAGACCCTGACCTACCACATGGGATTGAGCCGGCGCGCGGCGCGCGACCGGTCCGTCGAGCTGCTCACCGCGGTCGGCATCCCGGAACCGGCGCGCCGCGTCGATCACTACCCGCACCAGCTGTCCGGCGGGATGCGCCAGCGCGTGGCCATTGCGATCGCGCTGAGCTGCGAGCCGGCGCTTCTGATCGCCGACGAGCCGACCACGGCGCTCGACGTGACCGTGCAGGCCGAGATCCTCGACCTGCTGGCCCGCCAGCAGCGCGAGCGCCGCATGGCGCTCATCCTGATCACCCATGATCTCGGCGTTGTCGCCGGGCACACCGACGCGGTGGCGGTGATGTATGCCGGACGCATCGTCGAGCGTGCCGCCACGACGGCGCTGTTCGCGCGTACCCGGATGCCCTACACCGAGGCGCTGCTGCGCTCGATCCCGCGCCTGCAGGACCCGCCGCACACGCCTCTGCAGACCATCGCCGGGCGGCCGCCCGACCTGATCGACCCACCGCCCGGTTGCAGCTTTGCGCCGCGCTGCCGCTACGCCGCCGACGACTGCCGGCGTGCGATGCCGGCCCTGACCGGCGAGGACCATGCCTTCGCCTGCTGGCATCCGGTCGGGGCGCCGTCGTGAACGCGCCCCTGCTCAGCGTGCGCGACCTTACGGTCGAGTTCCGGGTGCCGGACGGGCGCACCGTGCACGCCGTCTCCGGCATCAGCTTCGACATGGAGCGCGGCGAGACGCTGGGGCTGGTCGGCGAGTCGGGCTGCGGCAAGTCGTCGGCGGCGCGCGCCCTGATGCAGCTGCCGCCGCCGACCGGCGGCGAGGTCTGGTTTCAGGGCACCGACCTGGCGGCGCAATCGGGTGCGGCGCTGCGTCGCCTGCGGCCACAGCTGCAGATGATCTTTCAGGACCCGATCGCCTCGCTCAATCCGCGCCACGATGTCGCCGACATCGTCGCCGCGCCGCTGCGCGTGAACCGCCGCCTGCCGAGAGCGGAGATCGGCGCGCGCGTCGAGGCGATGCTGGAGGCGGTCGGCCTCGACCCGGCCCTGGCGCTCGATCGCCGGCCGCACGAGTTCTCGGGCGGGCAGTGCCAGCGCATCTCGATCGCCCGGGCGCTGATCCTGGAGCCGTCGCTCCTGATCTGCGACGAGCCGGTCTCGGCGCTCGACGTCTCGGTGCAGGCGCAGATCCTGAACCTGCTGCGCGAGATGAAGGCGCGCATGGGGCTCACCATGCTGTTCATCTCGCACGATCTGGCGGTGGTGAAGAACGTCTCCGATCGGGTCGCCGTGATGTATCTCGGCCGGATCTGCGAGCTGGCGCCCTCTGAAGCGCTCTACCGGGCGCCGGCACATCCCTACACGGCGGCGCTGATGAGCGCGATTCCGGTGCCCGACCCGACGCAGCCGGTGCGGCAGGTGAAGCTCGCCGCCTCCGATCTGCCGTCGCCGATGGATCCGCCGAGCGGCTGCCGCTTCCGCACGCGCTGCCCGCGCGCCGAGGCGCGCTGCGCCGCCGATATGCCGCAGCCGAGGGAGATCGCGCCCGGCCACCAGGTGGCTTGTCATTTCCCGCTGATAGGGTGACACGCAGCTCGGCCTCGACGAATGCGGGGTGGGGCAGCTGCGTCCCAAAACAATCTTCGCCACACATGGCTTCCTTCAACCACGCCTTGCCTGGCGCAGCGTGCCCATCGCGCCGACGCTCCGAGAATCAGGTTTCGTCGCGCACCAGCCTGATCTCGACCTCGCGCTCGACGTAGTGCCATTCCTCGCTGGCGCGCAGCTCGGCCAGCAACGCGTCGAATCCCGCCGC
>JALHMO010000029.1:46464-49179 GCA_022844015.1 Reyranella sp. | reverse complement strand
GCGAAACGCACTCTTCTCGCCGGCCAGCACGTTCCGGATGGCTTGGGCGTTGTGGGCGGCGTCGCCGCCCTTCAGCTCGGCCATCTCCGGCCGGCGAACACCGATGTCTTCCGGGGCGACCTCGATCTCGCTGACCTTGCCGTTCTCGAGCGAAGCGGCCCAGCTCGTGGTCGTGGTCGTGAGCTCGTCCATTCCGTCCTGGCCATGGACGACCAACGCCCGCTCGAGGCCGAGCTGTTGCAGGCCCTCGGCAACGGGCCTGAGCCAACGGCGATCGAAGACACCCACCAGTTGGCGCTTGACCAGGGCGGGGTTCGACATCGGGCCCAACAGGTTGAAGATCGTGCGGTTGGGCGCCAGCTCGACGCGGGGCCCCGCGACGTTGCGCATGGCGCTGTGATGACGCGGTGCCATCAGGAAGCAGACGTTGGCCTCGACCAGGGCCTGCTCAAGCCTCTCGATCGGCAGGTCGAGGCCGATACCCAGCGCGCCGAGCACGTCGGCGGCGCCCGATCGGGAGGTGAAGGCGCGGTTGCCGTGCTTAGCGACCGGAACGCCGGCACCGGCGACGACGAAGGCCGAGCACGAGGAGACGTTGTAGGTGCCGTGGTGGTCGCCGCCGGTGCCGACGATGTCGATGGCGCCCTCCGGCGCGCGCACCGTGTGGGCCTTGGCGCGCAACGCCCGCGCCCCGCCGGCCAGCTCCTCGGCCGTCTCGCCGCGTACCTTCAGGCCCATCAGGAAGGCGCCCATCTGCGCCGGCGTGGCGTCGCCGCTGGTCATGATGTCGAAGGCGCGCTCGGCCTCGTCGATGGTCAGCGTCTCGCCGTTGCCGACCTTGGCCAGCAGTTTCCGAAAATCGTCGATGTCGCCGCTCACCGGGGTTCCCATTTCGCTCTTGCCGGCGGGGCCGGCGGGCGCGTAGCTATATCACATGCCTCGAGAACTCATCCTGAAGGTCACCGGCATGGATTGCGACGGCTGCGTCAAGGCCGTCACCCGTGCCGCCACGGGCGCCGGCACGGCGCCTCTCTCCGTCGATCTCAAGAGCGGCGAGATGCGCCTGCCGGAGGGCGCCGACATTGCCGCCATAGCCAAGGCAATCCAGCGGGCGGGCTTCGGCGTTGCGCCGTAAATACTCACTGTTCCAATAGGTTAGCGCCGCTGCCGGCGCTTCGGGTGGTGCGCCGGAGCCTCATGGCTGGGAGCGCGCCACTCCCGTGGCGCTCGTGCTCTTCCTTCGCTCCGCAATCGGTGTGTCCGCTATCCCTCGAGCGCCATCGGAGTGGCGCGCTCCCAGCCATGAGTCGGCCTCTCAGTACGCCAGCAGGTTGTCGCGGAACTGGGCGTGCTCGTAGGCGGTGCGCACCAGGCCGCGATCCTGCAGGGCAGGGATCAGGCCGTCCTCGATCTCGGCCAGGGTGCGGCGGTTGACGTTCGGCATCGTGAAGAGATAGCCGTCGCCGCCGACCTCCTGCATCACCTCGCCCATGCGGGCGGCTACCGAGTCGGGCGTGCCGACCAGCTCGACCGAATAGTCGACGGCGTTGAAGCTTGCCATGGTCTCGCGGATGGACCGGCCGTTTGCCATCTTGCGGAACTGCTCGAGGTTCGCCTGGTGCCCGTTCGTCGTCACGTGATCGGGCAACGGCTTGTCGAGATCGAACTTGCCGAAATCGATGTTGGTCACCTTGCCGAAATGCGCCAGGCGCTCGTCGATATGCGCCATGGCAAGGCACGCTCGCTTGCGCCTGCGCTCCTGCGCCTCCTCCATGGTCTCGCCGAGGATCGGATTGATCAGGTAGAGGACCTTGCAATCCGACGGCTTGCGGCCCTGCGCGACCATGTTCTTGTGCACGTCGTCGCGATAAGCGCGCATCGCCTCGATGCCCTTGGCGTGCACGACGATGGTGTCGGCGTGGGCGGCGGCGAACTTGCGGCCGCGCGGCGAGCCGCCGGCCTGGGCGATCACCGGCTGGCCCTGCGGCGCCGGCCCGGAATTGAGCGGCCCTCGCGTGCGGAAGTACTTGCCGTTGTAGTTTACGGCATGGACCTTGGTGTGGTCCACCAGCACGCCGTTCCTGCGATCGGCGACGATGGCGCCGGGTTCCCACGAGCCCCACAGGCCGCGGCATACTTCCATGTACTCGTCGGCCATGTCGTAGCGCAGGTCGTGCTCGGGCATGCCTTGCATGCCGAAGTTCATCGCCGCGAAGTCGGAGCTGCCTGTGACGGCATTCCAGCCAATCCGCCCGCCCGACACCTGGTCGAGGGTGGCCACGAGTCGCGCCAGCAGATAGGGATGGTAGGCGTAGGTGCCGAAGGTCGGAACGATGCCGATGCGCGACGTCACCTGGCTCATCAGCGCGGCCACGACCGACGGGTCCTGGCGCGGCACGGCGATGCCCTTCTTCAGGTAGATCTCGGTCGAGCCGCCGAAGCTCTCGCCGACATAGGACGAGTCCTCGAGCAGGATGTAGTCGAAGCAGGCGCGCTCCAGCGAACGCGCCATGTCGAGGAACAGCTCGGGCATCATCCAGCTCTGGCCAATGTGCCCGGTCCATTGCTCGCCCCATGCCTGGGCGCTCGAACCCTGGAGAAACCACGCGAGATGAAACGGCTTGGTCACGACGCTGTCCTTGCTGCGATGTCCAAAGCGAGACGATAAACGCAAACGCCGTGCCGCGCTGCTGTTTCTCCTCCCCAGGTTCGCGG
>JALHMO010000029.1:0-46364 GCA_022844015.1 Reyranella sp. | reverse complement strand
GGCTGGGGGCGTGCTCTTCGCGGACGGGGGCATCTCAGGCCCCCAGATAAGCCTCGCGCACGCGCGGGTGGTTGGCCAGGTCGCGCGCCGGGCCATCCAGCACGATGTGGCCATTCTCGATCACATAGGCGCGCCGTGCGACCTCGAGGGCCAGGACCGTGTTCTGCTCGACCAGCAGCACCGTGACGCCCTTGGCGTTGATGTCGGCGATCCGCCGGTAGACCTCTTCCGACAGGCGCGGGGCGAGACCGAGCGAGGGCTCGTCGAGCAGCAGCATCTTGGGCCGTGCCATCAGGGCGCGCCCGATGGCAAGCATCTGCTGCTCGCCGCCCGACAGCGACCAGCCGAGCTGGCTGGCGCGCTCCTTCAGCCGCGGGAAGAGCGCGTAGACGTTGTCGAGATCGGCGGCGGCGCTCATGCCGCGGCGCCGCCACACTGTGGTCGCGACGTCGAGATTCTCGCGCACGGTGAGCCCCGGGAAGATGCGTCGTCCCTCGGGCACGTGGGCGATGCCGCGCTTGACGCGCGTCTCGGCCGAGCTGTTGCCGAGCGGCTCGCCCTCGAAGCGGATGCCACCGGACTTGGGCCGGATCAGGCCCGAGATGGTGCGCAGCAGGGTCGTCTTGCCGGCGCCGTTGGCGCCCAGCAGGGCCACGACCTCGCCCTGGCCGACCTCGAGCGAGATGCCGTGCAGGGCGTCGATCGCGCCGTAGGCGACGCCGATCTGCTCAACCTTCAGCATGGCGGTATCCGTGACCGAGATAGGCTTCGAGCACCTTCGGGTCGGCCCGCACCTCGGCCGGCGTGCCCTCAGCGATCTTCTCGCCGAAATTGATCACGGCGATGCGATCGGCCACGCGCATGACCAGCCCCATGTTGTGCTCGACCAGCAGGAGGGTCAGGCCCTGGGTGCGCAGCCCCTCGAGGATGCCGCGCAGCCGCTCGACCTCGCCGGAATTGAGGCCGGCCGCCGGCTCGTCGAGCAGCAGCAGCTTGGGCTTCGAGACCAGCGCACGGGCGATCTCGACCATGCGCTGACGGCCGTAGGGCAGGGCGCCGACCAGGCGGTCGCTATCGATTGCGAGCCCGAGCGTCGCCAGCAACCCCGTCGCGCGCTCGCGGATCTCGCCCAGGCGCCGCTGTGCGCCGCCGCCGACGATCGCGGACCATACGGACTGGGGCATCAGATGATGCGCCCCGACCAGCACGTTCTCGAGCACGGTCAGGCGTTGGAACAGCCGGCCGTTCTGGAAGGTGCGCACCATGCCGGCGGCGGCTACCGCGTGGGCCGGCGCATCGGTGATGTCGCGCTCCTGGAAGCGCACCTTGCCGGCGGAGCTCGTCAGGATGCCGGTCAGCACGTTGATCAGCGTCGTCTTGCCGGCGCCATTGGGCCCGATCACCGAGAAGATGCGACCCGGCGGGACGTCCAGCGAGACCGACTGCACTGCGTGCACGCCGCCGAAGCTGCGCGACAGCCCATCGATAGCGAGGATGGAGGCGGTCACGGCCGGGCCTCGGGGCTGGAGGCGGGCCATATCCGCGGCGCGATCACAGGTCCTAGCCTTGCTCGAAATTCAAACAATAACCTCATCCCGAGGAGGCCGCGTAGCGGTCGTCTCGAAGGATGGGCTGCACACGGCACAATCGGAACGCCACTGTTGCGGTACCCACTGTGCTGCCGACCCTTCGAGACGCGGCCTTGCAAGCCGCTCCTCAGGGTAAGGGACCTCTGGAACCTAGCGCGCATGAGTGGTGCGCCCCTTCAGCCGCTGGCCGACGATGGTGACCAGGCTCAGCAGGCCCTTGGGCAGGAAGATCAGGATCAGCAGCATCAGGGCGCCGAACACGATCAGGTAGGCGGTGCCGAGATCGCGCATCAGCTCGGGCATGAAGGTGACGATGATGGCGCCGGCGATGGCGCCCAGGATCGAGCCTTCACCGCCAATGATCAGCATGGCGAGGTAGATGACCGAGTGGCTGAGCGCGAAGTCGTCGGGCGCCACGAAGTTGGTCATGTGGGCGAACAGCGCGCCGGCCAGGCCGGCGTAGATCGCCGACAGCGCGAAGGCCTGGATCTTGATGCGGGTGACGCCAACCGACGCCGCGCCGGTCGCGATCTCGTCGTCGCGCACGGCGATCATGGCGAGGCCGATATGGGAGTTGCGGATGCGCCAGGCGCACCAGGTGGCGATCGCGAGCGCCCCCCACAGCACATAGAAGTAGCGATGGTCGGTGGCGAGCGGCCAGCCGGGCAGGGCGAGCGGCGGGATGCCGGAGATGCCGTCGGTGCCGCCCATCACCGTCTTCCAGTTGGTGGCGACGATGACGAAGGATACGTTGAAGCCGAGCGTCGCGAGCGCGAGGTAGTGCCCCTTGAGGCGCAGCATCGGCAAGCCGATGGCGACGGCGATGATGCCGCTGCCGACGACGGCGGCGGGGATCGACAGCCACGGCGTCAGCCCCATCGAGGTCGACAGGATGGCGCTGATGTAGGCGCCGCAGCCCACGAAGCCTGCCTGGGCGAGGGTGATCAGGCCGGCATAGCCGAAGGCGAAGTTGAGGCCGATCACGGCGATGGCCGAGATCAGCGCCAGGTTGAGGATACGGATGCCGTAGCCGCTGACGAAGGCCGGCAGGACGAGCGCCGCCAGAAAGACGGCACCGGCGATCAGAAGGCTGCGCGGAAAGCGGCGTTCGATCATGCCCGTTGGCCGATCCGTTCGCCGAAGATGCCTTCGGGGCGCACCAGCAGGAACAGGATCATCACCAGAAAGACGAGCCCGTCCTTGTAGGTCGACGAGATGTAGGCGGCGCCCAGCATCTCGGCGAGCCCCACCAGGACTCCGCCGACGATGGCGCCTGGCACGCTCGAGAAGCCGCCGATGATGATGGCGGCAAATGCCTTGAGCGCGATCGGATCGCCCATGTTCACGTCGGCGAACCACATCGGGCCGACCAGGATGCCGGCCGCGCCGGTCAGCAGCCCGGCGATGATCCAGGTCAGCACGAACATGCGGTCGACGCTGATGCCCATCAGCCGCGCCGCATCGCGGTCCTGCGCCACCGCCCGCATGCGGGCGCCGATCGCCGTCCGGTAGATGAACAGGTAGAGCAGGCCGATCATCAGGAAGGAGACGACGATCACGAACAGCGCGTGCGCCGACAGCGCCGCGCCGAACACGTCGATGACCTGCCGGCCGAACGGCGAGCGCGGCCGGAACGGCACCGAGCCCCAGGTGATCAGGGCGGCGTTCTGGATGACGATGCCGATCATCACCGTCCCGATGATGACGGTGACCACGGGACGGTCCTGCAGGGGGCGGAACACGATCGCGTAGAAGGCGACGCCGAACAGCGCCATCGCGGCCAGCGCGAGGACATAGGCTGGTGCCAGCGGCAGGTTCATCTGCAGGCCTGTCGTCACGGCGAGGAAGCAGCCGATCGTCACCATCTGGCCGGTGGCGAAGTTCACCACCCCGGTGGCCTCGTTGACCATGATGAAGGCGAGGCCGACCAGCGCATAGACCGATCCGACCGCGAGGCCGCTCACGACGAGCTGAATGAATTGCTGGGACAACGGTCAGGTCCGAAAAGCTCAGGGCGCGCCACTGGTGGCGGAGCAAGCTCCGCCACCAGGCGCCAACTTTGGCCGAAAACCCGACAAGTTCCGCATCCTGAGGAGGCCGCGCAGCGGCCGTCTCGAAGGATGGGTCACACACGAAATGGCGCAAACAACAGTGTCGCAGCTCTCGTCGTGTTGCCGACCCTTCGAGACGCGGCCCTGCAGGCCGCTCCTCAGGGTGAGGATTCTTTGTAAGTCAGCGCCTATGCGTTGCGCGCCCCCAGCGATGGGCCTCACGATGCAATCGTGCGGATGAAGACTGGATCGCGCGTGCCGGGCTTGATCGAGAACACGGCCAGCGAATGGACCATGTTGCCGTCGGCGTCGGTCGAGAATGCGTTGGTGACGCCCTTGAACCCCTTCACGGCCTTGAGCTCGTCGCGGATCTTGGTGCGGTCGGGGCCGACCTTGTCCAACGTCTGCTTCAGGATCCAGGCGGCATCGTAGTAGCAGGAGCCGAACGGATCGGGCTCGATCTTGAAGCGATCCTTGAAGGTCTTGATATAGGCGGCGACCTCGGGGCCACGCTCCGCCGCCAGGTAGGCGTCCATCACGCCGTTGACGCGCGCGAGCTCGTCGGGCGCGATCAGGTTGCGCGCCGCCGGCACCATGACGCCGGACGAGATCACCACCGGAATGTCGATGTTCATCTCCTTGAGGAGCTTGAGGATCAACGCGCCGTCCTTGCCGTAGCTGATGCAGATCAGGCAGTCGGCGCCGGCATTCTTGAGCTTCTGCAGCTGGGCCGACATGTCGTTGTCGGTGAAGGCGTAGGCCTCCATGCCGACGACCTGCGCACCGGCTGCCTTGACGACCTTGTCCGCCGAGATGGCGCCCGGCTGGCCGAAATCGTTCTGCACGTAGATGATGCCGATCTTCTTCTTGCCGAGGCCTTCGGTGGCGTGCTTGGCGAGCGCCAGGGCCTGCAACCCGTCATACGGACGGATGCGGAACATCCACGGGTTCTTCTTCAGGTGCAGCGCATCGCCGCCGCCGGCATACACGCACGGGATCTGCGCCTTGGTGACCTCGGGCTCGGTGGCGAGGTTCTGCGTCGTGTAGCTCGACAGGAACACGAACGGCGGATTGAGATCACGCACCACCTTGAGGTAGGCGTTGACGGCGACGCTGTTCGAGTCCTTCACGTCCTCGAACACGATCTTGAGCTTCTTGCCCGCCACGCCGCCCTTGGCGTTGATCTCGTCCTGCGCCATCTGCAGCGAGAAGTGATACTGCTGGCCCGAGACGTTGAACGGACCGGTGACCGGCACCATGGCGCCGACCGCGATCTCACCCGACTGGGCGGAGAGGCGTTGCGACCAGATGGTGATACCCGCCGTTGCCGCGGCGGCCCCCGCGATTGCCTTGCGTCTTCCGAATCCACGTTTGCTCTGCATGACCTGTCTCCCTTCCCCGATTCCCTAGACTAGACCGCTCTCGTCCTCCTCCCCAGCTCTGCTGGGGAGGTGTCCGCGTCTTCGCGGACGGAGGGGTCATGAGCGACACCCGTGATGTTCGAAGTACACGGACGATCCGACTGGGGCTCTTGACCCCTCCGCCCCCTGCGGGGGCACCTCCCCGCGCGTTCGCGCAGGGAGGGGACATGATGTCGTCGTCACCACCCCTCACTCCGCGGCGCTGGCCAGCGGATAGAAGCGTGCCGCCTCCTCGGCGGTGATGTAGCCGCGGGCGACGTCGCGCTGGACCAGCGCAGGGTCGCGTGCATGCGGATCGCCGTAGCCGCCGCCGCCCGGCGTGCGCACCTGTACCCAGTCTCCGGGGTGCAGCTCGTAGCCTTCGCCCTTCGACACGTGCTCGGGCACGCTGGTGCGGCCGCCCTGGCTCACGATCAGCTCGTTGGTCGCGCCGGGCAGGCCGCCCTGCAGGCCCGGTGGGCCGTCGCGGCCGTGATCCATCAGGAACGAGGCCGTCGCCATGCCGCGCAGCAGGCGGACGCGATAGCTCACGCCGTAGCCGCCGCGATGCCGGCCGGCACCCGACGAATCCTCGCGCAGCGCGTACTCCTCGAACACCAGCGGATAGTGCTGCTCCAGGATCTCGACCGGCTGGGTCTTGGAGATGCCGACGGTCGAGCAGCCGTTGGTCAGGCCGTCGGTCTCCCACCAGCCGCCGTAACCGCCGCCGGAGAAGAAGTACATGATGTAGTTGCGGTCCTCGCCAGGATCGTAGCCGCCCATGCTGAAGTTGCCGCTGGTGCCGGCGGGTGCGGCGAACATGCGGTCGGGGATGGCCCTGCCCATGGCGCCGAACACGGCCTCCATGATGCGCTGCGCCACTTCGGAGGCACAGCCGGCGACCGGCCGCGGGTATTCGCCGACCAGGAACGTGCCCACGGGCTTCTTGATATGCAGCGGCGCGAAGCAGCCGGAGTTGATCGGCACATCGGGGAAGATGTGCTTGATCGCGACATAGACGGCCGACTGCGTGGCGCCCCACACGCCGTTCAGTGGCCCCTTGCAGGGCGGGCTGGAGCGCGAGAAGTCGAAATGGATGTCGGAGCCGCGCATCGTCATGTCGAGCGCGATCTCGAGCGGCTCGTTCACGATGCCGTCGCTGTCGATGAAGCTCGAGAAGCTGTAGGTGCCGTCGGGCACGCTGTCGATATAGGCGCGCATCTGCTGCTCGGAGCGTGCCTTGAGCTCGACGATGGCGGCTTCGACCGTGTCGGCGCCGTAGCGGTCGAGCAGGGCAGTGAGGCGCCGCTCGCCGACCGTGAGCGCGCCGACCTGGGCCTTGATGTCGCCGATCCGCTCCTCCGGCACGCGGATGTTGTTCAGGATCATGTCGACGATGTCGGAGACGAGCTCGCCCTTGCGGCAGAGCTTGACCGGCGGGATGCGCAGGCCTTCCTGCTGGATCTCCGTCGCCTTGGTGGCGAAGCCGCCCGGCACCATGCCGCCGGTGTCCGGCCAGTGCCCGGTGTTGGACAGGTAGCACCACAGCTTGCCGCGATAGTAGAAGGGCTTCACCATCTTGACGTCCATCAGATGGGTGCCGCCGAGATAGGGATCGTTGATGATGATGACGTCGCCCGGCTCCAGGTCGTGGCGGCGCTCGATCACCGCCTGGGTGGTGAACTGCATGACGCCGACGAAGATCGGCAGGCCCATCTCGCCCTGCGCGATCACCTCGCCGGTCTCGCGATGGTAGATGCCGTTGGAGCGGTCGAAGGCTTCCGAGATGACCGGCGAGAACGAGGTCTTCTCGTGCACCAGGTCCATCTCGCTGGCGATCTGGCGGAGGCCGTTCTGGATGACGGCGAGGGTGACGGGATCGAGTGCCATGGCGATGCTCCTCAGACCGGCTGCTCGCCGACGGTGATTACGATATTGCCGAGCGGGTCGACGACGGCGCTGGCGCCGGGATCGATCAGGATCGTCGTGTCGAGCTGGGCCACGATCGCGGGGCCGTCGATCGTCGCGCCGACCGGCAGCGCGTCGCGGCTGTAGAGCGCGGTGTCGAGCCAGTTGCCGCCGAAATAGACCTGCCGGCTGCCGCGCCTTGCGTCGTCCATGCTGCCGCCGGGCCGTGGGGCAAAGATCGAGAAGTCGACGCGCGAGCGCCGCCCGAAGCTCGCCGTGCGCAGGTTCGACAGGATGGCCGTCATTTCCGTGAGCTCGATGTCGAAGCGCTGCTTGTAGCGTTCCTCGAGGCTCGCCAGAACCGCCACCGGATCGAACGGCCGCTCGACGGGAACCCGCAGCACGTGGCTCTGGCCGCGATAGAGCAGGTCGGCCTCGTAGATCGTGTCGATGCGCTCGATCGGCACGCCCTCGGCCTCGATCATGGCGCGGCCCTCGGCCTCGTACTCGCCGTACAGGCGATCGACCATCGTCGGGTCGACCGACTTCAGCGGCTGGTTGAGGGTACGCACGAAATCGTGGCGCAGGTCGGCCAGCACACAGCCCAGCGCCGAGGTGAGGCCCGGGAAGCGCGGCACCAGCACCGTCGGCACACCGAGCTCACGCGCCAGGGCTACGGCGTGCAGCGGGCCGGCGCCGCCGAACGGGAACAGCGCGAAGTCGCGCGGGTCGTAGCCCTTCTCGATCGACACCAGCCGGATGGCGCTCGCCAGGTGATTGCTGGCGATGGTGATGATCGCCGCTGCCGCCTCGACGGCATCGAGGCCGAGCGGCTTGCCGATCTTCTCGACGATCGCTGCCTTGACCGCTTCGATCGGCACGCCACCGGCGACGCCGGGCAGGGCGGCCGGGTCGAGCTTGCCCAGCACCAGGTTGGCGTCGGTGACGGTGGGCTCGCTGCCGCCGCGGCCGTAGCAGATCGGCCCGGGGTTGGCGCCGGCGCTGTCGGGACCGACCTGCAGGATGCCGGCCTTGCTGATGCGGGCGATCGAGCCGCCACCGGCGCCGATCGTGTGGATGTCGATCATCGGTACGCGGATCGGCACGCCGTAGGCGATGTCCTTCTCGGCCGACAGGGCGGGCTCGCCGCCGCGGATCAGCGTCACGTCGAAGCTGGTGCCGCCCATGTCGCAGCCGATCAGGTTGGGATGGCCCGATTGCTGGCCGATGCGCGCCGCGGCGAGCGCGCCGGCGGCCGGTCCGGACATCACGGTCTGCACGGCGTAGTCGGCCGCGCTTCTGCCGCTCATCGTGCCGCCATTGCCCTGCATGACCAGCAGCTCGCTCGGGAAGCGGGCGAGCTTCAGCTCCTTCTGCAGCCGCCCGAGATAGCGCGCCATGATCGGCTGGATGTAGCCGTTGATCGCCGCGGTCGTGCCGCGCTCGAACTCGCGGACCTCGCGCAGGATATCGGAGCCGACCGAGATGTACGGGTTTGGCCACAGCTCGCGCGCGATCTCGGCGGCGCGCATCTCGTGAGCGGGATTGACGTACGAATGCAGGAAGCTGATCACCAGCGCTTCCGCCCCGTCGGCGATCAGCTGGCGGATGGCACGACGCACCGCCTCCTCGTCGAGGGGCGTCAGGACATTGCCGCGCGCGTCGAGGCGCTCCGGCACCTCGACGCGCAACTGACGGGGAATGATGGCCTCGAAGCTGCCGATCATGCCGTAGCCGTAGGGGCGGGTACGCCGTCCCAGCTCGAGCACGTCGCGAAAGCCCACCGTGGTGATCAGGCCGCAGACGACGCCCTTGCGCTCGAGGATGGCGTTGGTGCCGACCGTGGTGCCGTGCACCAGAGAGACGAGGGACTCGGTTGCCAGCCCGCTGTCGCGGATGCCGGCCATCATGCCGCGCGATTGATCATCCGGGGTGGAGGGAACCTTGGTGACCCTGAATTGACGCTCGCCTTCGTCGACGAAGAGAAGATCGGTGAATGTCCCGCCGACGTCGACGCCGGCCTGCCACTGCCCCATACCGCGACGCCCCTCCTGTTCGATCTCCGATTCGCGCCCACTTTCCGATCGAATGCAAGCAATCGCCGCGCCAAGGCTGCCATCGGGATGGCGCAGGGCTTGCTTCCCTTCGCTCTCGTCCAACCCGGGAATCCAAGACGTGCCGCTGCCACTGATCGATGTTCACACGCACATGTACCTGCCGCGCTACGTCGCGCTATTGCGGGCGCGCTCCAAGGTGCCTCGCATCGTCTCGCGAAAGGGCGGCGACCGGCTGATCATCCTGCCCGACGAGGAGGCCGACCAATCGACGTCGGCCGGTCGCCCCATTGGCGGCGAGTTCCACGTCGTCGACCGCAAGCTCGCCTTCATGGATCATCATGGCATCGCGATCTCGGTCGTGAGCTCGGCCAACCCGTGGATCGATTTCGTCGAGCCCGGGGAGGCGCCGGCCCTGGCCGCGCAGCTGAACGACGATCTCGAGGAGATCTGCGCCGCCTCGAATGGCCGCCTGCTGGGCTTCGGCGTGCTCGCGCTGCAGAGGCCGGAGACCTGTGCCGCCGAGCTGAAGCGTCTTGCGAGGCACCCTCACATGCGGGGCGTGATCATCGGCTCGGCCGGCCGCGGCAAGGGTCTCGACGATCCGGGCTTCGAGCCAATCTGGCGGGCGGCCGAGGAGACCGGCCTGTTCGTGTTCATCCATCCGCACTACGGCATCGGCCATGGCCTGTTCCCGGACACGGGCCACGCGATGATGCTGGCCTTGGGCTTCACCTTCGAGACGTCGATCGCGGTCGCGCTGCTCATCCTGCGCGGGACGCTCGAGCGGCATCCGGGCCTCAAGCTGCTGATCGCCCACGCCGGCGGCACGCTGCCCTATCTCGCGGGCCGTCTCGATTCGTGCGTGAAGAACGACATCTCCAAGAACTTCGGCCTGCCTAGGCCGCCGAGCCACTACCTGCGCCAGTGCTGGTACGATTCGATCGCCTATCATCCACCGGCGCTGGCCGCGCTCGAGGCGTTCGCCGACCCGGCGAAGATCCTGTTCGGCACCGACCACCCGTTCTTCCGGCCGCATGTCGGCGACGACGTGCTCGACCGCACGACCTGGCCGTCGCCGGAGGAGAACCTGCAGGCACTGTCGGCGCTCGAGTCAGGGCGGCAGAAGGCGATCGCTTACGGGAACGGGTTGGCGGCTTTCGGTGTCGAGTTGCCGTGACTCTCATCGCTGGGAGCGCGCCACTTCAGTGGCGCTCATGGGATGCTTGTTCAACGAGACGAGCGCCACTGGAGTGGCGCGCTCCCAGCAATGACCCCGTCGCCGTCATACGGCGACGGGCGGAATGGTCACCGGCTGTCGTAGATCCGCATGACGATCGTCTCGAGCGCCAGGAAGAAGGCGAAGAGGACGACCCCGACGCCGCACAGGAGCAGGATGGCGGCGAGCAGCAGCGCCGTCTCGAAATTGTTGGCCGAGAACAGGATGATGTAGCCGAGGCCGGTCTGCGCGGTGATGAACTCGCCCAGCACGACGCCGATCACGGCGAAGGTCACGCCGATGCGCAGGCCGTTGAAGATGTGCGGCAGGGCGAACGGGAACTTCACCGTGAGGAACATCTGCGCCTTGGGCATCATCAGGCTTCGACATAACCGCTCGTAGGCGGGCGGCGCGGCCTGCAGCCCGGCGATCGTCGCCACCACGACCGGGAAGAAGGCGATGAACACCGAGAAGATCACGTTGGCGGCAAAGCCGGTGCCGAACCACAGCAGGAATACCGGCGCCAGCGCCACTTTGGGGATCAGCTGGAAGAACACGACAGTGGGATAGACCGCCTGCATCATGGTGCGCGAGTAGGACACGGCGGCGCCGAGCACGATCCCCAGCGCGGCCGCCAGCAGGATGCCGAGCACGGCGCCCCAGAAGGTCGGTTGCGCCTGCTCGAGCAGGACGCCGAGCGAGCGGACGAGGGTATCGAACACGAGGCTGGGCGCCGGCAGGAGCCGCGTGCTCAGGACACCGCTGCGGCTCAGCATCTCCCAGCCGCCCAGCAGCAGCACGGCCGCGACCAGGGGCGGGGCCACCAGCCTGATTGCCGTCCGGCCGAGTGCGGAGAGGTCGATGCTCTCGACCCGCGCCAGCCCGAGGCCGATGTCGGTCATCCGCCTTGCCACCGTCGCACGGCCAGCTCGCCGGCGTGGACGAGGCCGTAGCTCGCGAGGCCGATGACGCACAGGACGGTGATGCTGGCCAGGATGAGATCGGTACGCAACAGGGCCGCGCTCTTCAGGATGAGGAAGCCGAGGCCTTCCGAGGAGGAGATGAACTCGGCCACGATCACGCCGATCACGGCGAGCGTGATGGCGATCTTGAGCCCCGAGAACAGGTAGGGCATCGAGGCCGGCAGGCGGACCAGCCAGAAGGTGCGCCAGGGCGTCGCCGTCAGGCCGCGGCACAGCCGGACGAGCGAGCGGTCGGTCGAGTCGAGGCCGGCCATCATGGCGATGAAGATCGGGAAGAAGGCGATGAAGGTGGCGACGGTGAGCCGCGACTGCCAGCCGATGCCGACCCAGACGATGAAGAGCGGCGTCCAGGCGATCTTCGGGACGAGCTGGATCACCACGATCAGCGGATAGAGGGCGTCGCGCAGCAGGCGGCTGAAGCTCAGCAGGGAGGCCAGCCCGACGCCGAGCACGGCGGCCAGGGCAAAGCCCGCCAGGGTATCGCGCACCGTGGGAATGGCCTGCTGCCAGATGACCGGCAGGTCGGCGTGCAACGCCAGGGCGATGTCCGACGGCGCCGGCAGGATCACCTTGGGATAGTCGAACAGGACGACCACTGCCTGCCAGGCGAGCAGCAATCCGGCGCCGAACGCGGCCGGCAGGACGACGGCGCGCAGGCGATCGAAGGAAGCGGCGAGCATCAGTGGGACCGGTGGTCGATCTTGCCGCGCAGGTGGCCGCAGATGCGGTTGAACTCGACTGTCTCGCCGATCTCCAGCCCACGCGGGCGGGCAAACGGGATCCGGATGTCCTCGACGATCCGGCCGGGCCGCCGGCTCATCACCAGGACACGGTCGGCGAGATAGACGGCCTCGCGAATCGAATGGGTGACGAACAGCGCGGTGCGATGCTTCTCTTCCTCCCACATCTTCATCAGCACCAGGTTCATCTCGTCGCGGGTGATGGCATCGAGCGCGCTGAACGGCTCGTCCATCAGTAGCAGGTCGGGCTCGTAGACCAGGGCGCGGCAGATGGCGACGCGCTGGCGCATGCCGCCCGAGAGCTGGCCCGGCTTGTGATGATGGAAGCCCTCGAGGCCGACCCGGTCGAGCAGGGCCATCGCCCGCAGGCGGTTGCCGCCAGCCGCCGGGCGGCTCGCCACCTGGAAAGGAAACAGCACGTTGTCGAGCGCGCTCTTCCACGGCAGCAGGGTAGGGTCCTGAAACATGATGCCAGTCTGAGCGCGCGGCGCGGTGAGCGGCCGGCCGGCGACGACGATGGCGCCCTCGCTGGGCAGATCGAGCCCGGCGATCATCATCAGCAAGGTGCTCTTGCCGCAGCCCGACGGCCCGAGCAGGGCGACGAACTCACCCGCCTTGATGGTGAACGTGCTCGCCGCGACGGCCTCGACCTGCTGGCGCGTGCCGGTACCGTAGACCTTGCGCACCCGGTCGACGGCGACGTAGTCCGCCGCCGCCGGCGAGGCGAACGCCGGCTCGATCGTCCTGCGGGACGTCGCCGCCGTGCTCATCCCAGGGCATACTTGGCGGAGGCAGCCTTGGCCTTGGCCCATTCGGCGTCGGAGAGCTTGAGCTTGCCGACGAACTCGTTGGTGTAGAGCGAGGCCGGATCGGGCTTCTTGTCGCCCGCCGCCGAGGCGTTCTCGAACACCAGGTCGGTCATCTTGGCGTAGACCGCCGGATCGGCGTAGCCGATGCCTTTATCCATGGCCTCCTTGGAGGCGTAGTTGGCGGCCCAAACGCCCATGCCGATCTCGACCTGACCCTTGGCGGTCGAGGCGAGCTTCAACTCGGGAACCTCCTTGAACAGGATCTCGATGGTTTCCGCCGGATTGAGCAGGGCGAACTTCACGCCTTCCGCCAGGCCCGTCGTCATCGCCTCGCACAGGGCCTTCTCCTTGGCGAAGAATTCCCCGGTCGTGGTCAGCGAGTGGGCATAGAACGGCAGGCCGAACCTGCTGTAGAGGAAGACCCGCGGATTGATGCCGGCGGCCATGATCTTGGGCAGCGCGCTGGCGACGAAGCAGGTGATGGCGTCGCATTGCTTGTCGATCAGCGCGACCTCGCGGACCTTGTTGTCGAGCGCGACCGACTGGATGTCGGCCATGGTCAGGCCGACGTTCTTGAGGAAGGTCGGCAGGAACGGATATTCGCCCGAGGTCAGGGTCGACCCGACCTTCCTGCCCTTGAGATCGGCCGGCACCTTGATCGGCGACTCCGGCCGCACGGCGACGCCCATCGTGGTGTCGTAGTTGAAGCAGCCGAGCGACAGCAGCGGCAAACCCTTGACTGCCTGCTGGATCGAGTTGGGCGCGGCCGGGATGCCGAACTCGTACTTGCCCTGGGCGATCGCCTGGGTGGCGGCGGCCGAGCCGGTGCCCTTCTCGATGACGACGTCGATTCCCGCCTTGGACCAGAATTGCTTGGCGGCGTACGACCAGACGTTGGCACCCTCGGGCAGCCAGCCCAGCGTGTACTTCACGGTCACCTTCTTCTGGGCGAAGACCGTCTTCGGCGCGAAAGCGCCAGTGCCGGCAGCGAGCGCGCCGGCACCGGCAGCGGCCATCAAGGTGCGGCGCGACAGCCTGTTGCGCGACGACACCCCAGTTCCCTTGCTTGCTTTGCGCATGACACCCCCTGGTCGGAAATTCAGGTAGTCTGCGACGCAACATGCATGCCAATGGCACACCCCTTGCTGACCGCTGAGACCATGATTGCAAGCGATCTGGCGGCGCTCGAAGCCCGCGTGCGCCGCGACATCGAGATGACCGCGCATCCGCGCATGGAATGGATGAAGCCGCGGATGTACCGCGGCAGGCCGGCGCTCGATGCGCTGATCGTCGGCGCCGGGCAATCCGGCCTCGCCATCGCCTTCGCCCTGATGCGCGATCGGGTGAGCAACCTTCTCGTGATCGATCGTGCGCCGGCCGGCCGGGAAGGGCCGTGGGTCACCTTTGCCCGCATGCCGACGCTGCGCAGCCCGAAAGACCAGACCGGCCCCGACCTCGGCATCGCCAGCCTGACCTTCGAGGCGTGGTACGACGCGACCGAGGGCGCCGGCGCGTTCGCCGGCCTCGGCCTGATTCCCAGCCAAGCCTGGCACGATTACCTGCAATGGTATCGGCGCGTGCTGAACCTGCCGGTGCGCAACGATGCCGAGGCGGTCGCCATCGCGCCGGGCACGCTCGACGACGGCGGCCGCTGCCTGCTGGTGACGCTGGCCGGCGGCGAGGTGCTGGCCGCGCGCAAGCTGGTGCTGGCGACCGGCCAGGACGGCACGGGCGAATGGTGGATGCCCGATTTCGTGCGTGCGCTGCCGGCCGATCGGCGGGCGCACACCTGCGAGATGATCGACTTCGAGCAGCTGCGCGGCAAGGTCGTGGCGGTGCTGGGCGCCGGTGCCTCGGCGATGGACAACGCCTCGGTGGCGCTGGAGCACGGCGCCGAGGCGCACCTGTTCTGCCGTCGGGCGCAGCCCGGCGTGGTGCAGCGCTATCGCTGGCTGACCTTCGCCGGCTTCCTCAAGCACATCGGCGAGATGCCCGACGAGTGGCGCTGGCGCCTGGTCGGCACCATCCTGCGCGCCCGCGAGGGCTTTCCCGCCGACACCTACAAGCGGGCGATGGCGTTCCCGACGTTCAGCATGCATGTCGGCCGGCCGTGGACCGATGCGCGCATGGAGGAGGGACGCATTCGCCTCGACACGCCGCGCGGACCGTTCTTCGCGGACTATGCGATCTGCGGGACGGGCATCCATCAGGATGTCGGCCTGCGGCCCGAGCTGGCGGGCTTCGCCGACAAGGTCGCCCTGTGGCGCCACCGTTACACGCCGCCGCCCGGCGAGGCGGATGACCTGCTTGGCGCCTATCCGTACCTCGGCCCGGACTATGCCTTCCTCGAGCGCACGCCCGGCGAGGCGCCGTGGCTGGCCGACATCCACCTCTTCGGCATCGGCTCGACCATGAGCTTCGGCCCGTCAGGCAGCAGCATCAACGCCATGACCAGCGCCGTGCCCAAGGTCGCCGCCGCCGTGACCCGTGGCCTGTTCGCCGGCGACCTGCAGAGGCACTGGCAGTCGCTCGAGGCCTACGACGTCAAGCAGGTCGAGCTGGACTGGGAGCGGATCGAGCGGGGGTGAAGCAGGGAGAGAGTGCCCATTTCTGTCATCCTGAGCGGCGCGAAGGATCTCATCGTCACCTGCCACAGCGTGCTTTGGAACTTCTGGCGATGAGATCCTTCGCTTCGCTCAGGAAGACAAGAGCATCATGCGGGGCGCGACTCGATGGCAGTCCAGTCGTCAGGCGGCCTTCTTGCTCTGCTGCGCGGGATGATCGCCGGCGATCTTGAGGAAGTTCTCGAGGATCTTGTGGCCGTGCTCCGACGCGATGCTCTCGGGATGGAACTGCACGCCGTGGATCGGCAGGGTGCGATGGCGCAGGCCCATGACGATCTCGCCGGTCTCGGCCGTCACCTCGAGGTCCTTGGGAAAGCCGCCCCGGTCGACGATCAGCGAATGGTAGCGCGTCGCGCGAAACGGCGAGGGGACGTCCTCGAACACGCTCTGCCCGCGGTGCTCGACGGCCGACAGCTTGCCGTGCATCGGCGCCGGCGCCCGCACCACCTTGCCGCCGAACACCTGGCCGATCGCCTGATGGCCGAGGCAGACGCCGAGCAGAGGCACCTGGGTGCGCGCCGCCGCCTCGACCAGGGCCATGCAGATGCCGGCCTCGTTGGGCGTGCACGGGCCGGGCGACAGCACGATGCCGGCCGGCTTCAGCGCCAGCGCCTCGTCGACCGTGATCTGGTCGTTGCGATGGACGACGCAGCGCGCCCCGAGATCGCCCAGGAAGTGGACGAGATTGTAGGTGAAGCTGTCGTAGTTATCGATGAGGAGAAGCATCGGACCAGGTTCCGTCGACCGTCATCTCGAGTTCGGACTCCATCTTCCCCGCCTCATGAGCGCGTTCGGCTTCGCCGAGCCGCACATAAGGGGGAGAGGCTGGGTGAGGGGGCTGCCGGTGACGATGCAGCCTTCGATTCCCCCTCACCCAACTAACCTCTCCCCCTAGCGGGCAGGGTATTCGCATATGGCATATTTCTCCGTCATCCCGAGCGGAGCCGCCTGAAAGGCGCTGGTTACAGCGCCACTGGCGGCGCAGTCGAGGGACCTCTCTTGCCGGTGCCTCAACAAGAAAGGTCCCTCCACTGCGCCTCGCTGCGCTCGGCTTCGGTCGGGATGACGGTGTTTTCTGCCATATGCGAATGCCCTGCCCTAGCGGGGGAGAGGAACATGAATTGTGTTGGGAAGGGCGTAGATCACCCCGCCCCCTGGAGCAAGCCACCGGGCAAAATTTACAGTAATGTGACGGCCAGAAGACAAAGAAGCCGAATTGGTCGTCGAACCCCTCATCGTGGCGCTGCTGCTGGCGGCGGCGCTCATGCACGCCACCTGGAACGCCATCCTCAAGGCCGATCAGTCGGACCGGCTGGCGACGTTCGGCGTGATCATGACCACCGGCACCGTGATGGGGCTCGTCGCCGTGCCGTTCCTGCCGTGGATCGAGCCGGCGGCGTGGAAGTATCTCGCAGCCTCGGTAGCGATCCACGTCCTCTACTACATCTTCCTGCTCAAGGCCTACTCGTACGGCGATCTCAGCCACACCTACCCGATTGCCCGCGGCTTGGGGCCGCTGCTGGTCGCGCTGGTGTCGGGGCGCTTCATCGGCGAGCACCTGCGCGGCCAGGACATTGCGGGCGTGCTGCTGCTCAGCGCCGGGCTGGTCGCGCTGGCCATCCCGCTGCGCCGCGTCGCGCCGCGACCGGGCAGCCGGTTCGGGCTCGCCACGCTGTTCGCCGTGCTGACCGGCTTCACCATCGCCGCCTACATCATCGCCGACGGCCTCGGCGTGCGCAGCGCGGGGCCCACCTTCGAGCACCGGATCGCCTACATCGCCTGGCTGTGCGTGATCGAGGGGCCGTGGCTGCTGGTGCTGGCCTTCGCGCTCCGGCCTGCGACAGTGTGGGCCCATCTTCGTCGCACTTGGTGGCGTGGCGTGATGGGCGGGCTGATCGCCAACGTCGGTTACGGAATTGCGATCTACGCCCTGGTCCTGGGGCCGATGGCACACGTGGCGGCGCTGCGTGAAACTTCCGTCCTGTTTGGCGCCTTGATGGGCACTCTGCTGCTCGGCGAGCCGTTCGGCGTGCGCCGCGTCGCTGCGGCATTCGTGATCGTCGTGGGGCTTGTGCTGATGAACGGACCGGCGCTCTTCTGAGGCGAGTTCCGATCGGGCCTCGCCCCGATCGGAAATGTACGCCCCGAAATTGTCGCAACAGGTAGGTTCTGGCGCCATGTCCATCCGCAACCTCGACAAGCTGATGGCGCCGCGCTCGGTCGTGGCGATCGGCGCCAGCGCCCGCCCCGGCTCGATCGGCGCGGCGGTGACGCGCAACCTGCTGGCCGGCGGCTTCCAGGGCGACCTTCACCTGGTCAATCTCAAGGGCGGCGAGATCGACGGTCGTCCGGTGCTCGAGAGCATCGCGGAGCTGGGCGAGCCTGCCGACCTTGCCGTCGTCATGACGCCGGCCGAGACCGTGCCGCGCCTCGTGGCCGAGCTCGGCGAGCGCGGCACGCGCGCGGCCGTCATCATCACGTCGGGTCCGGGCAGCGGACCGGAGGCGCGCGAGGACAATGCGCGTTGGCGCACGCGCATCCTGCGTGCCGCGCAGCCGCATCTGCTGCGGGTCGTCGGACCCAACTGCATCGGCTATGCCGTGCCCCGCCTCGGCCTGAACGCGAGCTTCGGGCCGGGCGGCCTGAAGGCGGGGCGGGTGGCCGCGGTGGCGCAATCGGGCGCGGTGCTGGCCGGGCTCGCGGACTGGGGCGCGGCGCAGAACATCGGATTCTCTCACCTGGTCTCGATGGGCGACATGGCCGATGTCGATTTCGGCGACGTGCTCGACATGCTGGCACGCGACTACGAGACCCGCGCCGTCCTGATGTATGTCGAGGGCATCACCCAGGCCCGCAAGTTCATGTCGGCGGCGCGCAGCGTGGCGCGCGTCAAGCCGGTGATCGTGCTGAAGGCGGGCCGCCACGCTGCGGCGGCCAAGGCAGCGGCCTCGCACACCGGGTCGATGGCGGGCTCGGCCGCGGTCTACGATGCGGCCTTCGCCCGCGCCGGCCTCGTCCGCGTGCTCGGCCTGGGCGAGCTGTTCGATGCCGCCGAGACGCTGGGTCACGCCATCCTGCCGCGCAACGAGCGCCTGGCGATCCTGACCAACGGCGGCGGCATGGGGATCGTCGCCACCGACCTGTTGCTCGACGAGGGTGGGGACCTGGCGACGCTGCAACCCCGCACCATCGTGGCGCTGGACAGGCAGCTGCCGCGCTCGTGGTCGCGCGACAACCCGGTCGACATCGTGGGCGACGCCGACGGCGCGCGCTATGCTGCGGCGGTCGATGCGCTGGCCGACGACCGCACGGTCGGCGCCATCCTGGCGATGAACGTGCCGACGGCTCTCACCTCGCCGGTCGACGTGGCGCGCGCCATCGTCTCTGCGCCGGGCCGCAAGGTGGCGCCGCTGATCGGCTGCTGGGTCGGCGGTCCGCAGGCGCAGGCGGGACGGCAGGTGCTGCACGAGGCCGGCATCCCGGCCTACGACACGCCGCTGCGCGCCGTGCGCGGCTTCATGCACGTCGTCCAGTACCGTCGCGGCCAGCGCGCCCTGCAGCGCACGCCGCCGTCGGTGCCCGAGGTTCGATCCGACACGCAGCTCGTGCGCGCCATCGTGAACGGCGCGCTTGCCGAGCGGCGCACCGTGCTGACCGAGCCGGAAGCCAAGCGCGTGCTGGCGGCCTACGGCATTCCCGCGGTGCCGACCGAGGTGGTGCTCGATGCGGCGGAGGCCGCCGCTGCGGCCACCCGTATCGGCTTTCCGGTCGCGGTGAAGATCCTGTCGCGCGAGATCACCCACAAGAGCGATGTCGGCGGCGTCTCACTCGATCTCGATTCGGAGCAGGCGGTCGTTCAGGCGGTGCGGGCGATGCACGACAAGGCGTGCACGGCTGCGCCCGGCGCCCGCATCGACGGCTACGTAGTCCAGCCGATGATCAGACGGCCGCATGCCGTGGAGCTGATCCTCGGCGCCGCCGAGGACCCGGTGTTCGGGCCGATCCTGCTGGTCGGCCACGGCGGCGTCGCGGCCGAGGTGGTCGACGACAAGGCGCTCGCTCTGCCGCCGCTCGATCCGGTGCTGGCGGAGGATGCGCTGTCGCGCACGCGCGTCGATCGCCTGCTGCGCGGCTATCGCGATCGCCGGCCGGCGGCGCGCGAGGCCGTCGGCGAGGCGATGGTGCGCCTCTCGCAGCTCATCGCCGATGTCGGCGAGATTGCCGAGCTCGACATCAACCCGCTGCTGGTCGATGCCGACGGCGTGATCGCGCTCGATGCGCGAATCGTCGTGGCACCGCCGGTCGCCGGCCAGGAACGTGGCGCGCGCTTCGCCATCCGGCCCTATCCGGTGGAGCTCGACATCGAGATCAGCCATCGCGGAGAGTCGTTGCGCATCCGGCCGATCCGCCCCGACGACGAGCCGATGCTTCAGGGCTTCGCGCGACGTCTCACGCCGGAGGACACACGCATGCGCTTCTTCGGCCCGATCCGCGAGATGACGCACGAGATGGCGGCGCGCCTGACGCAGATCGACTACGACCGCGAGATGGCGTTCCTGCTGCTCGACGGCCAGGAATTGCAGGGCGTCGGACGGCTCGCCGCCGACCCCGGTTTCGAGGAGGCGGAGTTCGCGCTGACGGTCGCGTCGGACAGGCAGGGCCGCGGCTTTGGCCGGCTGCTGCTGGAGCACGTGCTGCGCTACGCCAAGGCGCGCGGCGTCGTGCGCGTGGTCGGTTACGTGCTGCGCGAGAACCACAAGATGCTCGACCTTGCCAGGCGCCTTGGTTTCGAGCGCCAGTCGGGGCGGGTAGGTCAGCCCGACATTCGCGTGGTGAAGAACACGGCAACGCTGTAGCCTGAGGCGAAAAATGAGCGTAAGACCAACGCGTTACGGCCGAGCGCTCAGATGGCGTCGAAGAAGAACAGAAGCAGGAAGGCAGGCACCCGCAAGCCGCGTGCGCGCAAGGCCGTGCCGCCGGCTGGCTGGCGTGGATGGCTGCGACACAGATTGGCGGCCGTCGGTGCCTGGATCGAGGCCCATCGCTGGCATTCGATCGTTGCCGGTCTGATCCTGCTGTTCGGCACCAGCCTGGTCGGCGGCTACTGGATTGCCGAGCGCCTCGACGTTCGCGACAGCACCCACATTGTGCGCGACACGCTGGAGGAGATGAAGCGCGGCGCACCGGTCGAGACCCCACCGCGCTACGCCCGCATCGAGGATCTGCCCGATCTTCCCAAGTACACCGAGGTCGAGCCGGGGCAGCCGAGGACGACCCTCGAAGAGAAACCGCGACCCGCGCGACGACAGGCCGCCGCCTTTGCGCCCGGACCCGACAAGCCGGCGAAGGAGGCGTGGCGACGCAATGCGGTGCCGTTCCGTGATCTCGCCAGCCGACCCCTGATTGCCATCGTGATCGACGATGTCGGGCTCGACCGTCCACGCTCGCGTCGCGCGTGGGAGTTGCCCGGGCCGCTGACGATGTCGTTCCTGCCGTATGCCAGGGACCTGCCCGAACAGGCGCGGGCGGCGCGGGCGAGGGGCCACGAGCTGATGCTTCACCTGCCGATGGAGCCAAGCGGCCGCAACGATCCCGGACCGAATGCGCTCCTGGTGTCGCTACCCGACGTCGACCTGCGTCAGCGCACGACCGCCGCCCTCGACAGCTTCGACGGATATGCCGGCGTCAACAACCACATGGGTAGCCGCTTCACCACCTTCCGGCCGGGCATGGAGACGGTGCTGCGCCAGCTCAAGGGACGCGGCCTGATGTTCCTCGACTCGCGCACGTCGCCGCAATCGGTGGGCGACCAGGTGGCGCAGGAGATCGGCGTGCCCAGCATCTCCCGCCACGTCTTCCTCGACGACGACGAATCGCTCGACGCGGTGCGCCGCCGGCTCGCCGAGACCGAGGCCGTCGCGCGCCGCCAGGGCTTCGTCGTGGCGATCGGCCATCCGCACGAGGCGACGCTGCAGGCGCTCGCCGAGTGGCTACCGACCGTGCAGGCCAAGGGCCTCGCGCTCGCTCCGGCGACCGCGGTGCTGCGCAAGCGGAATGGGTTGGAGTGACGGCCGCGCCGTCTCTGAAAACCTTCGTGACGTGTACAAGCCAGCGGCTTGCCCGAACCACTGGAGGTCGAGCAGGTCCGGAAGCGCGTACATCCCTCCCGCTATAGTAGCGGCGCGTTGGGCAACTGGAAATGCACGGAGACAAGGCCGTTTATCTCTCTTGAAGGCCCTAGGACCGAAATCTAGTGCGCACGACGACTAAGTTATCCACATATGGGTGCCTTGAAAAAGACGCACCTCGGAACGACTTTGCATGGGGTGCGGGCTCGGCTCGCTCGATCCGGCCTGATGGCTCAACCCTGAGAGGCAGGAGTGTTAGGTTGAAACTGTCAAGTGCGAATGACGCCTGGATGAACGTCAGGTCCATAGTGATCTCCGCTTCAGGTCGCCAGAGCCAAGGACACGCGAACGACAAGTCGGCGCGCTCCTACGACAATGTAGACTACGAGGTCGAAGTTTAGGCTGCGGCCAGAGCCTCTCACGCGGCTCGCGACCAACAGTGTGGGGCGGAAGCAACGACCGTACGCAGCACGGTAGCTTTCGCCCCCTTTCGCGATGGGACGCGAATGGGTGATTGGTCAATTGCACGTGGGGATCTGAAGCGCTATCCGCATTTCGATTCCCCTATAGCGCCGTCAGAAGCAGAGGCTTTGGCGAGAGATCCGGCGCGTGTCGCCCTCCATGCTTTCTATCCCTTCATGCTGTACACTCAGCGATGGAATCGATTCGCCGCCAAGTATCACAAGGGAAAGGTGAAAGAGCGACCAATTCGATACGCGGCAAGGCGCGATGCGTACATCTTCTCTTATTATCGCCATTTGCTCTCCGAGCGATATGAGGTCGAGCTAGCTCGGCGAGGACTTTCTGCGTGTGTATTGGCGTACCGAAAGATCCCTGATCCAGAAACCGGGAAAGGCAAGTGCAATATAGAGTTTGCGCGAGATGCTATTCAGGGAATAGCGCAGCTTGGCGATTGCTGTGTGCTTGCGCTGGATATCAGCGGGTTCTTCGAATCTCTCGATCATGCCCTGCTAAAGGGCAGATGGAGTACTCTCTTAGGCTGCGAGCGGTTACCCTCGGACCACTATCAAGTCTTCAAGGCAATTACAGCGTATTCAGTCGTTGATAAGAAAGAGGCGTACGAACGCCTCGGACACTTTGGGATCAAGGGGAAGACCCGTTCGGGCACCCTAAAGAAGGGTTTCTTGACGCCCTACCAAGCGGTGCCAGTGCAACTTTGCACCGGCAGCGAGTTTCGAGAAAGCATTGCAGGACATGGTAGCTTGCCGAGCATCATCAGGAAGAACAGAAAGTGCTTTGGCATCCCGCAGGGTGCGCCGATTTCTGACCTGCTGGCGAACGCCTACTTGCTGGAGTTCGACACCGTCGTTCATCGCTGGGCTTTAGAACTTGGAGGGGCGTATCACCGGTACTCTGATGATATCTTGATAGTGGTGCGTGGTGACGAGGCAGCGGGAACTCAGCTCTTGGCTAAGGTGCAGGAGGAGATTCGGCGTCATGGTGACAAGCTGCAAATAAAGACTGAGAAGTCTTCGCTCTTCGTTTTTGAACGGACCGCTCACGCGCAGTCTTGCCGCCTGATCGAGGGCACACAAGGCCGAAATGGACTTGAATATTTAGGATTTCGATACAATGGAACGCGTGTCTATATCCGCGATGCCACCCTTTCAGGCCTTTACCGTAAGGTCACTCTGGCAGCGAGGCGCGCGGCGCGTGTGGAAGCCCGGCGATACCCAAACAAGGGCGTTGAGGAGCTAAAGGCTGGCTTTGACTATGAAGCTTTGATCTCGCGGTTCGGTCGTGTCGAGGACTTTGGAGAAGCGGGCCACGACTATCGAAAGTGGACCTTCTGGACATATGTGACACGAGCGGCAAAGAAGTTCGGAACACAAGGACATTCAATAAGTCGACAATTGCAACGACATCGCGAATTAGTGAGAGCGCGAGTGGATCAAGAGCTAGAACGTGCGGTGGCCGAAAGATGCAGGCGCCGAGCAGCGCTTGAACTCCTCGAAAATCTTTCGATAGTTCTTCCAACGCTCCAAGATGTCTGCCATCAACAAGCCACCATGTGAATCCTCGCGCTAGTACGGCGTCGCCCATCTTGTCTCGAGCGCTGCCTCGATGCGGCGGTGCCGCGCCTTGATCGTGTCGACCGGCACGGCGCTGACGAAGGCGTAGAAGGTCTTGTTGCGGATCGCATCGATCACCCGCTCGCCGACCAGCTTGGGGTCGATGCCGGTCCGCGCCAGGCGCTCCGCCATGACCGCCTCCGCACCAGGACGCGTCTCCGGGCCGCCCAGGTGATCGGGGCGATGGCGCGCGCCTTGCGCCAGGTTGGTGGCGATCGGGCCCGGGCACAGCGCGGTCACGCCGACATTGGTCCCTTCGAGCTCGTGCTCCAGCGCTTCCGACAGCGACAGCACCGCGTACTTGCTCATCGAGTAGGGGCCCTGGTTGGTGCCGCGACGGTTCTGGGTGGCGGCAACGGAGGCGGTGTTGACGACGTGCCCGGCCTCGCCGTGCTTCAGGATCGCCGGCACGAAGTGGCGGATGCCGTGGATGACGCCCCAGACATTGACGCCCAGGATGAATTCCCAATCGGCCACCGGCACGTCGACCAGCCGGGTGCCGTGCATCGGGATGCCGGCATTGTTGCAGGCGATGTGGAGCTTGCCGAAGCGGCGCTCGGCTTCGATCAGCGCGTCGATCACCGACTGCTCCCGGGTGACGTCGATCCTGACCGGCAGTACCTGCTTGTTGGTGCCGGACAGACGGTGCGCCGCCTGTTCCACCGCGTCCTTCTCGATGTCGGCCAGCACCACGTTGGCGCCGGCTTCAGCCAGTGCCGTGGCGATGGCGAGGCCGATGCCGGAGGCGGCGCCGGTAACGATGGCTGTCTTGCCGGAAAATTCCATGCCCATGATCTCCAGAGGAGGCGCCGCGGCGCGATCGTTGCGTTGCTCGATGCTAGAGCAGCCCTGAGGCCGTTCAATAGAGCGCGATTCATGCGCTGGGAGCGCGCCACTCCGATGGCGCTCTTCTTGTTTATTGCACGTCCCATGAGCGCCATCGGAGTGGCGCGCTCCCAGCCATGACCCCTTGTCGGCGTAAGACGTCAACACCTCGCCAAGCGAAGCTTGGGGAGACGCCCAGCGCGCCGGCGCGCACCACGATGCTGGGAAGATCGGGGCGGTACCCGCCCCGATCTTCATAGGCGGAGAAGAGTCACCGCAGGCGCGCCCGCCGGCCGACGAACAGGATCAGCGGAATCGCAAGCGCCGAGGCCAAGGTGTAAAAGCCGAAGGCATTGATGTAACCCAGCATCGAGGCCTGCCGGCCGATCTCCTTGGAGAGCTTGGCGAGGCCGGTCAGCGTCTCGTGGTCCCACGCGCCGGTGACCCAGGGCAGCGCCAGGCTGCGGTTGAAGGGATTGAGCGTCTCGACCAGGCGGCTGTAGTTGGCGCTGGTGGCGCGCACGATCTCGGCGACGCAGATCGAGATGAAGAAGCTCGAGCCGATGTTGCGCAGCAGGTGGTACACGGCCGTGCCTTCGGCAAGGTTGGCCGAGCTGGTGGTGGAGAAGGTGGCCAGGGTCAGCGGCACCCAGATCACGCCGATGGCGATGCCCTGCACCAGGCTGTTGGCCATCAGCGTGGCGGCGTCGACGTTGAGGTCGATGGCCATCAGCCACAGGCCGGAGACGATCTGCAGGGCGAAGCCGCCGATCAGGCCGACCCGCGGATCCATGCGGCCGACGAAGATGGCCAGGAAGAAGCCGATGGTGGCGCCGACGCCGCGCGCGGCGATGATCTCGCCGATCAGCGAGTCGGGATAGCCGGCGTGCTGCTGCAACAGCGGCGGCAGCAGCACCATGGGCGTGAAGTTCAGCATGCCGTAGATCAGCACCAGCACGAGACCGAGGGCATAGTTGCGATCGAGCAGCAGGCGCAGGTTCAGGAAGGGCCGCGGCGCCGTGAGGCTGTGCGTCACGAACACCCAGAAGGCGATCGCAGCGACGAAGGTCTCGATGATGATCTCGCCCGAGTCGAACCAGTCGAGACGCTGGCCGCGCGACAGCACGAGCTGGACGCCGGAGATGGCGATCGAGAGCGACAGGAATCCCGTCCAGTCGAGCGATATCCGCCCGGTCGGCCGGTCGCGCGGCAGGGTGAGGCGCAGTCCGATGAACGACAGGACGCCTACCGGCACGACCATGTAGAAGGCCCAACGCCAGCCGTAGAGCTCCGACAGCAAGCCGCCCACGGTCGGTCCGATCACCGGGCCGATCACGACCGCCATGCCGAAGATCGAGGTCACCAGGCCCTGCAGGCGCTTGGGGAAGGTGTCGAGCAGGATGGTCTGCGACAGCGGGATGACCGGGGCGCCCAGCCCGCCCTGCAGCACTCGCCACAGGATCAGCGTCTCGAGCGAATCGGCGAGGCCGCACATCAGCGTGGTGAAGGTGAAGGCGAAGACCGCCCAGGTCATGGTCTCGCGCCGGCCGAAGCGAGCCGCCAGCCAGCCCGTCATCGGCGTCATCACGGCGGTGGCGAGGATGTTGAAGGTCATCGCCCAGGCGATCTCGTCCTGGGTCGCCGACATGGTGCCCTGCATTTGCGGCAGCAGCGTCGAGGCGATCAGGAGGGTGGTGGCATAGAGCGTCGAGCCCAGCACCACCATGACCAGGATGAGCACCCGGCGGCCGAGCGAGAAGCCTTCGGCCGGGTCGACGGGGGCCGAAATCTCGGCGGTAGCACTTGAACTCATAGCCGAGGCTATTGTAGCCTATGCAACAATGTTGGACCAGAGCCCGATAGGGCCAGAGAACGACGGCTATATCGGCTACATGGTGTCCGATGTGGCCCGCCTGATGCGCACGGTTTTCGATCGCCGGGTTCGCGACATCGGCCTGACGCGCGCCCAGTGGCTCGTCCTGACCCGCCTCTACCGGCGGCCCGGCGCCAGCCAGACCGAGCTGGCCAGCATGCTGGAGATCGATCGTGCCAGCGCCGGCCGCATGATCGACCGCATGGAGCGGGCGGGATGGGTCGAGCGCCGCGCCGATCAGGTCGATCGCCGGATCAATCGCCTGTTTCTCACGGCGGAAGCGCGACGCGCCCATGCCGACATGTGGCAGGTGGCCGTGGCCACCGTCGATGACGCGCTGTCGGCGTTGTCGCCCGCGGAGCGGCTGCAATTCACCGACCTGACCGGCCGCGTGAAAGGCCGGCTCCAGGCGCTCGCCGGGACGGCGGCATGAGCCGCCGGCCGGTCAAATTGACGCGCCTGGCACTGCTCGTCGTGGTGCCCGTCGCCGCGGTCGTTGCCGGCGGATTCTGGTGGCTGTCGGGCGGGCGCTATATCGGCACCGACAATGCATACGTGAAGGCGCACATCGTCCAGATCGCACCGGAAGTGGCCGGGCAGGTGAGGCGGGTGCCGGTACACGACCACGCGGCTGTGAGCGCCGGTCAAACCCTGATGACGATCGAGTCGCGACCCTTCCGTCTGGCGCTCGACAGCGCCGAGGCCGAGCTCGACGCGGCACGCACGCACGTCGAAAGCCTGCGCGGCCTGTGGCGCGAGGCGGTGAGCGAGCTCGCCGAGTCGGAGGCACGCGCTGCGTACTTTCAGCGCCAGTGGCAACGCCAGGAGGAACTGGCGGCCAAGGGCGTGACATCGGCCAGCAAGCGCGACGAATCCCTGAACGAGGCGCGCGGCGCGGCCGATCGGGTGAAGACGCTGCGCGAAAAGCTGCAGCGCGTGCTGACCGCCCTGAACGGCGATCCGAATCTGCCGGCCGACGAGCACGCCATGGTGCGCGACAAGCTGGCGGCACGCGAGCGCGCTGCGCTCGACCTCTCCCGCACCACGGTGCGCGCGCCGGTCGATGGCGTGGTGGTGAACCTGCGGGTCCAGCAGGGCGAGCAGGTCAAGGCGGCGACGCCGCTGTTCGCGCTGGTGGTGACCAGCCGGCCGTGGATCGAGGCCAACTTCAAGGAGACCGAGCTCACCCACGTGCGGGTCGGCCAGAAGGCGACCGTGGTGCTCGACACCTATCCCGATTCGACGTGGGAGGCGGTCGTCGAGAGCCTGAGCCCGGCGACCGGCGCGGAGTTCGCCCTGTTGCCGCCACAGAACGCCAGCGGCAACTGGGTCAAGGTGGTGCAGCGCCTGCCGGTCAAGCTGCGCCTGATGCCCCATGTCGGCGAGCCGCCGCTGCGCGCCGGCATGACCGCCACCGTCAAGATCGACACCGAGCGGCAGCGCCGCATAAGCGACGTCTCCCAGGCCCTGTTCGGCCGCAGCAGCGAGGCGATGGCGCAGCAGAACAAGTAGCGTGCATGGCAGCCTATGGAGCAGCCCGGAAGGCCGCTGCTTTGTCATCCTGAGCGTAGCGAAGGATCTCATCGCCGTTTGCCACAAGTGCGTCTCGCGACTCCGGGAGGCGAGATCCTTCGCTACGCTCAGGATGACAAGGGATGAGCGCCAGCTGCGCTCGGGATGACGTGGTTCGGTTTATGGCAAGGATGACGAGACGGATTCCTACTGGCCGCAGGTGAAGGTGACCTGGCGCGTCGTGAAGGTGGGCAGGGTCTGCGGCACGTCCTTGGGCCAGGGTCGGGGCCATTTGCCGTCGGCGAGGTTCTTCTCGACGATCGGCAGGAGCAGGTTGAAGGTGATCCAGCCGCGCAGCTTTCCGCCGGCATAGTTGGTGTGCACGGCGTCGACGAACAGGTCGGGCTCGAGCGGCGTCTGGGCGGCGATGTCGACGAAGTAGGCACCGTGCGACCTCGCGTAGTTCGCGAGCACGCGATTCTGGAATTTTGCCAGCCGTTCCAGGTCGCGATAGCGGTACGGGTAGTTGGCGACGTTGAGCTGCTGGATGATGTACTTGTGCCGCACCGGGTCGAGCATCAGGCCGTCCCGGACCATCCAGGGGAACGAGGCGACGGCGAACTCGCCGCCGACCATGGCGACGGCCAGGCGAATGTCGTCGAGGTCGTGCAGGATGACGTTCAGGTTGACCGGCAGCGCAGGGTAGCTTGGATCGGGATTCTGCTCGTCGAGTCCATGCGGCCAGACGAGCTTGTAGCCCGGCTTGGGCCACTCCTTGCCTTCGTCGTTCGCCTGCGCGGCAGCGCCGATTGCCGCCTGGATACGGCCGAGCAGCGCCGAATAGCGCGCGCCAGCCTGCAGCCAGGTCGCCGGAGCCTCCGCCTGAGTCGGACGGGGCGCCGACGGCGGCGGGCGATCGGCGGTAACCGAGTCGAGACGGAACTGATTGCCGCCCTCGAAGTAGACGACGAGGTCGGGACGCAGCGCCATCACCTCCGTCCGGACGATCTCGGCGGTATCGGTCGACACGATGCTCTCGCGGCCGGCGTTGAGCACCTCGAAGCGGACCGGCAGACCCTTGGCCTTCGCCCAGACGTTGAGCCAGTTGCCGGCATATTCGGGCCACGAGAAGGGGAGGTGCGGCATGTCGAGGGTGGTCGAGGCGCCGACGAAGACGATTCGGATCGTCCTGTCGCCGCGCGGTTCCTCGATCGGCGCGCCGCGCCAGCCGATCTGGTTGGTCACCAGCCCGTGCGGCATCGTCGCGTTGGGCAGGAACCGGTAGGGCGGCCGGGCCGAATCGTCGGGCGGGTCGTAGAGATAGAGCTGCCCGGGTGCGTGATGGAGGTGCCGGTGCTTGCACGGATCGCCGGCGAACCGGGCGTTCCAGGCGCGGAAGGCGTCGGGCGCGCGGAAGTCCATCCCGCCCACCGGGTTGTCCTCGATCTGGCGGTAGAGCTTGCGCCACTCCTCGGGAACCTGGCCGCGGTTCGGCAGCGGCGGCGGCTCGCTCTTGAACCACGCCTTGTCGACGCCCGGTGCCGCCGGGATGTCGTCGATCAGCGACGCGCTGACGGCCGTGGTGCCGGTCGGCACGCTGAGCGGCGTCGCGAGCATCTCATAGCCGTCGAGCCAGCGGACGACGCCCTCGGCGATGGCGATGCTGACGACGGTCGACAGCAGGATCAGCAGAAGGTTCTTCAGCGTTTGCAGGGCGGCCTCGCGTCGGTCGGTCGATCAGCAGCCTTTGCCCTGGTCACGGCAGAGGCTGTCCAGCAGGGACGTGATCTCCGGCAGCATGCCCTTGGCAAAGTATTCATCGGCCTTCCCGTTGGGATGCGGGTCGGGCACCGTGACCCACAGCGTGCGCGGGTCGACCGACTGCACCGTGGGCAGCAGATCGACGAACGGCACCTTGTCGCGCTCGACCACGGCACGGACCTTGTCGGTGATGTCGCCGAACGGGTAGGGCTCGAGCTCGCGCAGCTCGGGAATATTGAACACGACGAGCCTTGCTCCGCCCTGCCGCGCCTCGGCGGCGAAGCTGCCCAGCGCCTTCGTGGTCTCCTGCCATCCGGCGGCATTCGGGGCGTAGAGGTCGCGGTAATACTTCTTCCAGTCGGGCGTCTCGCCGAACGTGCGGGAGACCGTGTCGAGACGGTAGCGCAGGACCGTCCATCCGGCCGAGTTCCTGTCCAGCCAGCTGGTGTCGAGATACTGGGGCATCGGCTCGGCATCGTTGATGAAGTAGGCCAGCACGATGATGTCGGGCTTGAGGCGCGCCCCGATCTTGCGATAGAGCGCGAGTTCCTGGGTGGTGTTGTAGTTGCCGACCCCCAGGTTGAAGCCGTCCACCTTGCGACCGGCCTTGGCGAGCGCCTCGAGGACGCGATTGGCGAAGGTTTCCTGCTCGGCGACGCCCCAGCCCAGGGTGATCGAATCCCCGACGAAAGCGATGCGCGCCACGCCCGGCTTGGCCGGCTGGTCGATCTCCGGCGACCTGAGGCCGAGCGAGTTGGTGCGGACCGACACCCCCATCAGCTGCTCCTGGGCGCCGGGGCGATGGCGATGGCCGATGTCGGGCTGCGGATCGCGCATCTTGACGTCGGTCGCGTACTTCCACATCTCCAGCTCGTAGAGCATGCCGTCATCGAGGAACACGCGCACGAGCGCCTCGAAGCTCAGCAGGCACAGACCCAGGACCGCGACGAGCAGCAGCCCATTCCTGATCACTTTCATTGATTCACTCGGCGGTTACTGCGCTCGAACTCGCAATCGACGTCTCCTCCACGGCGCCACCCCGGCAGCGCTGGACACGACAGGCCGGCGCGGGCCGGTCGACAGGAGACCTCTACCGCTCGTCGGATCAACGGGTGCGGTTACCGCGCGCCATTTTCTTTGTCCAGAGGACAGGTTTGCGCGCTAAGTCTCATCCGATGCCTCATCGGGGAGGGGACGTGAAGAAGCTGGTGAACGACCCGCGCCGGGTGGTGCGGGAGATGCTCGAAGGGGTGTGCGACCTCGACCCCGGGCTGGCCCTGCTGGCCGATCACGACGTGGTCGTGCGTGCCGATCTGCCGCCGACCGGGACGCGCCCGGTCGCCGTAATCTCGGGCGGCGGGTCGGGGCACGAGCCGGCCCACGCCGGCTATGTCGGCCCGGGATTGCTCACCGCGGCTGTCGCGGGCGACGTGTTCACCTCGCCCAGCGTCGATGCTGTCGTGGCCGGCATCCGTGCCGCTGCCGGGCCGGCCGGCGCGGTCCTGATCGTCAAGAACTATACCGGCGACAGGCTGAACTTCGGCCTTGCCGCCGAATTGGCGCGGGGCGCCGGGATACCGGTGGAGATTGTCGTGGTCGCCGACGACGTGGCACTGCGCGATACCGTGCCGCGCGACAGACGGCGCGGCATCGCCGGGACCGTGCTGGTCCACAAGATCGCCGGCGCAGCGGCCGCGGCTGGTCTCTCCGTCGCCGAGGTCGCCAGGCTGGCCACCGCGGCGGCGACCGATCTCGCCAGCATGGGCGTGGCGCTGGGGGCCTGTACCGTGCCGGCGGTCGGCCGACCCGGCTTCACGCTCGGCGACGGCGAGGTCGAGCTCGGGCTCGGCATCCACGGCGAGCAGGGCGTCGAGCGCTCCGCCCTGGCGCCGGCCGACGTTCTCGTCGATCGCCTTCTCGAGGCGATCCTGGCCGATCTCGGCCTGGCCGCCGGTGACGGCGTGGCGCTCTTGGTGAACGGGCTGGGCGGCACGCCGGCGATGGAGATGGCGATCGTCGCGCGCCGGGCGCTCGCCGCGTTGCGCCGGCACGGCCTGCGGATCGAGCGCGCCTGGCAGGGGGCTCTGCTGACGGCGCTCGAGATGCCCGGCTGCTCGCTGTCGGTCATGAAGCTCGACCCGGAGCGGCTCGCCCTGCTCGATGCGCCGGGATCGGCACCGGCTTGGCCGGGCAACGGACGGATCGCGCCGGCGCGCCGGGTTGTGGCGGCCTTCGAGTCCGCGGTCGCCGTGCCGGAGAAGCCGGTGGGGCCACAGAGCCGGCGCCTGCAATCGCTGGCGCGGGCGGTGGCCTCGGCCCTGGAGGGCGCAGAGCCGCTACTCACCGACCTCGACACGAGGGCGGGCGACGGCGACCTGGGTCTCGGGATGACACGGGGAGCCGAGGCCATCCGAGCCCTGGACCTTGCGTCCTTTGCCGATGCACCGACGAGCCTGCGCTGCATCGGCGAGACCCTGCGGCGCGCCGTCGGCGGCAGCTCCGGACCGTTCTATGCCGTCGGCCTGATACGCGCCGCGCGCGAGCTCCCGCCCGTGCCCGAGATGAGGGACTGGGCCCGTGCCTTTCGGTCAGGCGTTGAAGCGATTGCCGAGCTCGGCGGCGCCAGGGCGGGCGACTGCACCATGCTCGACGCCCTGCTGCCGGCAGTCGACGCCTTCGCGGCGAGACCGGAAAGCGCGGCCCGGGCACTCGTCGCTGCGGCCACCGCCGCCGAAGCCGGCGCCGCGGCGACCGCCGCGATGCGCCCGAGGCTCGGCCGAGCGAGCTATCTCGGCGACCGCGCGATCGGCATTGCCGACGGCGGCGCGACCGCCGTCGCCATCTGGCTCCGCGCGCTCGCCGAGGCGTTTGCGGCGGAGATGGAGTAGAAGCTGCGCTCCTCTTCTATCGCATCATGTTGCCCTCCCTCCCTGCGCGAAGCGCGGGGAGGTGCCCCCGTAGGGGGCGGAGGGGTCAAGGGCGACACACGTACGGCTGGAACATTCGTCATATTGAAGCCGCTGATCGCCGATCAGCGATCACACCCCAACGTGCAAACTGCTGACGAACCAGACTGATGCCGAGAGGCTCCTCCTGTGGAGCCGACTACGTCGCCGCCAACTGGCCGGGTTCGAGTTCAGGCGGCCGCATCCAATCGGTATCCGGGTTCGTGACTTCATCCGTCTCGAGGCACAAAAGCATGGACAGACGCTTCGCCTGAGGCTCCTGACCCCGCCGCCCCCTACGGGGGCACCTCCCCGCGCTGCGCGCAGGGAGGACAACATGAGCGTGAGCTCGACTGCCCGTCCTAAGGCGGAGGGGTTCGAGATGTGTCCACTCCCTGGCAGCGAAGCTGGGGAGGAATGCCCGAAAAAGTGTGGCCTCTACCCGCAGGCCACTGCGTAGATGTGCTGGACCTCGCCGGGCAGCGGCATGGCCTCCCAGGTCTGGCCGGCGTCGCGCGTGCCGAACACCTCGCCGTCGTAGCGCGCGCCGATATAGACCTGCCTGGGGTCGGTCTGGTGCAGGCCGATCGACATGATCGTGCCGTGCACCTGGACCTTGTCGAAGCGTTTCCAGCTCTGACCGCCGTCCTGGCTGCGGTAGAGCCCGCCGTCGTGGCTGGCCGCGGCGACCGAAAGGGCGGCATAGAGCGTGTTGGGCTCGCTCGCCGAGGTCTTGACGTCGCGGCCGTAGGTCGTCGGCGAGAACTTGCCGACCTCCATGTCGCTCCAGCTCTTGCCGCCGTCGGTCGTGCGGAACAGGCCCATGCGCAGGGCGACGATGGCCGCGTCGGGGTTGACCGGATCCATGGTGACGGCGTGGCCGTCCAGCATGCCCTCGGCGGTCGTGTCGCTCACGATCTTGCTCTTGAGGTGGGGCAGCTCGGAGAGCTTGATCAGCCCGGCGCTGCAATCCTCCCAGGTCTCCCCGCCGTCGGTGCTGCGCATCACGCCGTTGATCTCGAGGGCGGCGTAGATCTCGTTCGGCCGCGAGGGATGCTGGGCAAAGCGCATGACGCGCGAGGCGAACGGTCCCTTGCAATGCGTCCCGATGACCGGCGTGGCGAGCTTGCGCCAGTTGGCGCCGCCGTCGTCGCTGCGATAAACGTCGATCGGCGAGGCGCCGGCGAAGATGCGTTTCGGGTCGCGCGAATCGACCAGGAAGCACCACACCTGCCTGTTGGCGTCGGGAAAGCCGGTGCGGCGGAAAGTGGCGCCGCGATCGGTGCTGCGCCACACGCCGTCGCTGGTGCCGGCGAACACCGTCTGGGGATCCTTGGGGTGGACGAAAACGGTATAGGCCTCGACCGTCCCCAGCACATGCTGCCAGTCGCCGCCGTTCGTGTCGCGGCGGAAAACGCCGACCTTGCCCTTGTGATCCGGCTTGCCGAAATATCCGGCGACGCCGACATAGACGTTCGATTGCTCGGCCATTGTCACCTCCGGGTTCAATTTCTCCTGGCCACCAGCGAATGCCTCCTCGCGAGGAACAACTTCCTCGCGAGGAGGCATTGCTTACTCGCGGCTATTGCTTCTTCGCCACCATCGGGCATTCACCCTGGTCCATCGGGCGGAACGCCTCCTCGGCGGACATCTTCGAGACCAGTTTGTAGTAGTCGTACGGGCCCTTCGACTCGGAAGGCTTCTTGACCTCGAACAGGTACATGTCGTGCATCTTGCGGCCGTCGGCACGGATGTAGCTCAGGCCGAAGATCGGGTCGTCCCACTTGATCTCCTTGAGCTTGGCCATGACGGCGTCGCTGTTGTCGGTACCGGCCGCCTTGATGGCGTTGAGATACTGCAGCGCCGCAGAGTAGAAGCCGGCCTGGATGCTGGACGGCATCTTGCCGCCGTGCCGCGCGGCGAAGCGCTTGGAGAAGGCCCGCGTCTTGTCGTTGAGATCCCAGTAGAACGCCTCGGTGAGGCTGAGGCCCTGAGCGCGCTCGAGGCCCAGCGAGTGCACGTCGGTGATGAACACGAGGAGACCGGCGAGCTTCTGGCCACCCTTGACGATGCCGAACTCGGCAGCCTGCTTGATCGAGTTGATGGTGTCGCCGCCCGCGTTGGCGAGGCCGATGACCTGCGCCTTCGATCCCTGCGCCTGCAGCAGGTAGGAGGAGAAGTCGTTGGTGTTGATGGGATGGCGGACCTCGCCGAGCACCTTGCCACCGGACTTGGCGACCACGGCGGCGACATCGCGTTGCAAGGCGTAGCCGAATGCGTAGTCGGCGGTCAGGAAGAACCAGCTCTTGCCGCCGGCCTTGACGACTGCCGAGCCGGTGCCGTTGGCCAGCGCGAAGGTGTCGTAGACCCAGTGCACGGTATAGGGATTGCAGAGCTTGCCGGTGATATCCGACGAGGCGGGATCGGTGGCCAGGTAGATCTTCTTCTTGTCGTTGGCGACCCGCGATGTGGCGATCGACGACGAGGAAGCGCCGGTGCCGAGGATGGCGTCGACCTTCTCGGTGTCGAACCAGCGGCCGGCAATGGTCGCGGCGACGTCGGCCTTGTTCTGCACGTCGGCCTGGATGATCTCGATCTTCTTGCCGTCGACCATGCCGCCGAAATCCTCGATCGCCATCTGCACGGCGATGACGGCACCCGGGCCGTTGATGTCGGAATAGAGGCTCGACATGTCGGTCAGCACACCCAGCTTCACGACGTTGTCGGTGAGCTGCTGGGCCGACGACACTGTCGCCCAAGCGGCCATCGCCAGGGCAGATACGCCCAACATCAAACGCTTCATCACAATTTCACTCCCAAGAGATTCTGGTTGAGCGGACCCTAGCAAGGTGCTGGCATGGGCGCAAAGCGAAGAGGAAAGCAGCGAAACATGTTCGAGCAGATTGTCGACGTGCCGACCAGGGACGGGGCGATGGAGACCTTCGTCTGCCATCCCGAGCGCGGCGGACCCTATCCGCCCATCCTGTTCCTGATGGACGCGCCCGGCGTTCGCGAGGAGCTGTGCGACATGGCACGGCGGCTCGCGACAGTCGGCTACTACGTGCTGCTGCCCAACCTCTATTATCGCGCGGGCAGGGACACCAAGTACGGGCCCGACGTCCTCGACAAGGGGAGCGCCGAGCAGGCGCGCATGCGGGCGGTTCGCACCAAGATGACCATCCCGCCGGTGATGGACGATGTCGCGGCGCTGATCGCCTATGCCGACATGCAGAAGGCGTCGAAAAAGGGTCCCGTCGGGACACACGGCTATTGCATGAGCGGGCCGTACTCCCTGGCGGCAGCGGCACGCTATCCCGACCGCATCGCGGCTGCGGCCTCGTTCTACGGAACCTGGCTGGTGAGCGATGCCGTCGAGAGCCCGCACCTTACCCTCGGCAAGGCGAAGGGCGAGCTGTACATCTCCTGCGCCGAGCACGACGACCTGGCGCCCCCCGATATGGTCAAGGAACTGAAGGCGCTGTTCGACAAGTCGGGAAATGGCGGCGAGCTCGAGGTGCACCCGGGCGTGCACCACGGCTTCGCCTTCCCGCAACGCTGGTGCTACGACAAGCCCGCCGCCGAGCGCCACTGGGAACGCCTGATCGCGCTGTACCGGCGCCGGCTGGGTTGATCATTTTCCTCCCCAACAGCGTTGGGGAGGATGACGAGCTACGCCACTGTCGCCGGCTGGCGGCGCTTGTCGACCTGCCAGGTGTCCAGCATGTCGCGCGCGTGGTTCGCCCTGGGATCCATCGCGCTCTCCTTGCCCGGCACCTTGGCCGCAAGCTCGATCACGTAGCCGTTGGGGTCGCGGAAGTAGATCGAGCGGATGAACCTGTGGTCGGAGATGCCGCGCACCTCGCGGCCCTCGGCCTTGCCCTTGGCGAACATCCGTTCGAGCGCCTCGGGCTCGACCTCGAGGGCGATGTGCAGGTCGAAGTCGTGCTGCTCCTTGAACTCGAACGGCATGTCGGGCGCCTCGAAGAAGGCGAGGCACGAGCCGTCGTCGAGCTGGAAGAAGGTGTGCAGCACGCCGGTGCCGGTCTTGCGGCCGGTGATCGTCTGCTCGATCTTGAGCGTGTGCACCAGCGGCAGGCCGAGGAAATCCTCGTAGAAGCGCCGCGTCTCCTCCGAGTCGCGGCAGCGATAGGCGTTGTGATGCAGGCCTTTGATCATGGGATTCTCCTGGTCAGATCGCCTGCCAGGGCTGTCCCTTGGTCGAGGCGCAGAAGCCGTTGAAGGTCTCGTAGACCGTGCCGTAGCTCGGACGCTTCTTCATGTTGCCGAGCCAGCGCTCGATATTGGGATAGGCCGACAGATTGCAATGAACCAACTCGCCCGCGGTGACGAGGGCGGCGCCGAAATAGTCGGCGATGGTAATCTGATCACCGCACAGATACTGGCGGTCCGGGCCCAGCCAATGGTCGTTCAGGATCTGCAGCCAGCCCTTGGACTTCTCCTTTCCCCAGGCCACCACCGCCTCCTGCACCTTGGCGTCCTCGCGCTTGAGGTGGGGGAAGAGCTGCGGGTAGATCAGCCCGTAGCCCCAGTCGCGATAGAAGTTGGAGTTGAACCAGTCCAGCACCTCGTTCACCCGTGCGCGCTGCCTGATGTCCTTGGGATACGCATCCGATCCGGTCTTCTCGGCGAGGTAGCGCAGGATCGCCGCGCTCTCGGTCAGGCGGAAATCACCGTCCTCGAGCATCGGGACCAGATGGTTCGGGTTGAGCTTGCTGTAGGTCGGCTCGTAGTGCTGGCCCTTCAGGATGTCGACGACCTCCATGTCGACCGGTATCTTCTCGTCCGCGACGAACTGCAACACCGGCCGGCTGACGGTCGACACCGGATGCATGTAGAGCTTCATGATCTCCTCCCTGTCGGCGGTCGAGCCAAGTGTTGTCGACCGCGAGTGAATATCAATCGTGAGGTTCACGCCCTTGACGAGGGCCGCCGGCAGGAGGCGTCCCGACCGTGCTGTATCACGGGACGGGCGCCGTCTTGCGGTAAACTTTTGTCGATCTTCCGTCGTCGTCGGGGTGATTGGGGGGGAGGGGTGACTCGCGGGCCCGACGTCCTTGCCCCGTATCCTAGGCGGACTTGCGGAGGGCCCGGGCGCTCGAGACCTGCCAGAGCGCGGCAATCAGGACGATGCCGGCCACGGCGAGGAAGGCCGCGCGATAGCCCGCCAGCGCGGCGATGGCGGCGAACAGGGGCGGTCCGAGCACCGCCCCCGAGAAGGCCAGCGCCGTCTGCACCGCCGCCACCGCCGCGACCTGTCCTGTCGGCGCGAGGTGGGCGAACTCGGCGATCGACACGCCGTTCCAGCTGATCACCACCGTTCCGTAGGCAACGACGATGACGGCGATCAGCCAGTAGGGCGTGTCGGTCGCGATCAGCGACGTGGCCGCGGCGCCGGCGGCGATGGCGAGGCCGGTCCACCCGAGCAGCATCATGCGCGGCATGCGGTCCCCCAGCGCCCCCAGCACCAGGCGCTGCGCGGTGCCGGCCATCTGCGCCAGGAAAAGCAGGAAGCCGGCCTGGGCGATGTCGAGCCGGCAATGCTCGTAGAGATAGGTGACGAGGAAAAACGTGAAAGTGTGCTGGGCGACGACATAGATCAGCGCCGACAGGCCGAGCACGCGCAGCGCCGGGTGCCCGATGACGAAGCGGAAGGAACGCCAGATGCCGGGTGACGGGCCGGGCGGCGTCATCGCGGCATCGAGGCGGCGGCGCAGCAGGCCGAGCGCAAGCGCGCCGGCGAGGAGCGCTGCCCCGGCGACCAGGGAGGCGCCGCGCCAGCCGACCCAGCCGAGCAGCAGCGGCAGCACGATGCCGGCGGCGGCGAAACCGACCGGAACGCCAGTCTGCTTGATCGAGAAGACCAGGCTGAACCAGCGCCGCGGCACGCGCTGGCTGAGGATGTGCGCCGAGGCCGGATTGATCGGTCCCTGGGCGAGCCCGATCAGCACGACCGCGACGACCATCGCCACGAGCGAGGCGGCCGCGGCTACGGCCAGCCCTGCGGCGGCCGCCACCATGGCGAGCTGGCAGACCCGGACGGCGCCGAGCCGGGCGATCGCTCCGGCGCTGCCCAGGGCAATCGCCGCGGCGACCGCATAGGTGATGGCCGTGAAACCGCCGATCAGCTTGGGGTCCACGGCCAGGTCGCGCGCGACGGCGGGCATCAGGACGCCGAGTGCCAGCACGGCGAGCGAGATCGCGATCTGGGTGCCGAGCATGGCCCCCACTGGCAGGAGGGCGGTCTTCAGCTCGGCGCGCGGCTCATCCATAGACCAGGCGGGGCAGCCACAGGCTGAGGTCCGGCAGATAGGTGATGGCAATGAGCAGGCCGACCATCAGGACGAGGAAGGGATTGACCCCCTTGATGACGGTGGCGAGCGGCGTTCTGGACACCGTGGCGAGAACGTAGAGATTGAGGCCGACCGGGGCGGTGATCAGCGCAAGCTCCATGTTGACCGTGACGACGATCGCGAAATGCACCGGGTCGATGCCCAGCGGCTTCAGCACCGGTATCAGGATCGGCATGGTGATCAGCAGGATCGAGGCGACCTCGAGGAACATGCCGAGCACGAGCAGCATGAGGTTGATGGCGAGCAGGAACTGCCAGGCGGAGAAGCCGTTGTCGCGGATGAACTGCACCAGGGCCGCCGGGATTCCCGACTCCGTGATCCAGTGGCCGAACGCCAGCGCCGTGGCGATGATGATCATGATGGTGCCGGCGTTCTTGATCGACTCGCCGATCACCGACAGCGTCTCCGACAGCTTGAAGCCCTTGTAGTAGAACAGGCTGATCAGCAGGGCCACCGCGGCCGCCAGCGCCGCGGTCTCCGTCGTCGTCACCCAGCCGCCGTAGATGCCGACGGCGATGATAACGGGCATCGAGAGGGCCGGGATGGCGTTGAGGTTGACCCGCCAGAATTCCTCGCGCGAGCGCGGCGGCTCGGCCGCCAGGTTGTGGCGGCGTCCGTACCACAGCACGTAGAGGACGAAGAACGATGCCTGCATCAGGCCCGGGATGACGCCCGCGAGGAACAGCCGCGGTACCGACTCGTCGGCGATGATCGCATAGAGGATCAGCGGCAGGCTGGGCGGGATCAGGATGCCCAGCGTGCCCGAGGCGGCGGTGACGCCGAGCGCGAAGGGCCGGTCGTACTTGCGCTCGATCATCGCCGGAATCAGGATCGTGCCCATGGCGAGCGCGGTGGCGACGGAGGAGCCGCAGATCGCCGCGAACATGGCGCAGGCCGCGACGCAGACCACGCCGAGCCCGCCGCGCACGTTGCCGACCCAGGCCGCCGCGACGTCGACCAGCGCCTTGGCGATGCCGCCGCGCTGCATGAACGAGGCGGCCATGACGAAGAACGGCACGGCCAGCAGCGTCGTCGAGTTGAGCTCGTCGAGCATCTTCTGGGCGATGCCGACCAGCGGCTTGCCCTCGATGGCGAACATCGAGCCGGCCGAGACGCCGAGCACCAGCCAGATCGGCAGGCCCATGCCGAGCAGGACGAAGAAGACGGCGGCGAACAGCTTGGTCATGACTATTCGCGCCCCGAGTGGACTTCCATGGTCGCCGGATCGAAGGCGAAGCAGAACTGCCAGAGCCGCCGGGCGTAACGCATCGACATCAGCGCGGCCGAGACCGGCAACGAGGCGTAGTAGATCCAGAGCGGGAAGCCGAGCGCGGTGTTGCTGCGCTCACCGAGATCGAAGGAATCGTAGGCCACCAGCCAGCCGTACCAGGTGAGCCCGAGGCAGAAGCCGAGGGCGATGCCGCAGTTGGCGACCTCGATCCAGCGCTGGCGCTCGGGGCGCAGCATGCGTATCAGCAGGTCGGCGCGCACATGGCCGTCCTCGCGCACCAGCAGGCTGGCCACCAGGAAGGCGGCCCAGATGATGATGTAGACCGTCAGCTCCTCGGCGACCGAGAAATCGATCGCCGTCGTGACGTAGCGACCGATGATCTGGGTCAGGTAGACGACCAGGCCGAGCGCTCCCAGCAGGCCGATCAGCCAACGCTCGACCTTGTCCCATGCTTCGAGCATGCGAAACCCCACGTTTCCCCGAGCGGTGAAAGCGACGGGCGCCCGGCGATCGGGCGAGCCCGCCGCTCAGGTCGTTCAGCTCTTGCCGCTGATGCCCAGCGCCGCGTTTGCCTGGGCGACCAGGGCGGGGTCGAGCTTGAGCTCCTTGATGACGGCGTCCTGCGTGGTCATCAGCCGCTTGCGCGTGGCCTCGAGCGTCGCGGCATCGGGCGTCACCGCCTTGATGCCGGCCTTCTGCAGGATCTCGAACGACTCCGTCTGGCTGGCCGCCATGTCCTTGCGCCAGACGTCGACCTTGGAGGCCCACAGGCCCGTCACGACCTTCTGCAGGTCCGGCCCCAGCTTCTTCCAGAACGTCTCGCTCAGCATCGGAATGTACTGGGCGAAGAACTGGTGATCCTGCAGCGTGAACTTGACCCCGGAATCCCACAGCTTGGCCGACTTGACGCTCTCGTTGGTGGTGAACAGCGCGTCGAACGTCCCCTGGCTCAGCGCCAGCGGCACGTCCGGCCAGGCGGTGAAGTTGGGCACGCCCTCGAAGAACTTCACCCGGACCATCTGCCCCGCGCCGCCCGATGTCCGGATCTTGAGGCCCTTGAGATCCTCGGGGCTGTTGAGAGGCTTGGCGGTCGAGAAGGTGTGGGAGGCGCCGAGGTCGAGCCACTTGCCGAGGATATGCACGCCGAGCTTCTTCTCCAGCATGCCATTCAGGGTGCGGCCGACGTCGCCATCGATGACCTTGTAGACCTCGCTCGCCGTGCGTCCGTAGAACGCCGGGGACTGCGTGATATCGAGGTTGGCCTCGATGCCGGTGAGGTTCCACGGCCCCGGAACGCCCATCTCGGCACCGCCCTGGCGCAGGGCCTTGCCGACGTCGCGGTCGCGGAACAGCTGGGCCGAGTGAAAGACCTCGACCTTGATCTTGCCGCTGGCGACCTTCTCCAGCTCCTGGGCGAAGCTCGTCATCTGCAAGGTGCGCGTGTGGGCCGCCGAGGTGTCGAGCGACAGACGCATCTTGAGGGGCTCCTGTCCGCGCACCAGCGCGGGGCTTGCCACCGTAGCCGCGGCGGCGCCGCCCAGCAGGGTCCTTCTCAGCATCACTATCCTCCCTAAGTCATCCGTTGTCCCGGCGGCGGCTCGAGTTGTCCGCCGTGCCGAGCCCGGTGTTACGCAGAATTAGCCCACATACGACGCCGATGTGTCGTCTTCCATGTCGACTGCTCCCCGTTCCCGCAGCGCGAGCCGGGGCGCCGGCGGCATCTTCGGGCCTCGCCCGCTGCGCATCAAGTGCGATGTCGGCCGGGACATCGTGGACGCCTGCCCGGCGAGGCCGAATCGGAACCGCAGGGCGGACTACATTCCGAACAGGTCGGCCTTGTTCAGCACCGTGTTGCGCAGGATGCGGATCGAGGCGACGTCGACCATGATGCCGTCGACGTTGATGGCGCCCAGGCCCTTGGCCTCGGCCTCGGCGTAGGCCTTCTCGAGCATGCGCGCGCGTTCGACGTCCTCTTTCTTGGGCGAGTAGACGTCGAGGGCGATGCCGATCTGCGAAGGATGGATGGCCCACTTGCCGACGCAGCCCAGGATCATCGAGCGCTTGCACTCCTCGCGATAGGCGTCGGGATTGCGGAAATCGGCGAACGGCCCGTCGACCGGATCGATGCCGGCGGCGCGGCAGGCCATGACCAGGCGAAAACGGGCGTAGTGCCAGATGTCGCCGGGATAGCCGTCGGTCTCGCCGACGTTCTTGTTGGTGACGCCCATCGAGGCGGAAAAGTCGCCCATGCCGAACACCAGGCATTCGAGGCGCGGCGTGCAGGCGGCGATGGCATCGACGTTCTGCATGCCCTCGACCTCCTCGATCAGGGCTTCCAGGCCGATGCGGCGCCTGAGCTTCAGCTTCTTCTCGAGCTGGTGCAGCAGCTTGTCGGCGAACAGCACGTCGGCCGGCGTCAGGACCTTGGTCATCATGATGGTGTCGAGATGCTCGCCGGCGCCCTCGACCACCTCGATGATGTCCTCGAAGGCGTACTCGGTGGTGAGATCGTTGATACGCACGCAGCGGGTCTTCTTGCCCCAGTCGAGCGACTTCAGGCCCGCGACGATCTTCTTGCGCGCCTCGCGCTTCTGGCTCGGCGCGACAGCGTCCTCCAGGTCGAGGAAGACGTGGTCGGCCTTCGATTCGGCCGCCTTCTGGATCATCTTCTCGCTCGATCCCGGCGTGGAAAGCTGGACGCGGCGGGCGCGGCGCGGACGGTCGGTCATGGCGGATCTCCCTCAGGCAACGATTTTCCCGGCCCGCAGCCGCGCAATTTCCGCGCCACCGAGGCCGAGGCCGGTCAGATACTCGTCCGTATGCTCCCCCAGCAACGGGGCGCGATGGCGCACGCGGCCGGGGGTCTCGCTCATCTTGATTGCCACGCCGGCCACCTTGGTCTCGTGGTCGAGGCCGGGGTGGGGCACCGACACGACCATGTCGCGGGCGGCGAAATGAGGGTTGGCGAAGACGTCGCGCACGTCGTTGACCGGCGCGAACGGCACCTGCCCGCCGAGATGGTCCAGCAGCTCCTGCTTGGTGCGTGCGCGCGTGAAGGAAGAGACCGCCTCGATGATCTCCTCCTGGTTGGCGCGGCGGTCCTGGACGCTGGCCAGGCGCGGATCGGACCCGAGCTCGGGGCGGCCGATCAGGCGGCAGAGGATCGGGAAATGCGTGTCGGCGTGGGCGGCGATGGTGATGTACCCATCCCTGGCCGGGAACATGCCGAACGGGCAGAGCAGGGGGTGATGGTTGCCCTCCGGCACGGGCACGCCGCCGGTATAGGAATGCTGGTGCACGATGCGTTCGCACAGCGACAGGATGGCATCGACCATGCCGACATCGACCAGCTGGCCCCTGCCGGTCTTGTGGGCGCGCAGGATGGCGCTGACGATGCCGACGGCGCACATGGTGGCCGGCATCAGGTCGCCGATGCCCGGCCCGACCTTCATCGGCGTGTCCTTGTCCGGCCCGGTGATCGCCATGACGCCGCCGAACGCCTGCGCCACCACGTCGTAGGCCGGCCAGTCCGTGTAGGGGCTGCGGCCGGTGCGCCAATCGCCGAAGCCGCGGATCGTGGCATAGACCAGCCTCGGAAAGCGTTCGTGCAGCGCCTCGTAGCCCAGCCCCAGGCGGTCCATGACGCCGCCGCGGTAGTTCTCGACGATGGCGTCGGCGCCCTCGCACAGCCGCAGCACCAGCGCGCGTCCTTCGGGCTGCTTGAGGTCGACGGCGACCGACTTCTTGTTGCGGTTGACCGAGGCGAAGTAGCCGCCGAACGCCTTCAGGGAGTCGTCAGGATGGTAGGGGCCGACGATGCGCGTATGGTCGCCGTCGAGCGGCTCGACCTTGATCACCTCCGCCCCCTGGTCGGCCAGCAGCATGGTGCAGAACGGCCCGGCCAGCATCTGCGTCAGGTCGACGATGCGCACCCCGTCGAGCGCGCCGAGGACGGCGGTCATGGGAGCGACGTTCGCCGAGGGCGCGCGACTGCAGCGGAGCACACCACCTCATCCTGAGGAGCATCGCGCAGCGATGCGTCTCGAAGGATGGGCAACATCACGACCGTGTCCCACCCTTCGAGACGCGGCCTTCGGCCGCTCCTCAGGGTGAGGTGTACGAGGTTGCAGGCTCTTCGGCGCTTCGAGCTCACTTCTCGCCCCAGTGGCTGCGGCGTTTGATCAGCACCGTGCGCTCGCCCTCGAAGACGTGCTTGTCGTCCTGGTTCACGCCGTAGTGCCTGAAGCGGACGATGCCGCCGTCGGGTCGCTCGGCGTCCTTCGTCTCCAGCACCTCGCTGTAGCAATAGAGGGTGTCGCCGTGGAACACCGGGGCCCTCAGGCGGATCTTGTCGAGGCCGAGCTCCATCAGGGCGTTCTCGGCCGTGTCCTCGGCAGCGAGGCCGATGCACATCGAGATGGTGACGCCGCCGAAGCCCAGCCGCTTGCCCCACGGGCTCGACGACATCAGGTGCTCGTTGAAGTGGCCCTCGGCGGTGTTCATGGTCACGTTGGTGATCCACACCTGCTCGAGCGGCTCGACGGTCTTGCCACGCGCGTGCTTCAGGACCTCGCCGACGGTGAAGTCCTCGAAATAATTGTGGCTGCCGGTCAGGGCGGAGACCTTCATCAGTTCCTCCCGCGACCGAGCAGGCGATCAGAGATGATGCGCTTCTGGATCTCCGAGGTGCCCTCGAATATCTTGGTGAGACGCGCATCGCGCCAGTGACGCTCGACGGCGTGCAGGGTCGTGTAGCCGGCGCCGCCATGGATCTGGATGCCCTCGCTGCACACCCGCTCGGCCATCTCCGAGGCGAACAGCTTCACCATCGAGGCTTCCTTGTCGCAACGCTGGCCGGTGTCGATCTGCTCGCAGACGAAGTAGTTGAGCTGGCGCGCCGCCTCGATCTGGGTCGCCATCTCGGCGATCTTGAAGCGGATGGCCTGGAAGTCCGAGATCGGCCGCTCGAACTGGCGGCGTTCGTTGGCATAGGCGATCGAATCGTCGAGCGCTCCCTGGGCGAGCCCGATGGCGCGCGCGGCGGTGTGGGCACGCGCGGTCTCGAGGCCCGAGGTGGCGTAGTAGAAGGCGTGGCCTTCCTCGCCGATCATGTCTGAGGCCTCGACGCGGAAATTGTCGAACGCCAGCTCGTAGGTCTTCCAGCCGAAGTAGCCGATCTTGGGGATCGGCGCGCCGCTGCAGCCCTTGGGCAGCTCGCCGCGCTTCTTCTCGACGAAGAACATCGACAGGCCCATGTGCCGCTTACCGGCCGGCGCATCGGAGGTGCGGGCGATGATGATCAGGAAGTCGGCGCCGTCGGCAAAAGTGCACCAGTACTTGTTGCCGCTGATCAGGTAGCCCGTGCCGTCCTTGCGGGCGCGGCAGGAGATGTTGGAGATGTCGGAACCGGCATTGGGCTCGGACATCGAGAAGGCGCCGAGGAACTCGCCCTTGGCCATGCGCGGCAGGTAGCGCGCGCGCTGGTCCTCGCTCATCATCTGCGCGCCGATCAGCAGGTTGCCGCGGGCGATCAGCGAGGCGACGCTCATCCAGCCACGCGACAGCTCCTCGGTGACCAGGCAGTACTCGAAGCAGCCGAGGCCAAGGCCGCCGTACTTCTCCGGGATGAGGATGCCGAAATAGCCCAGCTCGGCCATCTTGTCGCGCAGCGACATCGGGATATCGCCCTTCTCGGGGTCGAGCTTGTTGGCGACCGGCAGGACCTCGTTGAGGGTGAACTCGCGCGCCTGCTCCTGGATCATGCGGCGCTCTTCGGTGATGTACGGCATGTTATGGGTTCCTGAGGCGCACGAGGTTGGTGCGCTTGAAGTCGATGACGAGCTCGTCGCGCTGGTTGAAGCCCTTGCTGTGCCAGGTGACGATGGCGAACCCCTTGTGGGAGTCGGACACGCGGCCGTCGAGCACTTCAGATTCGGCGCGCAAGGAATCGCCGGGGTAGACGGGCTGGTGGAAGCCGAGCTCGTTGACGCCGAGGAACGGCCCGCCGCCTTCGCTCAGATCCTCGACTGTCAGCCCGAACACCGTGGTGAAGACCAGCATCGGATTGGCGACGATGCCGGGATGGCCGTGCGCACGGGCGTAGGCGGCGTTGTAGTAGTGCGGGTTGAAATGCAGGGTGAGGGTGGAGAAGAGGGTGCTCTCCGACTCGGTGATGGTGCGCCCCCAATGGTGGCGGAACACCCGCCCGACCTCGAAATCCTCGTACCGGTTGCCCTTCGGCACCAGCC
>JALHMO010000028.1 GCA_022844015.1 Reyranella sp. | reverse complement strand
CGGCCGCCAGCATCAGGGCGGCGCTGACCGTGAACTGCTTGCTGACCGAGGCGATGCGGAAGCGCGTCTGCGGCCCGATGGGCACGCCGAGCTCGATGCTGGCGAGGCCGTAGCCCTTGCGCAGCTCGATTCGGCTGCCCCGCATGACGGCGACGATGGCGCCGGGCGAGCCTTGCTTCGCATAAGGGGCGAACAGCGCGTCGACGCGATGCTCGAGGGCGAGAGAGTCGACTGATGAGGATGGAGCTGGCGAAGGAGACATGGCAGGCACTGAAGCCAACCGGCTCGCCGTTGTAAAGCCGAGCCGCTACCGTGTGCCGGGTACAGGAGGAGCGCGAGATGGAGCGGCGGTTCGTCGGGGTCGAGAAGGGTCTAGGGCCGCAGGGCCGGATCGCCGTGGTGCGATTCGATCGCGGCGACGACATCAATGCGCTGAGCCACCAGGCGATGCGCGAGCTGCGCGACGTGCCGCGCGACTTCGAGGACGATCTCGAGACCTCGGTGGTGATCCTCACCGGCTCGGCCAAGGCGTTCTCGGCCGGCTTCGACCTCAAGGATCCGGATGGCCGGCAGCGCGATGCCTTGCCCATCGGCGAGCGCATCCATCGCCAGCGCCTCGGCCCCAAGATGTGCAAGGCATGGCAGGACATGGAGCAGGTCACGATCGCGGCGATCGAGGGTCACTGCATCGGCGGCGGCGCCGCGCTGGTCGTGGCGCTCGACTTCCGCACCTGCGGCCGTTCGGCGCATTTCCGCATCCCCGAGGTCGAGCTCGGCATGAACATGAGCTGGGGCTCGATCCCGCGCATGCTGGCGCTGATGGGGCCGGCGCGCACCAAGCAGGCGGTCATCCTCGCGTCGGACCGCATCGGCGCCGCCGAGGCGCTGGGCTGGGGCCTGGTCGAGACCGTGGTCGACGATGGGCAGGCGCTGTCATCTGCGCTGGCATTCGCCGAGCGCATCGCGCGCCAGCCGCCGATCCCGGTGCGCATGAGCAAGACCACGGTGAACCGCTTCGCTCACGCGCTCGACGATCTCGGCTCGCACATGGATTCGGATCAGAACGTGCTCACCGGCCTCACCGAGGATTACCGCGAAGGCACGTCGGCCTTTCGCGAGAAGCGCAAGCCGGCCTTCAAGGGGCGGTAGCGTAAACCGCCGGCGCAGCCGCCCACCAACCTCATGCTGAGGAGCGCCCGAAGGGCGCGTCTCGAAGCATGGGCGACAGGCACCGTGCCTGATCCCCATCCTTCGAGACGCCGCGTTGCGCGCGGCTCCTCAGGATGAGGTGTTGTTGTTTGTCCAACATCGAAGCAGTCGTTCACGAGTGCAGCGAGCTTCAGATCTTCCTTGTCGGCAGCTGGTCGATGATGGCCTGGCGCTGCGGGTCGTCGAGCATCGCCCAGCGGCCGATCTCCTCGATGTTGCGCTTGCAGCCGAGGCAGAAGCCGCTCTTGCGATCGAGGGTGCAGATGCCGATGCAGGGCGACATCACGCGGCGCAGCGGGGGTGGACCGTCTCCCATGGCCGGCGTGGTCAGGGCTTCTTGCTGAGCTCGGCGAGCTGATTCTGCAGCTCGTCGAGCTTGCGCTTCAGCGCATCGATTGCCGCATCGTTGTTGGCCGCGGCGGTGGCCGCTGGTGCCGGCTTGGGCGGCTCGTGCCCGTTGGCAGCCGGCGGCCCCGGCGGAGTGGGCCCTCCGGCCTGGCCGGGGCGGAACGGATTCAACATGCGCATGGCCTGCTCGAACATCGCCATGTTCTGCTTGCCCATCGTCTCGAACTGCTGGAACGGGTTGAAGCCGAAGGCATTCTGCATGTAGCGCCGCATCTGCTCCTGGTTGCGGGCGAACTGGGTCATCGACATCTCGAGATACTGCGGCACCACGCCCTGCAGCGAATCGCCGTAGAAGGAGATGAGCTGGCGCAGGAACGGGATCGGCAACAGGTGCTGCCCGCTCTTGCTCTCTTCCTCGAAGATGATCTGGGTCAGCACCGAGCGGGTGATCTCGTCGCCGCTCTTGGCGTCGTAGACGACGAAGTCGGTCTTTTCCTTCACCATCTGCGACAGGTGATCGAGCGTCACATAGGCCGAGGTCGCCGTATTGTAGAGACGCCGGTTCGCGTACTTCTTGATCACCACGGGGGCGGGCTTGGGTCCGCTTTCGGGTACTGCCTGATCGGCCATTACGCTTCGCTCCCTCGTTCCCGAACGCGGTGAACGCCCGTTTACATCGGATTGTAAACATTAGCGCCGATACCGCAGTGCGACAAGGCAGGCTTTGCGCCTGCGAAAGCGCTGTTCGCGGCGCGATCCGCCCGCGATCCGCTATAGTGCGCGCATGCCTTCCGACAGCGACAACACCGCCGATTTCGACCGACTGGCGCGGCGCTACCTGGACCTCTGGCAGAGCCAGCTTTCCGGGCTCGCAGCCGACCCGGCGCTGACCGAACAGATTGCCCGCCTTTTCGCTGCCGCAAACGCGCAGTTCGCCTCGGTGCTGCAGGCGACCCAAGGAGCTCAGCATGCATCCTCCCCGACTGGGACCGCGCCCGCTGCCGCTGCACCTGGGCACGGCCCTGATGACGTGGGCGAGCTGCGAAGGCGCGTGGAGGCTCTGGAAGTCAGGCTCGCCCAGCTCGAATCCCGCCTCGGGACCGCCTGACTCGCTGGCGGCGCTGCTGCCCGAGGTCGTCGCCCTCGAAGCGGCGACAGGCGAGGGGTTCGAGGCGGCGCTCCAGCGCGAGATTGCCCGCCGACTGCACCGCCTGGCCGACGGTGTGATCGCCTATCGCCAGCATCCGGTCCACCGCACTCTCGAGAACCCGCCGGCCATCTGGAGCGAGGGCAACACACGCCTGCTCGACTATGGCGCGACGCATCGCGCGGCGCGGACACGCGGCGCGCGTGCCGTGCTCGTGGTGCCGTCGCTGATCAATCGCTGGGAAGTGCTCGACCTCACCCAGGAGAAGAGCCTGCTGCGTGCCATGGCGGCACAGGGCCTGCGACCCTATCTGGTCGATTGGGGAACGCCCGATGCCGACGAGCGGCGTTTCGACCTGACGGCCTACGTCGCGCGCCTCGAGCGCGCGGCGGCCTTCCTCGCCCGCCGGGCGCGCCGCGCCCCGGCGGTGATGGGATACTGCATGGGCGGCACGCTCTGCGTGGCCCTGGCGGCGCGCCGGCCGCGGCGCGTCGCCGGGCTGGCCCTGCTGGCGACGCCGTGGGATTTCCATGCCGACCGAACCGGCCACGCCTTCATGCTGTCGGCGGGGCCCCTCCTGGCCGAGATGGCCGGCCGCGTCGGCGAGCTGCCGGTCGACGTCCTGCAGACCCTGTTCTGGTCGCTCGATCCGTGGCTTGCCGTGAAGAAGTTCGGCCGTTTCCTCGGCATGGACCCGCATGGCCAGTCGGCACGAGAGTTCGTGCTGCTCGAGGACTGGCTGAACGGCGGCGCCCCGCTCGCCGGCCCGACGGCGCGCGAATGCCTGATCGCCTGGTATGGCGACAACCTGCCTGGCAAGGGCCAGTGGATGGTCGGCGGCCGCCGCATCGTGCCGCGGCGGATGAATGTCCCGGCCCTGGTCATGATCCCCTCGGGGGATCGCATAGTGCCGCCCCTGTCGGCGGCGGCCCTCGCCGAGCCCCGGCGCGGCTTCCGTACTGTCACGCGTCACGACCTGCCGCTCGGCCATATCGGCATGGTGGTGAGCGGCCGCGCCCGCGAGCTCTGCTGGACGCCCTTGTTCGACTGGCTGGGCGCCATGCCGGCCAAGCGCCGATCCTGATGGGTGAGCACAAGCCCTTCGATTGGCGGCTGATCGCCGCCTGGACGATCCTGCTCGCGGTATCGGTGGCGGCGCGCAGCTACGTCGAGATGGCCAACCAGGAGAAGATCGGCCGGCCGATCGGGCTCGATCACGCGCTGGCGATCGAGCTGACGAGCCATGTCGTCGTCGCGGCCCTGCTTCCGGCGCTCTACTGGCTGCACCGGCGCTGGCCGATCGGGCAGTCGCTGCGCAACGTGACGATCCACGTCGCCGCGGTGGTGCCGTTCAGCATCGCCCACACGGTCGGCATGGCGGCGCTCCGCCTGCTCTGGTTTTCGGCGATCCTCGGAACGGCTTATTCATTCCCGCTCACCCTCGATCGGCTGGCTTACGAGTTTGCCAAGGACATCGTCAGCTACGGCATGCTGAGTGCCGGAATCCTGGCGCTGCACTACCTGTTCGAGCGCATGCCGGCGCACGCCGATGCGGCGCCCGAGCCGGCGTTGCAGCAGGAAACGACTCCTGCACCGGTGCCAGAACCGCCGGTAGAGGCGCCCTTACCTTCGTCTCCGCCGCTGGCCGAACGTTTCGCAGTTCGCAAGCGCGGCCGCGAGATCATGGTCGAGATGGCCGACATCGACTGGGTCGAAGCCTCCGGCAACTACGCCGTCCTGCACGTTGGCGGCGAGACCCTCGAGATTCGCTCCTCGCTCAGCAAGCTCGAGAGCGAGCTCGATCCCAGGCGGTTCGTGCGGGTGCACAAATCCTACCTGGTCAATGTCACCCGCATCACCGAGGTGACGCCGTGGGTCAGCGGCGACTGGCGCATCCGCCTGCAGGACGGCGCCGAGGTAAACCTCAGCCGGCGCTACCGCCAACGCTTCGAGAGCCTGGTGCCGGTGAAGAGCTGAGGGCGTGAGCTCATGCTCTTCTGGACCGTGGGCGCCTGCCCTGAGCGGTTCGAAGGGGCTCATGTGCTGGGAGCGCGCCACTCCTGTGGCGCTCTTCTTGTCGATCACACGTCCAGGAGCGCCACAGGAGTGGCGCGCTCCCAGCCATGAATCATGAGCAGGCGGGAGGCCCGCGGTCCGGAAGAGCAAGACGCTGACGTTGCGCATCGAGACCGGACATCCCGGCTGCCCTGCCGGTCGTCCCACCGGCCGCGCCGGTCGTCACAAAATGCCCTGGAATCAAGGTGGTGGCGCGTAGGAGGAGGCCATCCGAAAGCTCTCCTCCAAGGTGCTGTCATGAATGCCACTCCCGCTTCCGACCGCCGCGCCGACCTCGATTGGCTGCGAGTCTCCGCGTTCGCCCTGCTGATCGTCTACCACGCCGGCATGGCGTGGTCGGGCTGGAACTGGCACCTCGTCAGCCCCGACAGCCTCGACTGGCTGCGCGAGGGCATGCGCTTCGTGAACCGCTGGCGAATGCCGCTGATCTTCCTGGTGTCGGGGGCCGCCATCATGCTGGCGCTCGGACAGCGCTCGCCCGGCGCCTTCGCCCTCGACCGCGTGCGCCGGCTTCTCGTGCCGCTGGCCTTCGGCATGATCGTGCTGGTGCCGCCGCAGGTCTATCTCGAGCGGCTCTACACCGGCCGCTTCGCCGGCACCTTCGTGCAGTGGCTGCCGCAGGCCTTCGTCGGCGTGTATCCCGACGGCAATCTCAGTTGGCACCATCTGTGGTTCCTGGCCTACGTCCTGGTGCTCACGGTCGCGTGCTTGCCCCTGTTCCTGTGGGCGCGCAGCCCGGCGGGGCGGGCGGCGCTCGAGGGGGCGTCGGCCCTTACGGCGCGTGCCGGCCTGCACTGGCTGATGCCGCTGCCGCTCGCCGCCTGCATCCTCTGGCTGGCGCCGATCTCGCGCAATCCCAACGGCCTGGTCGGCGACTGGTACGGCCTCGCCTACTACGGCATTCTGCTGCTCTATGGCGCCTTCCTGTTCGGCTCGCGCGAACTTCTGGCCGCGCTCAACCGGCAGCGTTTCCTGTCGCTCGGCATCGGCATCGCCGCCTATGCGAGCCTGTATGTCCTGTTCATCGACGGCGCGATTCGCCCGACAATCGCGCCGGCGGACCGTCCGGCCTATGCGCTGGTTTCGGCGATCAACACCATGGCCTGGCTGTTCGCCATCGTCGGCTTCGCCAACCGCCATCTGACGCGGCGACCGGCCTTTCTCGGCGAGGCCACCGAGGCGGTCTATCCCTTCTACATGCTGCACCAGACCGTGACGGTGATCGCGGTCTACTGGCTGCTCCGGCTCGGCACCCCGCCGGCCGCCGGATTCATCCTGGCTGTCATGGCGACGTTCCTCGGCACGTCGATCCTCTACCTCGCCGTGGTTCGTCCGTGGTGGTTCGTGCGCCCCCTGTTCGGGCTGCGTCCGCTCCCGCCGGCTCCTCGCGCCCGTGCGGCCGGTTGACCCGTGAGCCGCACGGCGGCTGGCCCGGTCCTTGCCCCGCTTGACCGCGTCTCTATAAATAGCGACAGGGCGGCACTCCAGGAGGGCACTATGGCAACCGACATCGTCATCGCGAGCGCAGCGCGCACACCGATCGGCTCGTTCAATGGGGCGTTTGGCGCCGTCCCTGCACACGATCTCGGCAAGGCCGCGATCAAGGGAGCGCTGGAACGCGCCAAGGTGAAGCCGGAAGAGGTGGATGAGGTCATCATGGGCCAGATCCTGTCGGCCGGTCAGGGGCAGAACCCGGCCCGCCAGGCGGCGATCAATTCGGGCATCCCGGTCGAGAAGACCGCGCTCGGCATCAACCAGCTGTGCGGCTCCGGCCTGCGCGCCGTTGCCTTCGGCTGGCAGGCGATCCGCAACGGCGACGCCTCGATCATGGTGGTCGGCGGCCAGGAGAGCATGAGCCAGGCACCGCACGTCGCCCACATGCGCGACGGCACCAAGATGGGCGACTTCAAGCTGGTCGACTCGATGATCAAGGACGGCCTGTGGGACGCCTTCAACGGCTATCACATGGGCAATACCGCCGAGAACGTCGCGCAGAAGTACCAGATCACCCGCGCCGACCAGGATGCTTTCGCCGTCGCGTCGCAGAACAAGGCCGAGGCGGCGCAGAAGAGCGGCCGCTTCAAGGACGAGATCGTCCCGGTCACGGTGAAGACCCGCAAGGGCGACGTCGTGGTCGACACCGACGAGTTCCCGCGTCACGGCACCACGCTGGAGGCGCTGGCCAAGTTGCGCCCGGCTTTCACCAAGGAGGGCGGCTCGGTGACGGCAGGCAACGCGTCGGGCATCAATGACGGCGCCGCCGCGCTGGTGCTGATGAGCGCCGACGAAGCCAAGAAGCGCGGCGTCACGCCGCTCGCCAGGATCGTGTCGTGGGCGACCACCGGCGTCGACCCGAAGGTCATGGGCATCGGCCCGGTAACAGCCTCGCAGGAAGCGCTGAAGAAGGCCGGCTGGACGGTCAAGGATCTCGACCTGGTCGAGGCCAACGAGGCGTTCGCGGCACAGGCCGTGGCGGTCGGCAAGGAGCTCGGCCTCGACCCGGCCAAGCTCAACGTCAATGGCGGCGCCATCGCGCTCGGCCATCCGATCGGCGCCTCGGGTGCGCGCGTGCTGACGACGCTGCTCTACGAGATGCAGAAGCGCGATGCCAAGAAGGGCCTGGCAACGCTGTGCATCGGCGGCGGCATGGGCATCGCCATGTGCGTGGAACGGAGCTGAGGTGATCGCCGTCCGGCGCGACTGATTGCTCGCTCGCTTAGAGCTTGCCTCACTGAATCCTCACCCTGAGGAGCCGCGCGGAGCGCGGCGTCTCGAAGGGTCGGCAACAGGCGTGACTCGGCCAACCAAAGGGCGAAGTTTACTCCGCCCGATTCGAGACGCGGCCTGCGGTCGCTCCTCAGGGTGAGGTTTTCTTTGGTGGTTCGAGGAAAGAAACTCGTGCGCTATAGACCGAGTTCGCTCAGCCCCGGGTGATCCGCGGGACGCGGCCCGGGCGCCGGCCAATGGAACTTGCGATCCGTCGCGGCGATCGGCAGGTCGTTGATCGACGCGATGCGCCGGCGCATCAGGCCGCGCTCGTCGAATTCCCAGTTCTCGTTGCCGTAGGAGCGGAACCAGCTGCCCGAATCGTCGTGCCATTCGTAGGCGAAGCGCACGGCGATACGATTGCCGCCGCAGGTCCACAGCTCCTTGATCAGACGGTAGTCGAGCTCCCTGGCCCATTTGCGCGTGAGGAACGACTTGATCGCCGCGCGGCCTTCGAGGAACTCGGCGCGGTTGCGCCACGCGCTGTCGGTCGTGTAGGCCAGCGACACGCGCTCGGGATCGCGGCTGTTCCACGCATCCTCGGCGGCGCGTGCCTTGGCCGCCGCCGTCTCGGGGGTGAACGGAGGCAGCGGCGGGCGCGCCGCGTCGGTCATGGCAGCATCGGCGCCTGCTGGCCCTGGTTGACCAGCCGCCGGCCCTGGTACGGCGAGATCTCCATGAGCCTGGCATTGCCGGGTTCCTCGGTGACTGCCTCGAAGAAGCGCGTCTGGCCCGGATCGACGGTGATGATGAGCTCGGTGTTGGCCTGCGTGCCGTAGGCCCGCACGTCGTACAGCCTGGGCACCAGGTTCAGGCGCATCCAGCTCTGGCCGGGCAGTCCGCCGAGGGCCTGCTGGCTCAGGGTGATGTTGATCGGCGGCGCATCGGCCGGGGCCGGCCCGCGCACCAGGTACACCGCAGCCTGCCCCGGATTGGCTTGCGGAAAGTTCGTGCCGTAGGCCTGCACCCAGGACGATTGCCCCGAGGCGCATCCGCTGAGCATGGCAAGCGCTGCGACAACCAGAAACTTCTTCATCCCCGACCTCCGGGCGCAAGGTCGGATGATTCGGCGTCAGGCGCAAGCCGCTTGCGGCAAGGTGCGCAAGCGCGCCAGAGGCGACAGCAGGATGACCAGCGTCGACAGCAGGAACGACGCGGCGATCAGCAGCAGCGCGGCCTGCCAGCCGGCCTGCGCCGCGATCAACCCGCCGGCCAGCGCGCCCAGCGGCCGGACGCCATAAATGGCCGTCTGCACCGTGGCGTTGACGCGGCCCAGCAGCGGCGCCGGCGTCACCAGCTGGCGCACCGTGGTCTGGCAGATCAGCCACATCATCGGGCCGAACCCGACCAGGAAATGGCCTGTCGCCGCCAGGGCGAAGCCGTGACCGGCCGGTGCGGCCAGGAAGCTGCAGGCAGCAATTACCGAGATCGCCGGACCGAAGATCAGGATGGCGAGCGGCGGCAGGCGGCGCGCGGCGATCGGCGCCGCCAGCGCGCCCAGGATCAGGCCGGCGCCATAGGCCGACTGTGCCAGGCCCATGCCGGCCGGATCGAGCCCGAGCGGCCCGAGCGCCAGCGGTGCCCAGATCGCGAGCAGGGCGAAGAAGGCGAAGTTCCAGAATATCGCGCACAGGCTGATGCCACGCAACAGCTGGTGGCGCACGACGAAGCGGGCACCGGCCTCGATGGCGGCGACGAACGGCGCCCTGTCGGACGTGGATTGCGGTGCCGGCGCCTCGGGGAGCGCGAGGATGCAGGCGAGCGCCAGGGCAGCCCCGAGTGCCGCCAGCCCGTATCCCCAGGTCGGCGACAGGAGCTGGGCGAGCAGGCCGGCCGCGAACGGTGCGGCGAGACTGACGATGGCGCGGGCAAGCTCCAGTCTCGCGTTCGACCGCGGCAGGTCCGATGGCGGCACCAGGCTCGGCAGCAGCGAGACGGAAGTGAGGGCGTAGACGACCGTTCCTGCGGCGCCGACGAAGGCCGCCACGCCGAGCAGAAGGGAGAGGTCGGCCGCAGCCGCGATGACGGCAACGATCGAGGCGGTGAGGCCAAGGCCCAGCCCGACGATCAGCAGGGTGCGGCGTGGCGCACGGTCGATCCAGGCCCCCGCCGGCAGGGAGATCAGCAGCCAGGCCGCACTCTGGCAGGCCACGAGCAGGCCGAGCAGGTCGGGTCCGGCGCCCAGCACGAGGGTCGCGGTGAGCGGCAGGGTGGCGAGCGCCAGCTGGTCGGCGGCATGGGTTCCGGCGGCGGCGCCGAACAGGGCGGTGAAGGGTTTCATGACGACGGTTCTATGACCGGCGTCCAGCCGCCCGTTATCCGCCACTGTCGACGAATTCGTCGCGCTTGCCCGCGACCCTGCAGAACCGGATAGAGTAGGGCGGCACTGCAAACCGATGGGAGGACATCATGGCCGGACGTGTTGCTGTCGTGACGGGTGGGACCCGTGGCATTGGCGCCGCCGTATCGCGAATGCTGAAGGACAAGGGCTACACGGTCGCCGCCACCTATGCCGGCAACGACGAGGCCGCCCGGAAGTTCAAGGCGGAGACCGGGATCAGCGTCTACAAGTTCGATGTCGGCAATTTCGCCGACTGCCAGACCGTGATCGCCCAGATCGAGAAGGACCTGGGCCCCGTCGATGTCCTGGTCAACAATGCCGGCATCACCCGCGACTCGACGATGCGCCGCCTCACCCGCGACATGTGGGACGCCGTGATCGACACCAATCTCGGCTCCTGCTTCAACATGTCGAAGGCGGTGTGGGAAGGCATGAACACGCGCGGCTTCGGCCGCATCGTCAATATCGGCTCGATCAACGGCCAGGGCGGCCAGTACGGCCAGGTCAACTACGCCGCGGCCAAGTCGGGCATCCACGGTTTCACCAAGGCGCTGGCGCAGGAAGGCGCTGCCAAGGGCATCACCGTCAATGCCATCGCGCCGGGCTACACCGAGACCGACATGGTGGCCGCCGTGCCGGCCAACGTGCTGGAGAAGATCGTCGCCAAGATCCCGGTCGGCCGCCTCGGCAAGGCCGACGAGATCGCCCGCGGCGTGATGTTCCTGATCGCCGACGACGCCGGCTTCATCACCGGCTCGACCCTGTCGATCAACGGCGGCCAGCACATGTACTGATGATCATTCTCCTCCCCAGCGAAGCTGGGGAGGTGTCCGCGTCTTCGCGGACGGAGGGGTCATGAGCCACGAGTCTCGAGCCCATGACCCCTCCGTCGCCGTATGACGGCGACACCGCCCCAGCGAATCTGGGGAGGAGAGAAGACAGGAGCGTTCGATGGCCAAGCTCACCGAGTACGAGGACATGAACCCGCGCGCCAGGGCCGTCGTCGAGGGCATCGCGGCGGCGCGCGGGATCCACCCGTCGGCCATCAACAATGTCTGGAAGGCGCTGGCGCGCCATCCTGGCGTGATGGAGCAGTTCGCCGCCGAGATGAAGGCGGCGTTCGCGCCCGGCGCGCTCCATCCGCTGACCAAGGAGCTGATCTATCTCGCGGTCAGCATCACCAACCAGTGCGACTACTGCATCGCCTCGCACGGCACCATGGCGCGCCGCAAGGGCATGACCGAGGAGATGCACGAGGAATTCATGGCGGTGGTGCTGGCGGCGCAGAAGGGCAACAAGATCGCCACCGCCTATCGCGTCCCGGTCGATCCGGCGTTCGAGGAGCAATGACGTGAACGACTTCAAGTCGCCCGCATGGGACGCCAGCCTCTATCTCAAGTTCGCCGACAGCCGCATGCGGCCGGCGCTCGACCTGATGGGCCGGCTCGATCCCGCCAATGCCATGCGGCCGGGTCATGCGATCTACGATCTCGGCTGCGGCGCCGGCAACATCAGCCGCATCCTCGCCGAGCGCTTCCCGCAGGCGCCGGTGATCGGCATCGATTCGTCGGAAGACATGCTGGCCAAGGCGCGCAGCCAGACCGCCGATCCGCGCATCAGCTTCAGCACGGGCGACCTGACGCGTTTCGAGCCCAGCCTGCCGCCGTCGATCCTCTACAGCAACGCGGCCTACCAATGGGTAGAGGGCCACATCGATTTTTTCCCGGGCCTGCTGAAGCTGCTGCCGTCGGGCGGCCAGCTCGCCATCCAGATGCCGCGCAACCACGAGGCGCCCTCGCACGCCCTGATGCACACCGCGGCCGAGGCCGGACCGTGGCGCCACAAGCTCGCCAAGGTGCAGGGCATCCGCCCGGTGCACGAGCCGGCGCGCTACTACGATGCGCTGAAGCCCTCGTGCTCGGATCTCGAGATCTGGGAGACGATCTACCAGCAGACTCTCACCGGCAAGGATCCGGTGGCGCAGTATACGGCGGGCACCGGCTTGCGGCCCTACATGCAGCTGCTCGACGAGGATGAACGTGCGGGCTTCTACGAGACCTACTGCAAGCTGCTGGCCGAGGCCTATCCGACGCGGCCCGACGGCATCACGCTCTTTCCCTTCCGTCGCCTGTTCATCGTCGCGCGCCGCGCATGACCCGGCGCCTGCTCGCTGCCATCGTCCTGCTGGTCGCCGTCTGGCGTGTCCCGGCGGGCTTGGCGGCGCCGCAGGCGATGGTGGCGGCAGCCCATCCGCTCGCCGTCGAGGCCGGCCTCGAGATGCTGCGTCGCGGCGGCACGGCGGTCGACGCGGCCATCGCCGTGCAGATGGTGCTGGGCGTGGTCGAGCCGCACGCCTCCGGCATCGGCGGCGGCGGTTTCCTGCTGCACTACGACGCCGCGAGCGGTGCAATTGCCGTCTATGACGGCCGCGAGACCGCGCCGGCAGGCGCCACGGCGACGATGTTCCTCGATGCCGACGGCAAGCCGCTCCCCTTCGCCGAGGCCGTCGTTTCGGGCGTCTCGGTAGGCGTCCCGGGCCTGCTCGCCATGCTGGAGCTGGCACACGGGGAGCACGGCAGGCTCGCCTGGCGCGACCTGTTCGCCCCGGCGATCGACGCCGCACATGCAGGATTCCCGGCACCACATCGTCTCGTGCAGTGGCTCGGCCGCATGCCCAAGCTCGCCGACGAGCCCGGCATCCGCGCGGTGTACTTCAACCCCGACGGCTCGCCAAAGCGGCTGGGCGAGCGGGTGAACAACCTGGCGCTCGCCGCAACCATGCGGCTGATCGCCGACCAGGGGCCGCGTGCCGTGCTCGAAGGCGACATCGCGCGCGAGATGGTCGAGCGGGTGCGCGGCCATGTCCGCCCCGGTACCCTGTCGCCCGCCGATCTCGCCGGCTACCGGCCGGTCAAGCGCGAAGCGCTGTGCGGCCCGTATCGCCGCTGGACGGTGTGCAGCATGCCGCCGCCCTCTTCCGGCGGCATCGCCCTGCTGCAGATCCTGAAGCTCCTGGAGCCGTTCGCGATCTGGAAGGAGGCGCCCGACAGCCTGCAGGCCGTGCACCTGATCGCCGAGGCGAGCCGTCTCGCTTTCGCCGATCGCGCCCGCTATGTCGCCGATCCCGCCTTCGTCGCCGTGCCGGTGGCGGGCCTGCTGTCAGACGTCTATCTCGACCAGCGCCGCGCGCTGATGTCGTCCGACCGCAGCATGGGCGAGGTCGAGCCGGGTGTCCCGCCGGGCTACGTCGAGCGCGGCACCAGCCATGTCAGCATCGTCGACCGCTCGGGCAACGCGGTTACCTTCACGACGACCATCGAGGCGCCGTTCGGCGCCCAGATGATGGTGCGCGGCTTCCTCCTCAACAACGAGCTTACCGACTTCGCGGCGCGGCCGGAGATCGCCGGCCGTCCGGTGGCCAATCGGGTGCAGCCCGGCAAGCGGCCGCGCTCGTCGATGTCGCCGACCTTCGTCGTCGACGGCGATCGCCGGCTGCTGGCGGCGCTCGGCTCGGCCGGCGGCGCGCGCATCATCGGCGACACGGTGCAGGCGGTGATCGGGCTGCTCGACTGGAACCTGTCGATGCAGCAGGCGGTCGCCCTGCCGCGCGTCATCAATCTCAACGGCGCGACCGAGCTGGAGGCCGAAACGCCTCTTTCCGGCCACGCCGATGCCTTGCGCGCGCTCGGTCATCGGGTACAAGTCCGCCGGCACGAAGGCGGGTTGTCCGGCGTGCGCCGGGTAGGCGACGGCTGGGAGGGCGCCGCCGATCCCCGGCGGGATGGCATCGCCAGAGGAGAGTAGTCGGTTGACACAGAAGAAGCGGCCCAGCGTGCTGCTCCGCGCCGGCGAGGATCGCCGCGTGCGCGGCGGGCATCCCTGGGTGTTCTCCAACGAGATCCTGATGGACGCCGAGACCCGCGCCCTGCCGCCGGGCTCGCTCGCCGTCCTGCGCGCGCCGGGCGGCGAGGCGCTGGGGCTGGTCACCTTCAACCCGCATTCGCTGATCGCCGGCCGCGTCCTCACGACCAACCCGGAAGCCGAGGTCGATACGCTGTTCCTCGGCCGGCGGCTCGCCCGGGCCGTCGCCCTGCGCGATCGCCTGATCGGCGTGCCGTACTATCGCCTGATCCATGCCGAGGCCGACGGCCTGCCGGGCGTGATCGTCGACCGTTTCGGCGACGCGCTGGTGGTCCAGGTCAACACCGCCGGCATGGAGGCGTTGACGCCGGTGCTGCTCGAGGCGCTGGACGCCGAGCTGGCGCCGCGCACCGTCGTGCTCAAGAACGATTCGCCGGTGCGCGAGCTCGAAGGCCTGAAGCGCGAGGTCTCGGTCGCCAAGGGCGATGCCTCCGCCACGGTCGAGCTGATCGAGAACGACGCGCGCTTCGTCGCCGACCTGTCGACCGGCCAGAAGACCGGCTGGTTCTACGACCAGCGCGACAACCGGCGCTTCGTGGCAGGTCTCGCCTCGGGTGGACGCGTGCTCGATGTCTTCAGCTACAGCGGCGGCTTCGGCGTGCTGGCCGCCAGGAAGGGTGCCCGCTCGGTGGTCTGCATCGATCGCTCGCAGCCTGCGCTCGAGGCGGCCAAGGCAGCCGCCGGCCTGAACGAGGTGGCGGCGACCATGTCGTTCGAGAAGGGCGACGCGTTCGACGCCCTGGAGGCCCAGCAGGCGCGCAGCTTCGAGGTGGTGATCTGCGATCCGCCGGCCTTCGTGAAGAGCCGCAAGGATCTCAAGAGCGGCGCCCAGGGCTATCGCAAGCTGGTACGGCTGGCGGCGCCGGCGGTGGCCAGGGGCGGTTTCCTGTTCGTCGCCTCGTGCTCGCACCTGGTCGATCCGCCGCTGTTCGCCGAGCAGGTGCGGCGCGGCCTGCGCGACGCCGAGCGCAGCGGCCGCATCCTGTTGAGCTCGGGCGCGGCGCTCGATCATCCGGTTCATCCGGCGCTGCCCGAATCGGCCTATCTCAAGGCGCTCACCCTGCAGCTCGATTGAGCCATGCTGCGTCCCGGCCCGCGCAACCTCATCACCGACGTCGACGGCATCCTGGTCGGCAATGCCGAGGATCCGCACCTGCGCTCGGGCGTCAGCGTAGTGCTGTGCGAGACGCCGTCGATGGCGTCGGTCGACGTGCGCGGCGGCGCGCCGGGCACGCGCGACACCGACCTGCTCGATCCGTCGTGCCGGGTCGACCGCGTCGACGCGATCTGTCTCAGCGGCGGCTCGGCGTTCGGCCTGTCGTCGGCCGACGGCGTGATGCGCTGGCTGCGCGAGCGCGGCCGCGGGGTCGCCATCGCCGATGTCGTCGTGCCGATCGTGCCGACGGCAATCCTGTTCGATCTGCTGAACGGCGGCGACAAGAGCTGGGACTGGCCGCCCTACCGCGAGCTTGCCTACGTCGCGACGGGCAACGCCAGTCGCGATTTCGAGCTCGGCAACGTGGGCGCCGGGCTAGGTGCCAAGGCCGGCAATCTCAAGGGCGGGCTGGGCAGTGCGTCGGCCGTCGATCCGGCGAGCGGCCTGCAGGTCGGCGCCCTGGTGGCGGTCAATGCGCGCGGCTACACGACCATGGGCGACATGGCGCAGTTCTGGGCCTGGCCGATCGAGCAGGATAGCGAGTTCGGCGGCCAGCCGCCGCCACTGCGCGGCCTCGGCCTGCCGGTCTCGCACGATCGCGCCGACCTGACGCACGACCCGGCTGACCTGGCGCGCAGCGACCCGCGCGCCAACACCACCATCGCCGTCGTGGCGACTAACGCCCGGCTCGACAAGGGGTCGGCCGAGCGGCTGGCGGTAATGGCCCAGGACGGGCTCGCGCGCTCGATCCGCCCGGTCCATACGCCGCAGGACGGCGACACGGTGTTCTCGATCGCCACCGGCAGGTGCGACCTGGCGGGCGACCCGCTGGCGCTGGCCGAGCTCGGCACGATCGCCGCCGACTGCCTCGCCCGCGCGGTGGCGCGCGGCGTCTACAATGCCGGCACGCTCGGGGCGGCCCGCGGCTGGCGGGACGTATTCGGCCGCTGATAAGCTCGTTCACTCAGCAACGGAGGTTTCCGTGAACTCAGTTTCCCGTCGTCGGATTCTTGGCGCCTCGGCAACGCTCGCCTCCCTGTCGGTGCTCGGCGAGAGCGCCTGGGCGCAGGCCAAGGACCGGCTGGTGATCGGCATGTCGCTCGAGCCGCCGGTGCTCGATCCGACCAAGAACGCCGCGGCCGCCATCCGCGAGGTGACGACGCCCGGCATCTACGAGAGCCTGGGCCGGATCGATCGCACCGGCGCCATCGGCCCCGGTCTCGCGGAGAGCTGGAGCATCTCCGAGGACGGCAAGGAGTACGTCTTCAAGCTGCGCCAGGGCGTGAAGTTCCACGACGGCGAGCCGCTCGACGCCTCGGTGGTGAAGTTCTCGCTCGACCGGCTGTTCGCGCCCGATTCGACCGTGCCGGCGAAGTCGCTCTACACCGACATCGAGAAGGTCGAGGTGGTCGATCCCTCGACGGTCAAGGTGACCTTGAAGTCGCCCAACTCTTTCCTGCTCTACAGCCTGTCGCTGGGCGATTCCGGCATCATGCATCCCAAGTCGGCGCCGACCAACGACAAGCATCCGATCGGCACCGGGCCGTTCATGTTCAAGGAGCGCAAGGAGGGCGACTCGATCACCCTGGTGCGTTCGCCGACGTGGCGCGATCCGGCCTCGATCAAGCTCGATACGGTGATCTTCAAGATCGTCAAGGATCCGTCGGCCCAGGTGAGCGCCCTGCTGGCCGGCGACGTCGACGCGTTCCCGGGCTTCCAGGCGCCCGAGCTGGTCGAGCGCCTGCGCAAGGATCCGCGCTTCGTCGTGGTCGTCGGCACGACCGAGGGCGAGGTCATCCTGGCGACCAACAACGGCAAGAAGCCGTTCGACAATCCCAAGGTGCGCCAGGCGATCGCCCACGCCATCAATCGCGACGAGCTGATCTCGGCCGAGTCGGGTTTCGGCACGCCGATCGGCAGCCACTTCGCGCCGCACAACAAGGTTTACCTCGATCTCACCAGGACCTATCCCTTCGACATCGCCAAGGCCAAGGCGCTGCTCGCGGAGGCGGGCTATCCCAACGGCTTCGACGCCAGCCTGAAGCTGCCGCCGGTCGGCTACGCCCAGCGCGCCGGCGAGGTGATCGCGAGCCAGCTCGGCAAGATCGGCATCAAGGTCGCGATCAGCCAGCTGCAATGGCCGCAGTGGCTCTCCGAGGTATTCAAGGAGCGCAACTACGATCTCACGATCGTGGCGCACACCGAGGCCAACGATCTCGATCGCTACGCGCGCGACGGCTACTACTGGGCCTACAACTCGCCCGAGTTCAGGGCCAAGTGGCGCGAGGTCGTGGCCGCGACCGACTTCGCCAAGCGCGACGAGCTCCTCAAGGAGGCGCAGCGCATCATCGCCAGGGACGCCGTCAACGGCTACCTCTGGCAGCTCGCCAAGATCGGCGTCTGGAAGAAGGATCTGGTCGGTCTGTGGGAGAACTCGCCGACCCCGCAGGTCGACCTGACGGGCGTGCACTGGAAGTAGACCCTTCTTGCTCCTCCCCCGTCATCGGGCAGGGCATTCGCATATGGAAAAGTGCCGTCATCCCGACCGGAGCCGAGCGCAGCTCGGCGTAGTGGAGGGACCTTTCTTGCTGCTGCGTTCGACAAGAAAGGTCCCTCGACTGCGCCGCCCTTCGGGCGGCTCCGCTCGGGATGACGGGAATGATGGTGCGCGACTGCCCTCCGTCATACGGGTGAGACGAGAGATGGCCTGACCCACCATGCTCGAGTTCCTCTCCCGCAGGCTCGCCGCTGCGCTGGTGACCCTGGTGCTGGCGACGGTCGTGGTGTTCGCCGTGGTCGAGGTGCTGCCGGGCGATCCGGCGTTGGTCATGCTGGGCACCGACGCGCGGCCGGACACGCTGGCGGCGCTGCGCGCCAGGTACGGCTTCGACCAGCCGCTGGTCGTTCGCTATTTCAAGTGGATCGGCGGCCTGCTGACCTTCGATCTCGGCAGCAGCCACGCCTACGGCACCTCGGTCGCCAAGCTGATCGGAGATCGCCTGCTGGTGACCCTGCCGCTCGGCGCGCTGGCGCTCTCCTGGGCGGTGCTGGTGGCCATCCCGCTCGGCGTGTTCGCGGCCTGGAAGCACGGCCGACCGGGCGACTGGGGCGTCATGGGCTTCACCCAGATCGGCATCTCGGTGCCGAACTTCTGGTTCGGCATCGTGCTGGTGCTGCTGTTCGCCGTGACCTGGCAGCTCTTTCCGGCGGGCGGCTTCCCAGGCTGGCGGCAGGACCCGGTGAAGTCGCTGCATTCCCTGGTCCTGCCGGCCCTGTCGCTGTCGCTGGGCGAGATCGCCATCCTGACGCGCGTCACGCGCTCCGCGATGCTCGACACCTTGCGCGAGGACTACGTGCGTACCGCCCGTGCCAAGGGGGCGCCGGAGCGGACCGTCCTGTTCCGCCATGCCTTGCGCAACGCCCTCGTCCCCGTGACCACGGTGGCCGGCCTGATCGCCGGATTCCTGATCGCCGGCGCCGTCATCATCGAAAGCGTCTTCCGGCTGCCCGGCATCGGCCAGCTGGTCTACGATTCGATCAACAATCGCGACCTCGTGGTGATCAAGAACGTCGTGGTGCTGTTCACCATCCTGGTGCTGTCGGTCAACCTGCTGGTCGACGTCGCCTACGCCGTGCTCGATCCGCGGCCACGCGTGCGCACGTGAAGGGTTTCCTCGCCCGCGCCGCGCGCCATGTCGGCTTCCAGATCGGCGCCGTGCTGCTGCTGCTGTTCGTCGGCACCGCTCTCGTGTCGGTGTTCTGGACGCCTCATCCGGTCGACGCCCTGCAGATGCGGCTCAAGCTGCAGCCGGCGTCGGGGGCGTACCCGCTGGGCACCGATCATCTCGGCCGCGATGTGCTGTCGCGTATCATGGTGGGCGCGCAGACCTCGATCACGGTCGGGCTGATCGCCGTCGCCATCGGCATGATCGGCGGCGTGGCGCTCGGCGCCTGGGCGGCGGCGCGCGGCGGCTGGGTCGACGAGGCGCTGTCGCGCCTGTCCGACCTGGTCTTCGCCTTCCCGGCCGTGCTGATCGCCATCCTGATCACGTCGGTGCTGGGAGCCAGCGCGCAGAACGCCATCCTCGCCATCGCCATCTTCAACGTGCCGGTGTTCGCGCGCGTGACGCGCGGCGCGGCGCTGTCGATGTGGGGCCGCGATTTCGTCCGCGCGGCGACGGCGATGGGGCAGGGACCGCTCGGCATCACCGTGCGCCACGTGATGCCCAACATCGCCAGCGTGCTGATCGTCCAGGCGACCATCCAGTTCGCTGTCGCCATCCTGGCCGAAGCCGGTCTCTCCTACCTGGGCCTGGGCGCGCAGCCGCCGGTGCCGTCGTGGGGCCGTATGCTGCGCGACGCCCAGACCTACGTCTTCCAGGCGCCCGAGCTCGCCATCTGGCCCGGCCTCGCGATCGCCCTAGCCGTGCTCGGCCTCAACATGCTGGGCGACGGCCTGCGCGACCTGCTCGACCCGCGCCTGCGCCTGTTGAGGGTCGGATAGGGCGCTATCGGGCTCCGGTACCGACCAAGGTTGCCCGCCCTGCCGGAAGCAGCAGCCTCGGATGAACGAGGTAGAAGATGAATCAGCCACAGATGAACACAGATAAACACGGATGCTCGACATGACTGCAAGGATGCCTCGACCGGATATCGGAACCAGTCCTCGAGCCTTCGGCTTGCCCGCGCCAAGCGCTGAAGATCTTCGCTTCGAGCTCGACCCGTTTGTGTTTATCTGTGTTCATCTGTGGCTCAATTCATGGGCGGCGACAAAATCAGCCGCTGCTTCTCTTGCAAAGCAAAGCTAGGCCAGCATGGGAACCTCGGCGTCCTTCTTCGGGATGAGATCGTAGGGCAGCGCGAAGCCCGGCAGGGCCATCAATCGGTCGCGCCATGCGCGGGCATGCGGGCGGTTGTCGAGCGACAGGCCGCCCTCGGCCATGAACACCATGCGGCCCCAGCAGCCGATATCGGCGATCGTGCAGGTATCGCCGACCAGCCACTGCCGCCCCGCCAGGCTGCGATCGATCGTGTCGAGCGCCGCTTCCGCGCCGGGCACGAAGAAGTCCATCACCGCCGGGTCGACCTTGCGGAAGCGATGGAAGTGGCGGACGCGGGCCACGTTGATGATGGCGTCGTTCTCCCAGGCGAGCCATTCGCGCGCCCGCCAGCGATCCTGCTCGCTCGCCGCCTCAAAATGGCCGGTCGTTCGGGCGAGGTAGTCGAGGATCACGTTGGACATCACCAGGGTGAGACCGCGGTGCTGCAGCACCGGCACCTGGCCGTAGCGGTTGATCGCGAGGTGCGCCGGCTCCTTCTGAACGCCGTTCTTGAGATTGACCGTGCGGAAGGAGAAGGGCAGCCCGGCCAGCGCCAGGAACAGCATCGGCTTGTAGGTCGAGCTGGAGGTGAAGCTGCCGTGCAGCACGAGCCGGTCGTCGTCCGTCATTCGGGGTCTCCCGTGGAGGGCCAAGGCATTCGCATATTGCACAAAACCGCCGTCATCCCGACCGGAGCCGAGCGTAGCGAGGCGGAGTGGAGGGACCTTTCTTGTTGCAGCACCAGCAAGAAAGGTCCCTCGACTGCGCCACCCTTCGGGCGGCTTCGCTCGGGATGACGGATAAATTGGCCACATGCGAATGCCACGTGTCAGGGGCCAGGAATTGCGCGTGCCATCTTGCCGGCCGGCACGCATCCTGCCTATCTGGTGCGTCGCCTGCCGGAAGGAGCCCTGTTCGTGCCAGACCCCGTTCCCGTAGCCCGCCGCGCGCTGCTGTCGTCCGGCGCCGTCGTCGCCTCCGCTGCCGCCGCCGGGAGTGCGGTTGCCCAGCCTGCGGCGGATGCGGCTCCCCTTGTGGCGATCATGGAGCGCTATGCCGCCGCGCTGCGCAGCAACGACGTCGAGACGCTGGTCGGGCTCTACGCCGGCAACGGCGTCTTCATGCGCGAGAACCTGCCCGCGGTTGCCGGCACCGACTCCTTCAACCAGCTCGTCGTGTTCCGGCGCGTCGGCGGTGCCTGGAAGATTCGCTGCTACCTCTATGCGTCCGACAGGCCCGGAACGGGCACGCCCCGGTAGGAGGATTCCATGACCGACGAACGCTACACCGTCATCCTCGGCGATCGCCGCTACGCCATCCACCGCAATTGGGCACAGCTGCCGGAAGGCCAGGCCTTCGGCTTCATCTCCGATCTGATGGTCGATGCCGAGGGCCTCGTGCATGTCGCCCAGCGGGGCACCGGGCAGCCAGTCCTGGTGTTCGATCGCCAGGGGCGGTTGTCGGGAAGCTGGGGCGAGGGCGTGCTGGCCGAGCCGCACTATATCAACGCCGCGCCGGACAATTGCATCCTGGTCGCCGACCGCGACGCCCACCAGGTGCTGCGCTTCGATCGCGCCGGCAAGCTCGTCCAGGCGCTGGGCAGGCGGCACTGGCCGTCGCTCGACGCGCCGTTCAACCATCCGACGGCGGCGGCGCAGGCGGCGGACGGCGAGATCTACGTGGCCGACGGCTACGGCAACTCGAGCGTCCATCGCTTTGCCGCCGACGGCACGCTGATCGCGACCTGGGGAGGCCCTGGCACGGGACCGGGCACCTTTACTACGCCCCATGCGATCTCGGTCGACCGCTTCGGCAAGGTGCTGGTCGGCGATCGCGAGAACAACCGTGTGCAGGTGTTCGACCGCGACGGGACCTTCCTGGCCGAGTGGGGCGATTTCTATCATCCGATGCAGATCTGGGTGGACGATCGCGACATGATCTTCGTCACCGACCAGATCCCGCGCATCAGCCTGCTCGATCGCGAAGGCCGGCTGATTGGCCGCTGCCGCGGCGCCATCAACGGTGCGCACGGTCTGTCGGGCGATGCCGAAGGCAACCTCTATCTCGCCGAGCTGCCGCCGCAGGAGATCACCAAGCTGGAACGCCTGAACTGACTTGTAGCCGCTATCGGGCGACCACCAGGACCGGCACCGGCAGCGATTGCACCAGGGCCAGCATGCGCATGCCGAGGAACCTGGCTTCGCCCTGCCGGAGCGATGCGCCGATCACCACCAGGTCGTACTGGCCGCGGCGCACGGCACGGCCGATCTCGATGTCGGGCCGCAGGTTGGTGGCGGTCAGGCCCTTCACGGGCACGCCGGCGCGCTTGCCGAGGCGGTGCGCATCGACCAGCACCGACATGCCGGCGCGACGGCCGCGCCCGCCCGAGGTCAGGGTGTTCTCGCGCGGGTCGAAGACGTGCAGGGCGGTCAGGCTGCCGCGCGTGGCGCCGGCCAGGGTCACCGCCATCTCGACCGCGAGGCGCGTGTCGGCCCTGCCGTCGGCCGGCACCAGGATGCTGAGCGGGGCGCCGGCCGCGACCTGGCGGGCGCTCGCATTCATCACGAGGACGATCGGGCCGTCGAACGCGCCGACAAGGCCGTGCAACGGCTCCTCGAAGCGCGGACCCGTGGCAGACAGGGGCTGGCCGACACCGACAAAGGCAATGTCGTAGCCCTTGGCGCTCTCCTGGACGACGGCGTCGCCCGCAGCGGCACGCGCCTGCACGAGCTGGTACGGCGAGGGCGCTGCGGCGCCCGCGGGCTGCGCCGGCGAGGCTTCCGCGCCATTCCGGCTGACCGACCAGGCGGCGACCAGCCAGCGCTCGCGGCCGGGCAGCGCCGCGGCCTTGTCGCCGGGGTCGCGGGTCGCCTCGAGCAGGGTCGTGAGCACGCGCTGGCGCGCGGCGAACAGGCCGGCGAGGGATGCCATCAGCTCGCCGTTCGGGCTGGCATCGACGTGCACCAGCGCCCGCTCCATGTGCGGCAAGGCCTGCTGGCGCTCGGCTTCCTCCTGGTCGAGCCGTCGCGTCTCCTCCTCGCGCAGCGGCACGCGCGCCATCATCCAGCGCAGGGTCGGCGGCATCATCATGGTCGTGACCACCGCCATGGCGACGATCATGGTGTAGAGCTGGCCGCTCAGCGCACCGATCGACAGGCCGATGCTGGCAATGATGACTTCCGTCGAGCCGCGCGCGTTGAGCCCGGTCGCCAGCGCCAGCGATTCGACCACCGTCAATCCGCCGACACGGCCGCCCAGCAGGGCGCCGAGGAACTTGCCGACGCTGGCGACCAGGATGACGGCCAGGGTGAACAGCAGCAGGGTCGGGTCGAGCAGCGTGCGCAGATCCATGCCGAGGCCGGCCACCGCGAAGAAGACCGGGCTGAAGAAGGCGACGATAAAGCCGCGCAGCTGGTCCTCGATGTGCTCGGTGAGAAAAGGCGACTGGCCGATCAGGACGCCGGCCACGAAGGCGCCCAGCGCGGCATGCACGCCGATCAGGTCGGTGGTGAGCGCCATGGCGAACATGACGATCAGGATGGCGCTGATCACCGGCATCTCGATCGCCATGTTGTCGTTGCACCACAGGATGATGCGCGCGACGACCCGGCGTCCCACCATGAAGCTGGCGACCAGGAACAGGCCGGTGAAGAGAAGGCTGGTGCCGACGTCGCGAAAATCCACCACGCCGTCGGCGGCGATGCCCGTGATGACGGCGATGATGATCCAGGCCAGCGTGTCGTCGAGGATCGCGGTGGCGAGGATGAGCTGCCCGATGTCGCGCCGGATGGCGCCGATCTCCATCAGCACCATGGCGACGATCTTGACCGACGAGATGGAGAGCGCCGTGCCGAGGAACAGCGCCGTCACCAGCCGTTCGACCTGGCCCGGGATCAGCGACGACGGCAGGGCATAGGCGAGCGCCACGCCGCAGACGAAGGGAACGGCGATGCCGAACACCGAGCCGGAGACCACGGCCGCCCGCTTGCGGTTGATCTGCGACAGGTCGGTCTCCATGCCGGTGAGGAGCAGCAGGAGCATGATGCCGATCTGCGACACCGCGCCGATCATCGACTTGAGCGCCGGCGTGTCGGGAAACACCAGGTGATGAACGCTCGGCAGCAACGCTCCGAACACCGACGGGCCGAGCAGCACGCCGGCCAGCAGCTGGCCGAAAATGGCGGGCTGGCCGATGCGGGCCATCACCTCGCCCATCAGGCGGCCGACCAGCAGCAGCAGGATCAACTGCGCGACGAAAATTGCCGTCGTGTGGTCTGCTGCCACGCCCGTCCCCCCGATCGATCCTCCGATGTCTATAGGCGGCGGTACGGACGGTCCGCAATGATGGACGTGGCTCTCGATGGACGTGGCGCCCTGGTCGTGCTGACCTTGCGGCTCGGCAGAGGAGAGTGCGTATGGACAAGGCGACGATCGAGCTGCTGGCGCGCCGCGCCGGCCTTGCCAAGGCGTTGGCGGAGTTCCCGGAGGACGTGGCGGTCGCGGCCCGGCAGGCCGAGAGCGCCGTGGCCAAGGTCAGGAAGTGCGACGACCCCAGGGCCGAGCCCTGGCCGCCGATGCGCGCGGGGAGCGGGCTGTGAGCGAGGGGACGCCCGGCGAGCTGCACTGGCTCACTGCCGCGGACGCCGCGCGCGCGATCGCGGCGAAGGAGCTGTCGCCGGTGGAGCTGGTCAAGGCGCTGATCGAGCGCATCGCCAGGCTCGATCCCAGGCTCAACGCCTTCATCCGCCACGACGGCGCGATCGCGCTGCAGGCGGCGCGGCAGGCCGAGGCCGAGGCGATGGTCGGGCGCTTGCGCGGACCGCTGCACGGCGTGCCGGTCGGCATCAAGGACATCATCGACGTCGCCGGCCTGCCGACGACCTGCCATTCGAAGATCCTCGTCGGCAACATCGCCGCGGCGGATGCGGTCTGCGTGCAGAAGCTGCGGGGCGCCGGCGCCATCGTCATGGGCAAGCTCTCGACCCACGAGTTCGCCATCGGCGGCCCGAGCTTCGACCTGCCATGGCCGCCGGCGCGCAACCCGTGGAACACCGACCACCATCCCGGCGGCTCGTCGTCGGGCTCGGGCGCGGGCGTCGCCGCCGGCCTGTTTCCCATGGCGCTGGGCTCCGACACCGGCGGCAGCGTGCGCAACCCGGCGAGCTGCTGCGGCATCGTCGGGCTGAAGCCGACCTACGGGCTGGTGTCGCGCCGCGGCGTCTTCCCGCTGTCCTTCACGCTCGACCATGTCGGCCCGATGACGCGGACGGTGGCCGACAACGCGCTGATGCTGGAGACGCTGGCCGGCCACGATCCGCACGATCCCGGCAGTGCCGCGGTGCCGTACGGCCACTACACGGCGGCGCTCGACCGGCCGGTGCGCGGCCTGCGCGTCGGCTTCGTCCGCCACTTCCACGAGGTCGACCTGCCGGCCGAGCCCGAGGTGACGGCGGCGCTGGATCATGTGGCCCGCACCTTGCAGCTCGAGGGCATGGAGGTGCGCGACGTCACGCTGCCGTCGCTCGACGAGTTCCGCGCCATCAATCGCGTCATCCTGCAGAGCGAGGCCTGGGCGATTCACGAGAAATGGCTGCAGGAGCGGCCCGGCGATTACGCCCAGCTCTCCCGGCGCCAGCTCATGACCGGCGCCTTTTTCACCGCCGGCGACTATACGCACGCCGCGCGCCGCCGGCTGGAGATGATCGCCGAGGTCGAGGTGGTGCTGCGCGAGGTCGACGTCCTGCTGTGCGCCAGCTCGATGGACCCGGCCTGCCGCATCGATCGCCCGGCCGATCTCGAGCGTACCTATCCGCGCCAGGCGCGCACGCCGTTCAACGTCACCGGCCATCCCGCCATCGCCATGATGGCCGGCCTGTCGGCCGGCGGCCTGCCGCTCTCGGTCCAGTTCGCTGGCCGCTATTTCGACGAGGCGACGGTGCTGCAGGTCGCGCGGGCGTGGGAAAGGGCGTCCGGCGTCGACGGAAAGCATCCGCCGATCGCCTAGAGCGTGATTGCCTCGGGTGGAAACCTCACCCTGAGGAGCCACGCGGAGCGTGGCGTCTCGAAGGGTGGGCTAGAGTTAAGTCTGTTGCGACCCTTCGAGACGCGGCCTTCGGCCGCTCCTCAGGGTGAGGTAATAGCCTGGTGCTGCAACCCAGGAAGATCATGCTTTAGTTCGCGTCGGCACCGCGCGATTCGTCTTATTGGATCGATGCCCGGAGGTGACTGCGATGGATTGGGTCGTCACGACAGCGGCCGATGCCACGTACGACACGGAAGCGCGCTCGGATCTGCCGCGCAGCGCGCCTCCGTCATCCGTGGCCGAGATTCGCGATTCGATCACCATCCGCGGCAACGGCGATCGCATCAAGGTGACGCTGCTCGAGGTCGTCGATCCCGCCGTGATCAAGAGTCGCGGCATCAAGTCGATGATGGCCGGGCTTCGGGGCGAGATCGGCCGGGATCGGCCCGGCCAGCGCTGTGTCGCCGTCAAGCTCAGGATGCGCAATCTCGAGGATGCCGGCACGCAGGGGGTCGTGCAGGGGATCTGTGGAGGGATTCTTCTCGACTCGGAGGGCCGCGAATATGCCTCCACCGGGGACGCCGTCGAGAACGGCCCGGCGTTGTGGGCGCCCAGCCGCGGCCAGCAGCCGAAGGTGATGTGCGATGCCTTCGAGATTCCGCTGAACGCGACGCCCGCACGGTATGTCCTGGCCATCGGTGGCGGGAGCCGTGCCCCCGCCGGGGAATGGAGCCTGAAGCGCTCCCGGCAGAGCGACCCCGAGCCGGAGTTCGGCCTCGAAGAGCAAGTGCGACTGTTGGGGCAGGGCGCAGAAGCCTGGAACGCGTGGCGAGCCAGGGATCCGTCGGTCGAGATCCATCTGGCCGGAGCGAAGCTCGCCGACCGCGACCTGAGGGGGATCGATCTGTCGGGAGCCTCCCTCGAGCGCACGAGCTTTGCCGGGAGCGATCTCAGAGGCGCCAATTTCTCGAAGGCCCATGCCCGATACGCGCTCTTTCCCGGCGCGAAGCTTGCCGGGGCTGACTTCAGCGACAGCGACCTGAGAGACGCAAGCTTCGTCGAGGCCAACGCCGCCCACGCCCGGTTCGATCGCGCCGTGATGACGAAGGCTACCCTGGACCGGATTCAGGCCCTTGCGGCGCGGTTCTGCCGGGCCGACTTGCGGGGCGTCAGGGCTGTCGAAGCGAGCCTGTTCGATTGCGACTTCGAGGGCGCTGGCCTCGACCAGGCGGACTTCACCGGCGCGTTGCTCGACGGGGCCGTCTTGAGGGCCGCCGCGCTCACGGGAAACAAGCTGACCGGAGCCATTCTGCGCGGCGCCGACCTGCGATCGGCGCGCATCGAAGATGCTTCGGCTTACGGCATCAACCTGCAAGGCGCCGACCTGACCGGTGCGACCATTTCCAACAGCGATCTAAGCCTGGCCACCCTGGTAGGCGCCAGGCTGGACGGCACCGTGCTCGCCAATGTGCGGGTCTTCGGGGCTTCCATCTGGAACATCGATGGCAAGCCGGCGCGGCAGGACGAGATCGTCATCACGCCGCAGGGCCAGCCACGGGTCACCGTCAGCGATCTCGAGGTGGCGAGCTTCGTCTACCTGCTCCTCAACAACGAGAAGATTCGCAATGCGATCGAGACCATCGGTGCCAAGGGCGTGCTGATCCTCGGCCGCTTCACCGAGCGCATGCACGTGCTGGAAGCCATCCGGAAGGAGGTCAGCCGGCTCGGCCTGCTGCCCATTGTCTTCGATTTCGACCGTCCGACCGATCGGGACTTCTCCGAGACCGTGATGACGCTGGCAGGCATGAGCCGCTTCATCGTCGCCGACATCACGGCTCCGAGGTCGGTTCCCCTCGAGCTGCAGGTGACCATCCCCAACTACATGGTCCCGTTCGTGCCCCTCATTGCCGAAGGCGAACGTCCGTTCTCGATGTTCGAGGATCTCTGGAAGAAGTACCGGGACTGGGTTCTCGAGCCCTTGACCTACGAATCGGTCGACCAGCTGGTCAGGGTCTTCGAGAAAGCCGTGGTCGATCCGGCAAATGACAGACGGGAGGAGCTGCGGGTTCGGAAAGCCGAAACGCTGGTCGGCCGCCGCGCCTCCGACTACGACGATCGCCCTCCACCAGCCAGTCGCTAGGCGCCACGAACGCGGACGGAGGGGTCATGAGCCACGAGTCTCGAGCCCATGACCCCTCCGTCGCCGTAAGACGGCGACACCTCCCCAGCGGAGCTGGGGAGGAGAACCGAAGTCAGCGCTGCCAATCCCCGGTGCCGCTGCGCGTGCGGCACGGAACCAGGGGCGCGCGTCATCGTCCTAATCGTCGAATTAGTTCTTATCGTCCGGGATGCCTTGCCGAATGCGCCGGCAGGCGCAAGATATCGGCCATGAGCCGCAAGCAACTCCGTCTCGGCGCCTTCATGCGCCCGGTCAGCATCCACACCGCCGCCTGGCGCTATCCCGGCGGCACCCCGGACGCCAACTTCAACCTCGAGGCGCTGATCCGCTACGCCCAGACCCTGGAGCGCGGCAAGTTCGATGCCTTCTTCATGGCCGATCACCTGGCCGTGCTGAACATGCCGATGGAGGCGCTGAAGCGCAGCGCCACGGTGACGTCGTTCGACCCGCTGACGCTGCTGCCCGCGCTCGCCATGAAGACCGAGCGGCTCGGCCTGATCGCCACCGCCTCGACGACCTTCGAGCCTGCCTACACGATCGCCCGCCGCTTCGCCTCGCTCGATCACATCTCCGGCGGGCGCGCCGGCTGGAATCTGGTCACCACGTCGAACCCGGACGCCGCGCTGAATTTCGGCATGGACGAGCAGATGGAGCACGCCGAGCGCTACGCCCGGGCGCGCGAGTTCTACGACGTCGTCACCGGCCTGTGGGATTCGTGGGCCGACGATGCCTTCATCCGCGACGTCGAGTCGGGAATCTACTTCGACCCGGCACGCCTGCACGTGCTGAACCACAAGGGCAAGTACCTGAAGGTGAAGGGGCCGCTCAACATCGCGCGCCCGATCCAGGGCTGGCCGGTGATGGTGCAGGCCGGCGCGTCCGATGCCGGCCGCCAGCTCGCCGCCGAGACCGCCGAGGTGGTGTTCGCCGCCGGCGGGCCGATCGAGGCTGGCCGCGCCTTCTATGCCGACGTGAAGAGCCGCGCGGCGAGGATCGGCCGCAACCCCGATCATATCAAGATCCTGCCCGGCGCCTTCACCATCGTCGGCGATTCGCTCGACGAAGCGAGGGAGAAGCGCGCCCTGCTCGACAGCCTGGTGAGCTACGACAGCGGCATCGCCGCGCTCTCGATCGCGGTCGGCCAGGATGCCCGCAAGTTCGACCCCGACGGGCCGCTGCCCGAGATCCCGGAGACCAACCAGAGCAAGAGCGGCCGCGAGCGCGTGGTGGCACTCGCCCGGCGCGAGAACCTCACGGTGCGCCAGATCGCCGGCCGCTTGGGCGGCTACGGCGGCCTCGCCGTGATGGGCACGCCCAGGATGATTGCTGACCAGATGGAAGAGTGGCTGATGACCGAGGCCAGCGACGGCTTCAACGTCATGTTCCCCTATCTGCCCGGCGGGCTCGACGACTTCGTCAACAAGGTCGTCCCTGAGCTGCAGCGCCGCGGCCTGTTCCGCACCGAGTACGAAGGCCGGACGATGCGCGAGAATCTCGGCCTGCCACGCCCGGACAACCGCTTCTTCTCTGCAACGGCGAAGGCCGCGGAGTGACCCAGGGAATGACCACCAGACCGAGCTCGATCCGCAACCTCTCCTGGGCCGTGGTCGGCGACGGCGCGGAGCCCCGCCACGTCTATCGCCGAAACGTCGACCTGCTCCTGAAGGACGGCCGGATCGCCGAGATCGTGCCGGCCGGGGCGCGCCCGGCCGAGGCGAACGAGCCGGTGCTCGACGGCAGCGGCCTGCTGGCGCTGCCCGGCCTGATCAACGTCCACAGCCATCCCACGACCGAGCCGGGCTATCGCGGCGTGCGCGAGGACCATGGCGTGCCCGAGCAGCAGATGACCGGCCTGATGGAGCGCCTGCAGGCCTTCCGCCTGGACAGCGACGGCCAGTCGGCCGCCGCCGTGATGTCCTACGCGGAGATGCTGCGGGCTGGCACGACCACGGCGTGCGACGTCACCGTGCCGTTCGACGGCTGGCTCGACACCATGGTGCAGAGCGGCATGCGCTTCTATGCCGGCCCGACCTTCGCCTCGGCGCGCTGGGGCATGAGCGCGCCGCAGACCGTGACCTGGCGGTGGGACGAGGCGAACGGGCTCGCCGCCTTCGACAGGGCCAAGGCGGTGATGGCCGATGCCGAGTCGCACAATTCGGGCCGGCTGGGCGCGGTGGTCTTCCCGGCCCAGATCGACACCGTGACGCCCGAGCTGTTCGCCGCCGCGCGCCGGCACGCCGACGAATCCGGCCGCCTGCTCTCGACCCACATCGGCCAGTCGGTGGTCGAGGTGCGCGAGATGATCCGGCGGCACGGTACGACGCCGGTCCAGTGGGCGGCGGCGCAGGGCCTGCTGAAATCCGACACCATCCTGGCGCACTGCATCCTGCTCGACGAGCATCCGCAGATCCGCTGGCACACTGCCCGCGATCTCGACCTGATCGCCGAGGCGGGCGCCTCGGTGGCCCATTGCCCGCAGCCCTTCGCGCGCTACGGCCTGGCCATGGACCATGTCGGCCGCTACCGCACGCGCGGCGTCAATGTCGGGCTCGGCACCGACTGCGCGCCGCACAACCTCGTGGAGGAGATGCGGCTCGCCATCCATGCCGCGCGGCTGATGAGCGAGACGCTGGCGAGCCTCGATTCCGCCACCGCCTTCGAGGCAGCGACGATCGGCGGCGCCAAGGCGCTGGGCCGCGACGACATCGGCCGCCTGGCGCCCGGCATGCAGGCCGACATCGTGCTGGTCGACCTCGCGCATCCGCTGATGCAGCCGGCGCGCGATCCGCTGCGCTCCTTCGTTTTCCATGCCGCAGACCGCGCCGTGCGCACCGTGCTGGTGGGCGGCGAGGTGGTGCTGCAGGACGGCGCGCCGCTGCATCTCGACCCGGCGGCGGCGATGGAGCGGCTGGCCGAGGCGCAGGCCCGCATGCTGCGCGACTCGCAGAAGCACGACTACGCCCATCGCGCCGCCGAGGAGATCGCGCCGCTGTCGCTGCCGGTCGTCTAGCCTGGATTTCCATGGAGAGGGTCCGGCTCCGCGGAAATCCAGGCTGGGGCGTGATTTTCTTGGATGTAGGCACCAAAGAATGACCTCACCCTGAGGAGGCCGCGTAGCGGCCGTCTCGAAGGGTCGGTAACAGACGTGCTTTGGCCGACCAAACGGCGAAGGTTACTTCGCCCGAATCGAGACGGCCGCTACGCGGCCTCCTCAGGGTGAGCTGTTCTTTGGTGCCTCGACCAAACGAGATCACGGTCTGCGGCTTGGAACCAGCGCCAGCCACAGCGCCACCACCGTCGAGGCGATGGCGAGCGCCTGCAGGAGCGACAAGGGCTCGTCGAGCAGCAGCACGCCGCTCACGATGGCGACGATCGGGATGGCGATCGACGACAGGGCGGCGACCTGGGTGGGCAGCAGCTTCACCAGGGCGAACCAGGCGACGGTGCCGAACGCCATCGGGATGGCGCCGGTATAGATCGTGGCGGCCAGCGCCGCGGCCGACGGCCAGCGCTCGGGCAGGCCGTCGAGGATCGCCGCGCCGATCAGCACCGGCGGCAGGCTGATCACGACCTGCCAGAAGGTGAGCGACATCCCCATGCCCGGCCAGCTGGTGCGCTTGACCACGAACGTGCCGATGGCCCAGCAGAAGCCGGCGAACAGGCCCCAGAACAGCCCGAGCGGGGCCTCGGCATAGCGCGCGAAGTTTGGCGCCATCAGCGCGGCGACGGCGGCGGCGCCGATCAGGATGGCGGCCAGCAGCCGGCCGGTCAGGCGCTGGCCGAACGCCACGAAGCCCAGCAGCGCCACCCACAGCGGCATCGTGTAGGCCAGCACCGAGGCGTGGCCGGACGGGATGTAGAGGACGGCGAGCGAGGTGGCGATGTTCCAGATCAGGATGTTGGTCGCCGAGGCGACGACCAGCGCCGGCCAGCGGCCGGGCGGGACGGCGAAGCTCTCGCGGCGCATCACGAGAATGACGCCCAGGGTCAAGATAGCCGTGGCCAGCACGAGGCTGCGGAAGGTCGCCACCGGCAACTCGTCGAGCGCGATCTTGAACAGCGGCCAGTTGGTGCCCCACACGAGGGTGAGCGCAGCCAGCAGGCCCAGCACCTTGGGCGAGACGCCTTTCATGAGCAAAATGCCGTGGGATCAGGCCGAGGGTTCGTCCGGCGCCTGCAGATAGCAGCCGTTGATCCGCCATGTGCCGTCGGGCAGCCGGGTCATCGGGTAGAGCGCCGTTACCGGCCGCCCGTCGGGCCCGACGACATGGACCTTCTGCGTCGGCTGGCCCTGAAGGTCGACGATCTCGCGGAAGTCGAAGACGCGCGGCCGGTAGACCGGCTGGTAGCTCTGCCGCACCATCTCCATGAACACGTCCGACGTGCCGAACATGCGGCGGATATCGGGGGAGGCATAGCCGAAGGCGGCCTCGCCATCGTCGCGCCGGAACGCCTCGACCTGCGACTGGATCGTGTCGCGGATTGCCGACCGGTCGGCGTCGGACACGGCCGGCTGGGCCAGGGCGGGGAGGACCGCGAGGCCGAGGAGGAGCCCGAGCAGCGACAGGAGGCGATGAGCCATGGCGGGGAGACTATCGCGCCGCCCGCCGGCGCGCGATGGTGGGATAGGCGGATCGGCGATGCGTATTTGTGGTTTGCGGGCCGAATCTCCGGTGTTTGCGACTCACCGACGCTGGCACGCAACTGCCATGGTATCGCTGCGGGAGGCGACCAGGAGAGGCGATTCTCCAATCAATTGAGGCACTTGACCGCTGACATGCCGCTTTGCCCGATGGTTATCCTGCTGCTTGCAACCGGTCCCCAACTTCATTAGGGTGCGCCCCTCTTCGCCGGACCCGACTGCGGTCGCCCCGGCCGTGCGCCCGTAGCTCAACTGGATAGAGCATCTGACTACGGATCAGAAGGTTAGGAGTTCGAATCTCTTCGGGCGCGCCACTAACTCATTGATCGGGTTTGGCTTTTCGATCTCCGGCCACGGGACCTGTTTTGGCTAGCCTCGCTCTAGCCTCAATTTTCTTGCCTGTGGAAAGGCGGCGACTTTATTTGCAGCCCTCACCTCGTTTTCGCCCTGACGGTCAACACGAGGAGGGGCGAGGATGGTTTGCATGTGGCGAGGTGTAGTGTTGAGGATGGTGCCCGCAATGAAACCGGGAATCCCTGCGTCCGAAGCCTTCTCCATTGCCTGCCCCCAAGGTTGATTGACCGGAGCAGGATTCACCCGTACGGTTTTCATGGTGAAACTGGGTGGTGAAATGATTCCGCGCCGCAAGGTTCTGATGGGGGCTGCCTTGGCTGTTCCTCTGGTTTCTCCGTTGGGCGTCGAGGCGGCGGCGCACAAGCCGCTTGTTGTCATGGTTTCATTTGCTGGTTGAGGTCCCTGTCTAGCCTGGCGTCGCCAGGTAGAGGATCAGTGGGTTCAGACCGAACAATTCTCCCGAGTCGTCTATCGGAGTGTGTACTCGATACGGCGGAAAATGGTGCTGGATCCATCGCAATGGCCAAACGACCTCCACTGGGTGCTACAAGAGTTCATTGCCAATAAAGAACGGTGGATCCCGAAGCCGAGTCGATCTAGCGACTATTGGTCACCAAGATTCTTCCTCGCAGTAGAGGGGCGTATCGCTCAAGTCAGTCACGGCATCAGTGGTTGGCAGTCCGAGATCATGCCCAAGCTTCGGGCGCTTGTTGGATGACGGATGCCTGTCAGGTCGCAGAGGCAGTGGTAGCCTCGCTCTAGCCTCAGATTTCTTGCCTGTGGAAAAGCGCCAAAGATTTTTGCGGATTCCGATGAGGCCGGCCGGGCATTCCGACTGATGTCGGCCACCCATTCCGGAGCAATCCGGCCATCGATACCGATCGATGTCGGCCGGGGTGGCGGACGCCCGCCGGCGGGCGTCGTTCGGCATCGCTGCCGCAGCACGAGCTGCATAATCACCCACTGTGCTGCGGGCCAGGCGCGTGCTGCGCGCGATCGCCCGATCACTCAATCCCTCGGCCTTGAGCCGCAATTCTCCCTTGACACAACGCATCAGCTCTCTCGGCTGGGCATCCGCTCCCCCTGCTGAGCGGCCTGCGCCAAGCCGAAGCGGCTTCGGGCGAGGCCGCCAGGCCGGGGAGCCTATGCGGTTCAACCAGCGATCGAGCGCCCACCAATCACAGGGTGGCCGACTTCAAATCGGAACCGGTGCCGGATTGCTCCGGAACGAGTAGCCGGCTTCGCGTCGGAATCCGCAAGTGAGCCCTACGCCATTGGGATCTTCGTCGAGAGCTTGAAATCCTGCTTCTCAGTGATGACGAGCATCTTGTGAGAGCGTGGGTCGTAGTAGCGGAAGGTAAACGTCGAAGAGCCGGTCGGGTCGAACGGTGGATCGGTACCCATGATCTTAACGGGCTTAACGCCAATCACCTTGATTGCCAAAATTGCCATAGTCTTCGAGACCGTAAACAGCGTATTTGGAATAACTACGAACACTTTCTGGTCCAAGTATCCGACTTTGGGTACAAGACGTTTCGTGTCGATAACGCGAATCTGCGAGAGAAGCGCCCGCGCCTGCTTGCCTTCCTCCTCTCCGATCGCTCTTGAGCGCATCGATGCAGTGGTCGAGGTCCGTCGGCGCAATAGTGTAGCCCACCGCAGCTCCACAACCGGCGTTGATCACGGAGACAAAATCGGGCAATGTCGACTCAACCTAGATGATCCTGCCACCCCACCTGCACCCAAAGCCTGCCCGGCAAAGCGGTACGTCACCCTATCTCTGCCACTTCGGATGGCAGCGAGATCGGTGCCGGTGTCGACGACCGACCGAAGTTTGGACTGACCTTCTCCCAGGTGACCCGGCACCTCGGCTGGGACAAAGGCACCCTCACCCGCCACCTCAACGGAACCTAGCGTATGCCCATTGATCGAGCTGTGACGATCAAAACGTTCCTGGCGGCGGATCAGGCATACTGTTCTTACCAAGGGCGGCGAACAGGCCGCGCAGCAACAGTCGGGCACAAGGAGGCCCATTGCGATGTGCAAGACGATGGCGGGGATGGCGGTACTCGCCGTCATGGCTGCTCGACGGTATCTATCGCAGACAATGGCAGGCTGCCGGGGCCGGTGTGCGAAGTGCTCTGGGCCGGCATTCGACCTGTCTATTGGTCGGCGGTGGAAGCGAAGACGCAAGCGCGCGTCGCCGCCGGTGACCCCGTTGCCCGCCTTAACGTGATGGCGGATACGATCAACGCGCTTCGCTGGCCGCTCTCATTCATGGTGGAGTTCTGCACGCCGTTGCGCGGGCAGATGCCGTCATGAGCCGGATGCACAGGACGACGATTGTTGTGGCGGCGACGTTCGCAATGGGTGCGTGCGGCGGCGCGCCAGCCACGACACAGGCGACCATTTCTGACTTCTACAAGCCGAGCGAAGCCGCGATGACGAGCTACTACCACGCGCGCGTTATGCACGACCCGAAGGTCGGCAGTAGGAGGCCGATCGATGTGTGGGCAGACTTCGTGCACAACAAGATCCAAGCCAACATCGCCTCGGGACCCTGCCCTCGGGTCGGCGAGAAGGCAGAGGCGCGAGCGGGACAGGTGGCCGCGACGATGGCGAACACGCTCGGCGGCTCCACCAGCACCAAAGACTTCGTCTTGATCCCCACGAGTAAATTCAAGCTCTCGCGGCAGGACAGTTACATTGGCGCAAATGCGTTCGGTATGACCCGACAGGTTGACGTGCGCGAGGGCCAGTACCAGGCGATCGCCGTGAGGGCCGAGCCGGGTAGCCTGTCGAGCAGGGTACTCGAGTACTCGAGCTTCAGCAGGCGAGTGGCAGCCGGAGCCGTGCGCAACGACCCTGAGGCTGCGCGAATTTCGAAAGCCGAGACCGGCGGTCTAACATGGTGGGTTTCAGGCGGGCCCATCGAGCCGCCGGCCGCCCATCGTGCGACCTATCTTCCGACGCTCAATGCGAGCGTCGATGCTACGATCAACTGGAAGGTCGCCGACGCAATCGAGCTGCAATGCGCGGCGCTGGTCGACAAGTCTGGCATCGTCGTCGAGAGGCTGTTCTAGTGCAGCTGACGCCCTCGCCCCTTGCCCTTGGTGCTGATCGGCACTGGGGGGCGGCGGCGACACCCTCGACTTGGATGGCACCCGCGGGGAGCAGGCAGGCCAGGACGCCTGACTTTAGGCGGGCCGCGCTCTCATCGACACGCGTCATCGATATGGAGAAGCTCGCATCGAGCAGAACAAGCGGGCCGTCGACAAGCTCTTGTTGCGCCTCAATCACACCGTGCTGACACTGCGAACGAGCTTCGCCGCTTCGGCCCGTACAAGCACGCCAGGATGGCTTCGCGTCGGACGACTTGCGCCTTGCGCCATCAAGTGCGTTAGTTGACTGCGTCCGCCGCAATGAGGCGGAGTAACTCCGTCTGCCTTTGGACGGTCGCAACCCTCGCCCGTGCCGGCACCATTACGTCAGCGAATGACTTGCGGTCGACATCGGTAATGAGCTGCATGCCGGCCGCCTCAGCAGCCTTGCGCGCCAAAGGCTCGTACTCATCCCAAATCTTGCGATGATAGATAGCCGACTCCTTGGCGGCGGCACGCAGAATTGCTTTGTCCTCATGCGAAAGCCGGTCAAATATCGCCTTCGAGAATACTAGAATGCTTGGCGTCCAGTTGTGTTCGGTCAGACTATAGTACTTCGCCACCTCGTAGTGACGCGATGCTTCATAGGTCGGCAGGTCAAACTCTCCCGCATCTACGACTCCGACTTTGAAAGAGTCGTAGAGACGGAGATATGGGATCTGTTTGGGGATCGCACCCATAACCTGCAGCAGCGGCGTAAGGACATCGCCGGATTGGACGCGAACACTGAGCCCTTTCATATCGGCGGCGGTCCGGATCGGTTTCTTCGCACTATAGAAGGAACGCGCACCGACGTCGTAGAAGGCAAGACCGATGAAGCCTTCGTCCTCCATGTCGGCAAGGATCTGCTCGCCAATCGGGCCGTCGAGCACCTGCCGCTGATGCTGCTTGGACCCGAACACGAACGGCAACGACGGCACGACCGTGGTTGGGACGAGACCATGGAAGGCCGCAACGCCGACCCGCGCCATAGCAATATTGCCACGTTTGACTTGCTGGATGGTGAAGTCGTCCGTGGCAGTAGCTGGCGGCAGCATCTTGATGGTGTGACGACCGTGGGTGCGGTCGCGAACGAGCTTGCCCATGTAGTTTACGGCCTGGACCGAGGGATTATTGCTGGCGCGGAGATCTGAAGATCGGAACTCGTCAGCTTTGCCAGTGGCCGCACCGAACACGGCCGCAAGAGCAACGAACAGGCTGGTCGTACGCATGGCACTACCTCGCTTACAGTGTCTCCTCCGCTCCTCAAGGTAAGCTGCGGACAGAGTCTGCGCCTGGTGACAGCACCTGCTTAAGCCTACCATTGAATGGTCCGCCAATCACAACACCTCTCGCGACAGACGCCAACCGCGGTTCCACACACAGTCACGGTGGAATACCGATCAACAGCAGTACGATCCAAGGCCGGCGCCCCAGCAATAGCTTCCAAAATGGATCAATTACAGGTCGCCCCTCCAGCCTGAGATAACCTGCGCCACCATCAGCCGAGAGAGGACCACAGCTTGAAGACCTGTTTCGCCTTGGCCCTGCTGGCCGCGCTTTTTGTCGCCGCCGCTGGCCAAGCATCCAGCGCCGAGGCACGCGACGTGCGTATGGTCGCCCCTGAAATTCCACCTCATTTCGACAGTCGCGGGCGCGGGCGCATCGGTGATGTCGTGCGGGCCGTCATGGCAAGGTGCGGTCACAGTGTCGAATTCTCGATGGTACCTTTCGGTCGCCACTGGAAGGACTACGTTGACAACACGTCCTTCGATGGCCTCGCGACGGCGGAGGCAGATCAGACCTTTCCGCCCATGTGCGCGGAGTTCTACGGGGCCAACCTGTTAGGCTGGGCGGAGGGTGAAGCGACCGGCGGCGCCCAGTCGCGCTCCAGAATCATGACGGGACGCCCGAGTGCCCGGACCTTTTCGGCGAAGCTATCGACGTGGTCGGCTCCGCAGACGAACAGAATGGGCCAGCGGTCCGGCTCGAGCAGCTGAGCCAGCCAGTACTGCTCGCGAGGATCATACGCCAGCTCTCGGACTTGGCGCGCGATCTCCTCGTCTGAAAGACCGGACCGCTGGCCCTGCAATATGATTGGCTCCAGGGCCTGAATTCCGTGACTGCTGCGCGTCGCCATATCCGGGTCACAGTAGCGATGGAGAAGCCCCCGGCTCTCGGCCAAGCGCTTGCACACCGAAGCAACGGCGCCGTGCCGGGCCAGACCCTCCAGGCTCATTTCCTCTGCAATCAAGCCGACGGGAACCGAGTCCAGGTAGGACCCAATCAGTCCGCTGAACGCGCCGGCGGGTGCCTGACCCTCAACCTGATAGCCGTGGCTGGTACCAATCAAATAGACCGCGTGATCGGGCGGGCTGAGACGGAACATACCGGCGTAGGGATCGAACAATCCCTTCCGTGTCTGCTCGAGCTGGTCATCGAACACGCTCTGGGAGACCACCATGGACAAGCCTCCTGCGACGTGCGCCGAGCCGGGGCACGTCACCCGGTACTTGCGCTCGCGAATGAGGCGGATGACCACGTGGAACTCGTGACCGCAGTCATTGCACTTGCAGGGCCAGTGTCCCGCTTCTTCGGTGAAGGTCGCCATACAAAATAACGTGGGTGTGCGGACGACAGTATCAAGTGCTGGTGTAGTTTGATGACCATGTGTCATGTTCCCGTTATGCTCTCCTGGTCCGAAAGCGAAGTGGCGACACACCGGAGGCCCGGCGACGGCGCATGTCGTAGGTCGCCATGATCACGCGCGACGATCTCTTCCGACCGGACGACGAGGATGCCGGCTATTTCGTCTTCCACTTCACTACATGGGCGAAGGCCCACGCAATGCAGCACTGGATTGACCGGACGCGCATCGGTTCCCGTCCCATGCCGAAGCTTGGCGAAACGCGCAAGGAGGCTGCCCAGGCGAGGCGTGCCGGACTGGCCTGGGCCTTCAACACAGGCGCGGCGGAGCCAATCGTGTGCGCCTTCGTCAACGCCCGCGTCCGAGGCGATGAAGAGCTGACATCGTTCAATACTGCCTGCGACCTTTGCCAAGTTCCTCGGTCGACCAGGCGGTGGAGGTACAGCGCACGGTCTACACGCTCCTTGAGTGGGCGCGCGAACACCATCCCGATATGGTTCGCGCCGATCGAGACGGATGGCGGGGCGACACCACCACACCTCCCGCTCATGATAGAACGGCGCGTCCGGACGACGATCGATGCTCTGCTTCTCGTCATTCCAACCTTCGAAGTCCTTCCACATAATTCAGACGAATCTTAAGACGCGCCTTCGTACTCCTCGTGGCGTGGCAGGAACCCAAAATGCTCGCGAGCGCATCGACGCAGCGGCCAGACTTCCGACGGCGCAGCAGTGTAGTCCACCATAGCTCTACAACCCGTGTTGATCTCAGAGACAAAATCGGGCAGTGTCGACTCAACCTAGGGAGGTCAAAGATGGGAATTGAAAGGCTTCCGAGCGGACGTGAAGGCGCGGTTGAGCTTGAGAAATGTCCGCGATGCGAAGGCACCGGCAAGTCCGGTGGCGAGACCTGTGGTCGCTGCAAGGGTACGGGAAGAATTCCCAGTGCGCGGCGATGGCAGGGCTTGCGCTGCACGCCCGCATAGCGGGGGATTGCGGGGCGCGTTGAGCGCCTGCTCCCTCAGTTGCCCGACGGCGCAGGCGTCTCCGTTGCCGCGCCGAAGGGCTTGGTTGGCTCGCCGCCGCGACAATCAGCGATAATAGTATCGGCTAGGCGGCGGCCGGTACCCTTGGGGAACTCGATACATTGGCTGCCAGGTTGCGCTCGGCGGCACCCTGGGAGGCTGGCGCATCATCATCTGCGCGCCTTGGTACATCATCGGAACTCCGCACCCGGTTGGCGCACACCGAGAGAGCGTGTTTGTTCCTTGGTTTAGCCATTGAGCGCAGCGCAAGCCGCACGGCCCCTGGGCGTCGGCGGGCGCCGCAGAAAAAGCGAAGAACGCACCACCCACCGCAATGATCCTCCGTACCATCACTCCTCTCCGTCGACAAAGCCTATGAAATCCGCCTACGCATCACCGCCCGAGTGACGGCAACCACAAAAATTGCGAACCCCAAAACCCACACCACGAACAATGTTGCCGCAAAAATGAGGCTGGAAGTGGGCACAACCTGCTGCACTATAGGTAGTGGCAGCGGGTCGACAAAAGCGACAATGAGCTGTGCGATGCCCACAACTGCAAAAATCGCGGAAGAGACAGCGAACAGCCGATCGCCTCGAAAATACACCATGCCCGAAGTGTATCATTGGAAGAATTGTAAGCCACTATTGCAATCTTCGAGTGCGCTTGAGTTGCCCGGTACAGGGGATCAACGAGGGATCCGCGCTGAGCGCCTGCTCCCTCAGGTGGCCGACCGCGCAGGCATCTCCGTGACCGCGCTGAAGGGTTTGCTCGGCTCGCCCTCAATGAGCAGCCGGACGTACATGTGATGATTCGGGTGGCTCTGGAGGTCGCGCTCTTGCACCTCTTCCAGCAGCTCCCGCGCGATGTACGGCGCGTCCTCGGCGCCAAGCCGGAACGCCACCAGGTTGCCGATGTTGCCCAGGACGGCATGCCGGATTTCGGGCTCGAGTTGGTGCAGGTACTGGTGGGCCATGCAGAGGCCGACCCGGTACTTCCGGAGCTCCGAGAGCATGTCGGCGACGGCCAGCGTCGTGAAGGATTGGAATTCGTCTACATATGCGAAGAAGTCGCGGCGCGCCGCAGGCGCCGTATCGGCGCGGCTGTACCCGGCGAGACCGATCGTCGTCACGAGGAGCCCGCCGAGGAGGGACGAGCTGTCCTCTCCGATCCGGCCCTTCCCGAGGTTGACGAGGAGCACCTGGCCTTCGTCCATGATGCGTCTGAGGGAAATCGGCTCCCGGGGCTCTGTCACGATGCGGCGCATCACCGGGTCCGCGAGAAATGCCCCGACCTTGTTGTGAATTGCCGCCGCGCCGTCCGCGCGGTACCCGAAAGAGTACCGCTCGAATTCGGTGAGCCAGAAGCGGCGCACGGCGTCATTCAAGAGTGCGCTCCCAATTTGCCGCCGATACGACTTCTCGTTGAGCAGGCGCCCGATGTCCGCGAGGGTGGCGTCCGGCTGCTCCAAGAGCGCGTACAGGCAGTTGCGCAGGATGTGCTCCATGCGCACGCCCCAGGCGTCGCTCCACATCTTCTTGAAGACTTCCAAGAGCCCGGACGCCGCCAGCGGAATGAACTCCGGCCGCACCTGGCGGAGGGGGTTGTATCCGTACGGCTGGGTGGGGTCTGTGGCGTCGAGATAGACGACGTCGCGCCGTCCGGTCGCTTGGACTTCCCGATAGAGCGTCGAAGCGAGGTCCCCGTGTGGGTCGATGAGCGCAAAGCCTTCGCCCCGCGTCGCATCCTGCCGGGCCATGTTGCACAGGAGCGTGCTCTTGCCGACGCCGGTCTTGCCGATGACGTACAGGTGCGCGAAGCGATCCTCGCGCAGCAAGCCGAATCGGCGCCGGTCGCGGTGATACGTGACGCGGCCCAGGTACGTGAGATCGTCGGCCATTCGCCAAGCCTATCCAGCTAAGGCCGCTTCGCATGAGGGGCGAATGCTCTGGCGCCACCCCCTTCACGATTGCGACCAGCGATGGCCCTCCGCGGTCTTCGATGCCAAGCGCCGCCTTTGGAGCGGTGACTGACGCGCTCGACGATTGGCCGGGACGTTGGCAATGTTCGCCGACAACCGACACGACCTGATAGACTGCTCGGCGAGCAAGTCCCAACCTGAAGCAAGGTCGCAAGGCTGCACGTATTCCCCGACGCAGACGCGCGAAGATCGCTCGCGCCTGGTGAGGCTCTGGAGGTCGAGGTTGTGCTTCGGCTGGGTAAATAGCACCGAGCTGGCCCCCCAAGTTCTGAAATCAACATTTCCCCCATGGGCAGTAGTCTGTGCTACGATTGTGCCGTGCGAGTTGCTTTATCTAGTCTGCTGCTGTGCTTTTTTATAGCAACTTCCATTTTAATGGTGGTCCAAGTCGGCGTCGCTGACATTGCTCTCACAAACTATTCACCGCAGGCAAAGCTGGTTTCGTTCTTTCCGCGGCTTTGGTTGCTCGTGCTCGCCTTTTTTCTGAACTCCATGTTCTTAGTCCACTCCCTACTGTTTCAGTGGAAGAGAAGGGCACTACTGCGGTGCTTCCTGACGATGATAGGTTATCTCGTGATTATAGCTGACCTACTACGAATAAATACATCGCTATGAGAGAGGAGACTGGGGCTCCCGCGGCCATGACACCTGCCCCGCCATCCGGTCTACAGCAGGTCAGAGCAACTCGCAGTTGCCTCCGCCCTTCCACCCAGCTGGTCGTCTGCTGGATGGTCGCTACCGGTGAAAACGCCGAACTTCCCCGAGCCACTGGGAGCCGAAACAGTAGCCTGCTACGCCGGCGACACCGGCAAGGTGACACTGCTCTCTGTTCGATCGGCCAGCACCCCCTCCAAGGCGGGGAACCCCAGCCTCCCAACGTCACTTCCCTCGGGAACCTCCGCCGTCTTGAGGCCCCAGACCAGGCCGAGTACCTTGCCTTAAGCCGTCTGGATCAACCCGCCGGCGACGGCAACAAGGTCCAAAGCTGTTGACATAGTCCACCACCTATGCAACCCAAATTCGGGGCAGTAGCTCGTTGGGGCGCGCAGCTTGGCTCTGCGCTGCGCGGGGGGCGGCGATGAGCAAGATATCTCTCGAAGGCAAGCGATTAGGCGGAGTCCTAGGCGTATTTGGGCATCTGTACCTCGTATATCAGGATGATGCCGGCCAAGAGTGGTTACTCAACGGCGGACACGAGGGCGATGAGAGTTCTTACGGTACTATCAGAACGATACCGGGTGACCTCTTACTCGAACACCCGGACTCCCCGGATCGGCGTGGTGACCAAACCTCTGCGGAGCGCGGAGCGATAGATTTGGATCTGGGCGGACGTAGCGCTGCGGGTCTATGGTCTCTCCTAGGTCAACAAGCTCGTAATATCGAAAATGCAGCAATTCCATACGAGCCTTCAGATCTCAACAGCAATTCGGTAATTGCGTCGGTCTTACGGGTCGTTGGCCTCGATCTCCCACCCAACCTACCCCTTTCACTGGTCATTTTTGATTTACCTCTTCCAACAATCTTTTATCCCGGCGCTTCCGAGTTTCTGAGCTTCGACTACAACCTAGTCGGCACAAGCACCACTGATATAATTAAAGGGTATACAGGTGACGATACACTCGCCGGTCTTGCCGGAAATGATTCGCTGTATGGAGATGATGGCGTTGATACCGTGGTCTTTCAGCTTTCGTTCGGCATGTATGAGCTGAAACGATGGGGTCACCGCGTCGTTGTTGCTGCCAAGGCCGGCCCCGCACATGACGTGGACGGGACAGATACTCTCTATGACGTCGAGAGGCTCCAATTTGCCGATCGCACCATATATGTCAACAGCTTGTGGGATCAAAGTCGAGGCACAGCGCCCGGTGGGGACGTCAGCGATGGTGGTGTGACGCAGGCTGGTGGTGGCGCTAGTGGTAGTGAGGGCACCGCGAGCGTTGTCAGTAGCGGCGCCACTGTTGTTGGCAACGACAGTTCGGAGTATCTGACCGGCACCAGCGGACCTGATGTTATCCACGGCGGCGGCGGTAATGACGTTCTGACTGGATACGCAGGTCAGGACACGTTTGACGGTGGCCCGGGCAGCGACACCGTCGACTACTCCTATCAACCGGCGAGCGTTCACGGCTTTATCGATCTGGCCCAGGGCATCGCCACTTTCCCGGGCTTTTATACCGAGCAGCTCACTTCCATCGAGAATATCTGGATGGGAGCTGGCAATGATCAGGTCTACGGCGATTCTGGCCCCAACGATCTGCGGGGCGGTCCTGGCGACGATGTCCTAAAAGGAGGCGCCGGCAACGACGTCATCTACGGAGACTGGAAATACTCCGATCAGGGTGGAATCGACACTGCCATCCTTTCGTATACCTTTGGCACAGGGTATACGATCTCCGGCTCCGCGAATACGCTTCGCATTGTCGGCGCCGAAGGCGACGACTGGTATTATAACATCGAGCACTTTCAGTTTGCTGACGGCATCACCAAGACGGCGACAGAGGTACTACAGCGCCAAGTTTTCGCAGGCGATGTCCACACGATCACGGTTGCCTCTGCGGAGATCAGTGGGGTAAACGGCTACAGTTCCAGTCGCACTCCAAGTATCACCGCAGACGGTCGCTATGTCGCTTTTTCGAGTTTCGCTCGAAATTTGGTACCCGATGACACGGACGGCAAGTACAACATATTCGTCAAAGACCTTCAGTCTGGGTCGGTCAATCGGATCGCGGCCGGTATAGACTGCTTCGATCCATCGATCAGTAACGATGGCAGATATGTCGTATTCCGAGGACAGGCCCGCAAGGGAGATGTGATCAGCGGCCCGTCGGACATCTACTTGGCGGATCTCGAGACCGGCGTTTCAACGATCATTTTTCCGCACAGGACGGTCTCCAACTTCGGAAGCTCCACCGTACTCGGAGCATGGGACGCGTCAATCAGCGGCAATGGCCGTTTTGCGGTTGCTGAAGTGGACTCGCTGGCGGCGACAAACATCGTGGTCCGCGACCTGCAAACGGGAACGGACACTACCATTCATGTCAATACCATCAATTCCAACCCCTCGATTAGCGATGACGGTCGCTATGTCGCTTTCATGAGCTGGAAGAACGCAGGGGGCGGAACCTTTGATGTTTACCTGAAGGACCTGTCAACCGGAGAGACCACGCTTCTTTCGAAAGGCATCAATGGTGGGAATCCCGACGGTAACAGCTACAGTCCTTCGATCAGCGCGAATGGCCAAGTCGTTGCCTTTTGGAGCCGCGCGACCAATCTGGTGACGGGTGACACAAATAGCGAGACGGACATGTTCGTATTTGATCGTGCGGTCAATTCTCTTCAACGCCTTCCGATGTCCCAGCTCACTCCTGATAACAGCAAAATAGCGATTACCGCCGACGGGCGATACCTAGCATTCCGCTCCGATGTCGACAACCCCTCGCTTGGCGACTCCAACGGTCATCCCGACGTCTTTGTGTACGATCGCGAAACGCAAACCTTCACACTCGCTTCTTCGACCAATGGAACAGACAGCAACGGATCGGCGTCCAATCCGTCAATGAGCGGGGATGGTCGGTTCATCGCGTTTGACTCGACTTCGACCAATCTGATTCCAGTCGACATAAACGGGACATTGTCAGATGTCTTTGTCACAGATCGTCTGAACAATCGGCCGCCTATAGCGAACAACGACGTAGTTTTGACGGACCAAAATAGTCCCGTCTCCGGTGATGTGCTGGCGGACAACGGCAACGGCGCCGACAGCGACCCAGACGGCAATACCATTTCCGTAGTAGCGGTGAACGGAGTTGCTACTGGCGTCGCCAAATTCCTGGTACTCAGCTCGGGAGCAGAGCTTATTGTGAACCCCGATGGTCGCTTTGTCTACGATCCGAACGGAAAGTTCGCGGGCCTAAACGTCGGCCAGGCAGCGAGCGACATGTTTACGTATACGATTGCCGATGGTCAAGGTCACACTACCACCGCATTTGTGAGCCTTACGATTACGGGCACGTTGCAGGGCCTTACCATCACAAACGGCAGCGGAGTGCTAAACGGAACAGCGGCCGATGATCAGATCGCCGGAGGCCCCGGAAACGAAACCATTCGAGGCGGTGAAGGTCAGGACTGGCTACGGGGTGGTTCAGGCAACGATAGTCTCTACGGTGATGGCGGCGACGACATCCTGGATGGAGGCGATGGCGACGACGTTATTGATGGCGGCATTGGGTTCAACATCGCAATCTATGCCGGACCCCGTTCGGGCTATCAGGTCATCTTAGATGACGGTGCCGTTCATGTCTCTGGCCCTGAAGGTTCGGACACGCTGACCAATATTCAGCAACTCATCTTCTCCGATGGCATTGTGTTGGTGTCTTCCTTGCCTCCACCTGCGGCAACCATTTCGGTCGCGGCGACCAGCGCGGCCAAACCAGAAGGTCAATCGGGGACGACGCCGTTTACCTTCACCGTGACCCGTACTGGCGATCTCAGCGGTGCCCACAGCGCGACCTGGGTGGTAGGCGGCAGCGTCGTAGACGGGGCGGACTTCGTGGGCGGAGTTCTGCCATCCGGAACGGTGACTTTCGGAGCGGGCGAGACTTCGAAGGTCATTACCGTCGACGTGGTAGGCGACGCGGCTGTTGAAGCCGACGAAAGCTTCAGCGTAACCCTGTCGAACCCGAGCGCAGGCGCGACAATTGCTGCCGCGACGGCCGTCACTACCATCCTAAACGACGACGCCGAGGTGTCGATCGCCACCACCACCGACAGCGTGGTCGAAGGCAACAGCGGCATCACCGCCTTCACCCTCACCCTGACCCGCAGTGGCGATACCTCGGCCACGCAGAGCGTGTCCTGGTCGGTCGCGGGTACCAGCTTCGCGCCGGCGACGGCATCGGACTTTGCCGGCGGCGTCCTTCCTTCGGGCAGTGTGACCTTCGGCAGCGGCGAGGCTTCCAAGATCGTCATCGTGAACGTCCAAGGTGACACCATTAGCGAGTTCGACGAGAGATTCACCGTCACCCTGGCCAACGCCTCAGCCGGGCTCACCATCGTCACCGGCAGCGTCATCGGCACAATCCAGACCGATGACGAGTCGAGTGTATCGATCACGTTTGCGGACCTAGTTAAGCCTGAGGGTAATGGCGATCCGACGCCGTTCGAGTTTACAGTCACTCGAACCGGTGACGTCTGGGTATCACAAAGTGTTTCCTGGACAGTGTCCGGATCGGGGAGCAATCCTGCCTCGGCTGAGGATTTTCTCTTCCCAGGCGGGGTTCTTCCAGGGGGGACAATAGATTTTGCCTCGGGCGTGATATCGTTCACGACTGGATTCTACGTCGTCGCGGACACAGTTGTGGAGCCCGACGAGAGCTTCACGGTGAGCCTGTTGGGGGCGTCGCCGGGCCTGGCTATCGACACGGCCAGTGTCGCTGGCGCCATTCTGAACGACGATACGTTTGGCTCGACGGTAGACATTGTACCGGCAGACGCAGTGAAGTCGGAGGGCAATAGCGGTTCGACATTGCTCCATTTTACGGTCACGCGATATGGCGATGTCTCGACATCGCAGAGCGTGTCCTGGGTCGTGAATGGTGCAGGTTTCAATCCGGCGAATGCAGCGGACTTCGCGGGTGGCGCGCTCCCGTCGGGAGTGGTGACATTTGCGGCCGGTGAAACGACGAAGGCAGTTGCCGTGAGCGTCGTTAGTGACGCAGTTGTAGAACCAAACGAAGAGTTCACTGTGACGTTGGAGAACGCGTCGTTCGGTATGGAGATCATCGGCGGTGGCGCACCTGGTACCATTCTCAACGATGACGGGGTCATAATTGCAGCGACCAATTCCTGGAAGTATGAAGGCGACAGCGGGATAACAACCTTTACGTTCACAGTCACCCAACCTAGGGACGACTTGTCGTCGCACAGCGTGTCCTGGGCGGTGTCTGGTTCGTCAACTGCGTCGGACTTCGAAGGTGGTGTGTTGCCGTATGGTGTGCTGACGTTCGCGCCGGGCGAGACGTCAAAGATGATTACGGTGAATGTCGTGGGAGACACCTTTGTGGAACCGATCGAGGACTTCACCGTAACGCTGTCAAACTTGTCGCCGGGCTTGGTCCTTGCCTCAGGTAGTGCAACGAGCACCATCGTGAATGACGATATCGCCCATGATGACGCATATGTAGTGACCCACGGCCAAGTCCTGACCAGCACGGTCGCGATGGGTGTGTTGAGCAACGACGTGCCGTTTGACCCGGTGTTTAGCCCAGTATCAGCGACGCTGGCGACGGCCCCAGAGCATGGGTCGCTGCAGCTCTCCACTGACGGCAGCTTCACCTACACACCCAGCCCGAACTTCACGGGGGTAGACAGCTTCGCCTACCACTCTGCAATGACCCTGGTTAATCCGCACCACTATAATCCCTGGCTCACAGGTAATGCTCAGGCCACCATCTACGTGGTTCCGGTCAATGTCGGGGCGACGACGACGCTCGACCTGCTGGCGCTGACGGCGGACGAGCAGATCGCGGCGACCTACGTCGCGTTCTTCGGCCGCGCCGCCGACGCGGGGGGTCACGCTTTCTGGGTCGGCGAGTTCGTCCGCGGCCTGCCGGTGCAGGGCCCGACGACGCTGTTTGCCAACATCGCGAGCTCGTTTGGCATCAGCGAGGAGGCCAGGGCGCTCTACCCCTTCCTTGCCAACCCGTTCGCGGCGAGTGACGCGGCGATCAGCACGTTCCTCGACAGCGTCTACGACAACTTGTTCAATCGCTCGTCGGATGCCGGCGGGCTCGCCTACTGGACCGGCCAGATCAAGGCGACGCTGCAGGCCGGCCAGTTCGTCGGCTCAGTGTTGGTCAATATCATGAGCGGGGCGCAAGGCTCGGACATCACGACCTTGATGGGCAAGGTCGCGGTCAGCCTCGAATTCGTGCACAAGCAGGAGGAGCACCACACAGTGTGGGCCGGTGCCATCGATGCGGTGGCGGCGACCAGCCTACTGGATGCGGTGACGAGCGATCCGCAATCGGTGCTTATCGGAATTAAACAAGCCGACATGCTCATCGCGGCTCATCCCTAACAGCGGAAAAACGACGGACCAAGCCACCCATGACCCGAGAGCGACGCAAGTCTTGCCGATGACGTACAGGTGCGCGAAGCGATCCTCGCGCAGCAAGCCGAAGCGACGCCGGTTGCGGTGATACACGACGCTGCCCAAGCGCGGGCGACTGCCGTTGGGTCAAGAGGAGATCTGTTCCTCGAGGCGCGTGATCCGCCGCTCGTGCCTGACCAGCGTTTCGGCGTCGCGATCGACCGCTCTTGCCAAGGGCTCGAGCACGTCTTTGACCCCTCGGATATCTTGTCGGTAAGCGATGTTGTCAGGCCGCGGCGCGGTCGAGAGCTTTCGGCTTGACGTAGGCGAAGGGCAGGAGGTCGTCGATGCGGCTCATGGGATGTCGCGCGACGATCTTGGTGAGCACGTCG